>JAOUOR010000024.1 GCA_029880245.1 Alphaproteobacteria bacterium
ATGTTTTCCGGCAGGGCGTTCAACATCACGTTTCATCAGATCATCAAGCTGTATGAGAGCCTCGCGAGATTGATTAAGACGCGTCATCAGACCGGCTATTTGTGCCAAAGGCCCCATGGCCCGACCAGAGAGGATCACACAGGCAATCAGCGCGCCCATTGAAATATAGGCTTCTTTAATCAAAAACACACCGACAATGACAATCCCGACACTAACCAATTGCTGGATCAGCATGGCCCAATTCTGTGCAAAAGCTGAAATCTGGCGGGATTTAACAGCTGTTCTGGCCGCTTTTTCTGTCAATTCTTCCCAGTTACGTTGCGCGTGGCCTTCTGCGGCCTGGACTTTTACCGTTTCAAGCCCTGTAATTGTTTCAAACAGCAAAGCATTTTTCAAAGCACTTTCATGCATGGATTCGCGTGTAACTTTGCTTAAGGGTTTTTGCAGATAAAAACCCATCCCGACCACAAGAGGGATAGCCGCCAAGGGAACAAAAGCAATCGGACCGCCCAAAATGGCAATCACGCCTATAAAAACTAAAATGAAGGGCAAATCAATTAACGCCGCCAGAGTTGCGGAAGTAAAGAAGTCTCTGAGCATTTCAAATTCTTTCATATGGCTGGCCATCACCCCTGCACTAGCGGGGCGGGCACTCATCGTCATGCCGAGAATTTGCTCAAACAGCGCCGCCGAAATTTTAACATCTGCTTTTTTCCCCGCATGATCCAGAAAATGCGCACGTAAATTTCTTAAGACAAAATCAAAGATATAAACGCATAAAATACCGGCAGATAATGCCCATAAAGTATCAATGGCGTTATTCGGTACAACGCGGTCATACACATTCATAATAAAGAGCGAGCTTGCCAGACCGAAAAAATTGATCATGATCGCGGCGATAGCCACTTCGGCGTAAATTGTCTTATTTTTACGGAAAACAGACCAGAACCAGTCCTGCGCATTATCAATCTCGGCGGGACCTGCGCGGTCATCGGCGCGGGCTATGGGCCTAAGGAAAAACGCATAGCCCGTGTATATATCCTGCAATTCGTCAAGAGTAAGAACCTGCTTTTCATCACTTGTTTCAGAAAACTGTACCGTAAATTTTGTTTCACCACTAACATTACGGATGGCCTCTTTCTTGTTCTTGGCCTTTTTTTCATCTCCGGTTGTCTTAATCTCCCATAAGATACAGGCTTGCCCATGTTCCAAAGACAAGACACATGGTAAATTCGGGGCAATCGTCAAGGATTCCAGAGATCGTTCTATAAGGCGAGCCTGTAAGTCGGCGCGTTCGGCAGCGCGTATAAAAAGGGCGGGCGTGATGCCTTCCGGCGGGACAGGTAAACCCGATGTCAGGGAAGAGGCACTGACGCGGCGTCCATAATAGCCCGCCATCAGGCGCAAACATTCTACCAAAGGACTTTGAATGGCCATGCGATCAGCCTGCAAAGGCCAAGATTCTCCGGCTTTCTCTCTGCCGTCTTTAGCTTTTTTACTGGATTTTTCTGTTGCCCCGGATTCAGGTTCCTTAGACACGTTATTATTGTCCTACTTGTTTAATTTACTAAATGCGTCAGCCTGAATTATATCCTAGCGCGCTTTCTGGCGTTCTTTATAGGACCATTTCTCATCTGATTCAACATTACTTTCACGTGGGTAATCAATTTCCATTGACGGCAAAAGCTGACCCTTGAGAGCCAGAAGCCTGTAAACACCCAGCATTTGAACAAATTCGGAGTTCACAGCGTTACTTTTTGATACAAAAAGTTCGTTCTGGGAATCCAGCACATCAAGCAAGGTCCGGCGATCCAGACTAAACTGGTCCTTATAGGCCTTGACCACTTGCGAGTTTGCATCAACCTGCGCCCTAAATTGTTTGGCGCGCTCAGCCGAAGCTTCCATGCTGGCCCAAGTTTGACGCACATCATTTTCAATCGAGCGCTCAGCTTCCGCATGAGATTCTTTTGTTTGCTGGTGACGATGAACAAATTCACTGGCACGCGCCACATCTGCTCCACCGCGATAAAGATTCCAGTTCATCACGACAAGAGCCGAAGCACTTGTATCACGCCCCTGTACACCGCCCAAATCATGGCCTGTACGGGCATTAAGCTGTAAATCCATTTGCGGATAATAGGTTGATTTCGTACCTTGCGCTTCGGCATAGGCAGTCTCTATATCAGCTGCGAAAATATCAAGGGTCGGGCTGTTTGACAGTGTTTTTTCCACTTCTTCCTCGACATCCTTTTCAAGAAGCCCAAACGGCACTTCCGGCAATTCCAGACTTGCCGGTTTATCGCCTACTTCTGCCAGATAACCGGCTTCTGCGTTTCTCAGCGCTTGTCTGGTATTAGCCGTTGTGGCTTTGGCTGAGGCCAGACGTGCTTTTGCCTGCTCCCCATCTGCGCGGGTTGAACGGCCTGCTTTAATACCGGCATTGATCTGATCCATAATCGCAATATGGTCACGAACATTTTGCTCGGAAATCATAAGAAGCTGACGCTGGCGCAGCACTTCAAGATAGGCTTCGACAATAGATAAACCAATAAGCTCGGCTGTCTCCCGAACACGGTGAGCCGATGACATCACACGGGCTTCCTGACGTTTAACCTCGTAATGAGCCTCCCAACCATCAAAAAGCATCTGTGTTAAAGTTAGTCCGATTTCTTTACGCCATAAATCCTCTTCATCATCACCTGAACCTGCTCTGGTCGCGACATCATCACTATGTTCCATTCCGATGTCGCCTCTGAGATCAAGCGAGGGAAGAAACAGGGCCGAGCCTTGCTCCAGTTCTTCATCCGTAGCGCGGCGGCTGGCGGCGACTGTGCCATATTCAGGATTTGTCGCAACGCCGACTGCTACAGCATCCCTTAGAGTTGTTTTTTGATTTTCGTCTGCTAAAACACCTGACGAAGCCATGTACAATCCGGTTGAAAGCGCCGTAGACAAACAAAGAATTTTTAGTTTTTTACCAAAAGTCACGATTTTAATCCTTATATTAATAACGAAAAACCCCATAATGAAAGTTATTCACTGCTATTATCTCACTTTTATGCCTTTTTTTTGAAGACTATGCAATAGGTTCTTGAAATAGGAATGCCTCTTAAAAAAAGCTGGAATAGAGTTATTACAACAAGAAACCATATAATTGATTTCACAATATTCTTGTTTTCATTTTTTAATTATGCTTATTTTCACGTTAAAACACGCTATAGAAAGAAACACAATGGGAAAAACGGGTATTGATCCTATCAAAGTAGATGTTACACGGGGAAACACAACGGAGAGCTCTCACCTCGTTCATGCCATTATTATGGATAAGGATGGCAAACCCTTAAGAGAATGGGGTGATATGGAACGCATTATATCACCAAGATCGACCCTAAAACCCTTACAGACCCTTGCCTTTGTTGAAAGCGGGGCGATAGAAGCCTTTGGACTTAGTTCTGAGGAAATAGCTCTGACTTGTGCTTCGCATAATGCGGAAAAAATCCATATTGAGAAGGTAAAAAACTGGCTTAATAAAATCGGCCTTAAAGTCAGTGATATGGAATGTGGCGGGCATTTGTCTTTGAACGAAGGGCGCGCCCATGAGATGATCAAAACCAGTGAGAAAATATGCGCCTTGCACAGCGATTGCTCGGGTAAACATATGGGGATGCTCAGCACTGCAAAACATATGGGCTATGATATTAAAGACTATGTTTCCCTAGAACATCCCGTGCAAAAAGAAATTTACCGCATTATTTCCGAAATGACAGAATATGATCTATCCAAAGGTCATTCTGGGACTGATGGCTGCTCTGCGCCAAATCCGGCAATTCCGCTCAAATATCTGGCTTTGGGATTTTCAAAGTTCATGAATCCCGGAAAATTGTCAGAAGAACGCGCCAAATCGTGTGAAACCATTTTGGATGCGATGAGTTCACACCCTTATATTCTTGGCGGAAAAGAGCGTTTTTGCACGGCGCTTGGTGAAGTTTCTAATGGCAATATTATCGGCAAGCTTGGCGCGGAAGGCAATTATTTGTGTTTTATCCGTGATAAGGGGCTAACAATTTACCTTAAGGCCGAAGACGGCGTATTAGAACGCGCAACATATCCTGCTTTGGGAGCACTATTAAATGAATTGGATGTTTTAACCCCGAAAGCCGATAAGGCTTTAAAAAAATTTACCCGTCCAATTCTGAAAAACTGGACAGGTAAGGAAATCGGTAAAATTTGTGTACCGGAGCTACAATGGAATGTGACACTTACGCCTCAATTACCCCAGAATTCACATCCAGACCCGTAACATTTTCAAGAATTGCCAAAGTCACCAGACCGGAAGCACCAGATGTTCCTGCTATATCCACGGCCAATGTCGTATTGCCGCCGCTTTCCGTAGCGATAACAAAATCAGAGATACTGTCTGTTGCGCTATTATAAGTTGTCAGAACACTTGTCAGGTCAATACTATCTTCTGCTGCGTCAAAATCTTTGATTATGTCAATGCCCTCATCAACAGCGTCAAAGATAAAGCGATCCGCCCCTGTGCCTCCATAGAGCGTATCATTACCAGAACCGCCTGTGATTATATCATCCCCTTCCTGACCAAAGATCAAATCGTCACCGGCACCGCCAAAAAGTGTATCATTGCCGCCCAAACGGCCTGCACCAACGCCATCCAGCGATTCCTCCGACAAGCTTTCGGCATTTGCACGAATATAGGCAAGTGTATCATCGCGATCCCAACCGGCATTGATTGCACTTGCGCCGCTTTCAAGAAGCTCGAATACGCTCCATCCGGCGCCGTTTTCAGTCAAAAGACCATGATCATCGGCAAGATCGTCAGTAAACAGCACATCCCCGATCAGGATATCATTACCCGCTCCGCCAATGATTTCGTCACCACCGAGATCATCCAGCCTAAGGACAGGATTTGAACCGGAAATTGCCACAGCCAGATCAGATGGGCTATCGATATTGATCGCATTTCCATCTGCATCAATCAGGCTAAGGCGGGCAATGTTTTTGCTGCTGACATCAATACCGACAGCAATCACATCATCGCTCAAATCCTGCAACATCTGGATTTCATCTGTACCATCGCTCGTACCGTCTATCTCGTCGAGAGCCTCCGAAGCACTACCCGAAGCAGCCTGACCAAATTCATCCATGTAATGATTCGGCTCACCATCGGAAATAAAATACGTTGTTGTCACAGCGCCGCTTATTGGGTCCGTTCCTTGTAACCAGTCAATAGCTTCCTGCATTGGTGATTCATAATTGGTCAGGCCATTAGCTTTGAGAGCCATGATAAAATCAATCGCATCAGAAAGATCGGACGCATCCGTTACCGTGAATGTTCCTACGTTTTGAACTTGTGTTGAGAACGGCACAAGGTGAACTTTGATTTCACCCCCTGCATAGGCACCAAAACTGTTCAGGATATCTATGACCGAGGCTTTCAGAAGCTCAATCTTACTGCCCGCGCCGTCATCATCTTTCATAGAACCGCTCACATCAAGAATAAAGACGAAGTTGAAATCCTTGTCCTGCTGATCCGAAGTTGATCCGCCAAGGTCACCCACAAGGATATCAGAGCCTTGCGTTCCCGTAATCACACCAAAATCGCCATTGACGTGATGCGGCACTGTTGATCCGTCAATATCATCTACGTTTTCACCGACAATTAATGTTCCTTTGATCGTCTTTATTGTCAGCAGGGCCATATCACTATCGCCGTCACCATCAGTTAAGGTGTATTCAAACCGGTCTTCACAATCACCTTCGGGATATGTCGCAGACACCCTACTACCGCCTGTTACTGTGTATGTATAGTTTCCATTGGCAAAGATCTCCAATGTGCCATTATCACCAATAATTATTGCCCCCGTTACAGGATCAACACTGACTGTTACGCCGCCAAAGCTTATTTCGGTTACAGTGTTAGGCGTGTCCTGACTAAGGGAGTCGTTATCAAGGACATTACCTGTAATAACGCCGACACTCTGGTCAACACTTGCAAAATCATCCGTGGCTGTGACACCATCATCAAGGACATTAACAGTAATAACGCCATCATCCGTATCACCGTTACTATCTTGGGCTGTTACACCGAATTGTAAAATAAACGCATCATTATGATCTGTTGCATCGGGATGATCGAGAACGCCCTCAAGTGTAAAAGTGTATGATCCGCCACTATTTACAACCAGAGTAAAGATTGTGTCGGTGGCTGTGGCTCCTGTATATGTGTCGACACCATTAAATGTCACACTCACGGCGTTACCGCCTGATGTGAGCGTACCAACAAAAAATGACCCGTTAGCAGAAAAGCTCCCAGGTGTATCACCACCAAAATCCGCTTGAACAGAGTCAGTTACAGATATTGTCGGCGCAAGATCTGTCTCATCAATTGTAATAGCTTCAGGTTGAACAAGGACAGGGTTTGTATCATCTGTTACTTTTGACGTAACCTGATTAAATCCTTTTACTTCATCATTTACACTCGGTAGACCATATTGCAGCTCTGTGGGGTTAATCGGGCCAACATCTTCGATCGGAAGCACGCCTTGCGCTTCGAAGCTGCTTTGGAAACCATAGCCACGACCATCCGAGGATATTCGGCCCAAAGGACCTGAGCTGTCCCCAGCCTCCGGTTCAATTTCTGCCAGATTTTGAGGTGTCACTGCATTATTTTCCAGATCTTCTTCTCCCGCAGCAGGCTCGATCTCGCTTACGCGAATTTTGGCCTTGTATTCTGCCATGATTTCTTCTTCTAGCGCGTCTTGTCTTTTAGCACCTTGTGAAATAATTTTTACCAGTGCTTCATTAGAAAGCCCGTCTTCGAAATTCAATGTTGCAGGTTCACCTTCGAGAACAGCATTTTTGAAGTTTTCAAGCTTTATCATTGTTCCATTATCGAGTGTAAATTGCAGATAACCGTCTTTTTGGATAACACCTTTTATCTCGGATTGCGGGAAAAAGAAGTTATATTCTTTTCCGGCCTCCATTATAATTTCGGTACTGTTTGATCCTGCCTCAGGTTTATCGACCACCAGAATACTCCCATCAAGCGACCCCATCTCGCAACTTGCGTCAGATACTAACGCCGTTTTCAGGTTTTTCGATAAATTTTCGGTATTTATTTGATTTGGCGTGCTAGAAGGCTTACTCATCATATTTACTCCTTATAACCCAGTTTCACCTTCATAATATATTTTGCTCTAAGCAGCAACTCATTAACAGTTTATTAACCATTTTGGACTGCTATATATCATGATTATGTAAACTATGTCAAACTTTATCGGCTTATAATTTTAGGCATAGTTAATAAGGGTGAACGGGAAATATAACATACTGGTCATAATATTATATATTTCAGCTAAGCAACGATAGCCTTTTGCCGAATCTTATCCACAAAAAGCCCACACCTCTTGGGGCTTACACATTATTACCTCATTCTCTCCTTTTATTTTCCATAGTTTCTTGTTATTCTATATAATGAGAAAAGGAGTACGACTATGTTTACCAAAAAAGAAATTAAACAAAGTTTGTTAGGATGTTTTGAAATACTCCTTTTTATGAAGAGCGGAATAGAGCGCTTTGAAACCTCGAAAGCCTCGGCTATCAAGTCATTTGTAATAGTTTTGCTGTTATTTCCAATTTCCGTTATAACTATTATGGCCATCAAAAATGAAAGCAATTTGAGTCTGATTGTTCTCTCGGAGGCTGGACATATGATTGGGGCCACAGTCATATTTCTTGGGTTTCTCTATTATTTCATGAAACAATATAACAAGGAAGAACATTTCTGGCGCTTTATAACGATTTCAAACTGGATGAGCATTCCTTCCCTGATAATGCTAACCCCCATTTTTATAGGGCTGGTAACAGGGGTCGAGATGCAACATTTTGCATCATTCGCAATTTTCATGACCCTTTTGGGCTATGTCTATAAGGGCTTTGTACTGGCGCATTGTTTTAAAATCCCTTGGGAACTTGGCGGATTCGTTGCCATTATAAGCCTTGCCATTAACCAGAACCTTCTGGAATTCGGGCTTGGCCAGCCCGCGTTTTAGGCCTATAGCCACTCCCATTTATTTTTGCACATCGTTATTCGTTGCTCACGTATTTTTTATACGTAAGAAGCGAAGCAACGATGTCCGAAATTAAAATCAAATGACTATATCAAGAATACGGGTTCTTGCTTGTTCTGACAAGTAAACGTATCGGCACGGACGGGATGTCGAAATCTTGCCTAAGGCCGTTTATAATATAGCGGCGATAGCTTTGCGGGAGGTCCTTCGGATATGAAACCCAGAGCGCAAAAGTAGGCGGCCTTGTTTTAATCTGGGTGATATATTTCAACCTGTTTTGGCGGCCACTGACCAAGGGCGCCGGATTTTGGCTTTCCATCCCCGCCAGCCATCTATTCATCTTTCCGGTCGAAACGCGGGCGTTCCAAACCTCGTATTTCTCTAATGCCTGTTGGAACAGGCGCTCTATATTTTTTCCGTTTTTGGCAGAGATCGTCACAAAGGGAATATCACGGATTTGCCCAAGTCCCGTATCAAGGCGGTATCTGATTTTTTCCCGCATTTCATCACGGTCTTTCACAATATCCCATTTATTGACGGCAAGAATGAGAACGCGCCCTTCATCAATAACGTGCTGTGCGAGTTGTAAATCCTGCTTTTCAAAAGCGATATTACCATCGAGAACCAGAACGACGATCTGCGCAAGACGGATAGCCCTAAATGAATCCTCGGCAGACATTTTTTCGATCTGGTTATCTATTTTGGATTTTTTACGAAGTCCGGCTGTATCCACAAGCTTAAACTTACGACCCTCAAACTCCCAATCTACTGCGATTGCATCGCGGGTAATCCCTGCCTCGGGGCCAGTCATTACGCGCTGCTCTTTGAGGATGGCGTTTAACAGCGTAGATTTACCGACATTGGGCCGCCCTATAATCGCAAGCTTAATAGGGTTTTCAGGGTCAATATCTTCCTGCTCGAATTCAAAATTATCCAGCCCTTCAAGCGCATCAATATCTTCCAAATTATCCCGTTCATTATTATCCGAGGTGAAACCCGCATCTTCGTCATCTTTGAAATGCGGTTCAAGTGCATGATATAAATCATCCAGCCCCACACTATGAGCCGCAGAGATCGCAACAGGATCGCCAAAGCCCAGCGCATAACTTTCGGCAATATTGCTTTGGGTCCGTTTGGAGTTCTCGCATTTATTAACCACCATAATAATCGGTTTTTTTTGCTTACGCAGAAAAGCCGCGAAATGGGTATCCTGAGGGGTTACACCTTCGCGCCCGTCAATCACAAAAAGGATAATATCCGCACGGGCAAGAGCTGCTTCGGTTTGCTGACGCATGCGGCCTTGAATAGACTCATCAAAGGCTTCTTCAAGACCTGCCGTATCGATCACGATTAAAGGCTGACCGTACAGGTCGCCCTCTGCCTCGCGCCAGTCTCTCGTGACACCCGGCGTGTCATCGACAATCGCCAGGTGTTTTCCGGCCAGTTTATTAAATAATGTGGACTTGCCGACATTAGGCCGTCCTATAATTGCTATTCTAAGCATATAATTATTTCCGTTTATCTTTGCACATCGTTATTCGTCGCTCACATATGTTTTATACGCTTCACTCCTCATGCCTTGTGCAAAAAGTAAAGCGAAACGACTATAGTTTATGTCTCTATATTATAATTCATGCTCTTATATAGGTCAGAAGCTAGCGAAGTGCAATTAAAGTTCCGTTTTCGGCCAAAACATACATAATGCCATTTGATATGACGGGCGTAATCTGGACAGCCGCACCGATTTTGATACTTCCGGCAGGCTTTCCTGTCTGTGCGTCATATTTCAGGATTTTCCCGTGAGAACCGCACAGCAAGATGTTCCCCGAAGCCATGACTGGCGAGGACCAGATAATTTCATTTTTCTGATCGTCAGGATCTTCGTAGCGCGGCACTTGCTCAACCCATAAAATCGCGCCATCTTCCAGACGCAATGCTACAAGTTGATTATCATTGGATAGAACAAAAACTGCATTACCCGCTACCCAAGGTGTTGCCGAACCACCAATTTCACGCTGCCATAGCCGCAAACCTGTATGCTCTTCGATTGCAACCAGCTTATCAGAAAAGCTCATGGCAATCACTACGCCACGATCCATCACAGGCATGGCCTTAATATCCGAAAGGCTTTCAAGGCCGCCACCAAATTTCCGGACATTGGCCAGATTGTCCGACCACACCACAGAGCCGTTTTCAACTCTCAGAGCAGTAAGTTCTCCGGAAGAAAAAGCGGGAACCACAATTGACGTATTAGCCGCAGGGCTGGCTGCACCGAGCAACCCTGTCGTCTCGCCTATCCCCAGATAATCCCAGATTACTGTGCCTTTTTCCGCATCAATGGCAAAAAGCCTGTCATCAAGCGTAGAAACAAAAACACGTCCCCCCAAAGCGGTCGGCGCTGCTCTGGCGGGTGTAGGCAAATTTGCGCGCCATATAATCTTTCCTTCGGAAACCGAGACTGAAAGAATTTCATTTGAGCCATTTGTGATAAACAGCATTCCGTTTGCAAAAGCTATCCCACCGCCAATAACATCTTCATCTTCGGCCTTATTTGAAACATCTATGCCCCATATTTTTTTCCCGTTTTGTGCATTAATCGCTGAAAGTTTGCTTTCCGTATCAAGTGCATAAATCACATCTTTGACAATAACAGGCTGTGCCGTTAAAGGAATCTCGTTGTGGCTGCCCGAACCTATATCAGCGCGCCAAAGCACATCCACGTCACCGCTTTCCCATGCAAGATTGTGCATAGCATGATTCGGCAAGCCGCCTGCTTGGGGCCAGTATTCATTTTGCCAGATTTCAGGCAAGATAACACCTCCTTGCTCAATAGCAGTCGAGTCCGGCTCTAGTGACTTTTGCAAGGCCAGCACTGATAAACGCTTGCCTTCTATAGGGGGGTTTTCTTTCTCATCAAAGACTTTTGACACAGTCGAACAGGCACTCAAGGACAAAACACAGGATCCAAGCAAAAGATAAGTCTTGATATAGCCTTGCATCTAGTTCTTTTCCTCTTCATTTGTTTTTATTGTGTTTTTAAGACCATATAATACATCGAGAGATACTGCTTTTTGCTTTAGTGAATCCGGCACAGATTTCTCACTGATCAGAAACTGGAGTTGTTTTTTCGCATCATCATAATTGCGAATATTTTCCGCTAAAATCACAGCTGCTTCTAATCTGGCGTGGTACCTTAGAGGGCTGTCAGGATTATTCCAGATTTTTTCCAGACCCGAAATAATTTTTTCCGGCGTTATTTCCTGCCCCGTTTTCACGCTCATCATAAGACGTAAAACCATAAAATCCGCAATGGCTCTTACTTCCCTTGGTAAGGCATTGTCTACCGCCATTTTCTTATAAATTTCGAAAGCTTCTTCCGTCTTACCTTGCCTTGCGAGATCTCCGGCAACATTAAGCATGGTCAAACCCTTCAGACCCGTTTGAAGCTCTTGCGCCTGTTTAATAATTTCACTTTTATTGTCCCCTTCCAGCAAAACCAGCATATGTTCTGTCTGTTTCAGGTTTTTATTCTCGGCCCAGTTTTTATATATCTCATTACCGGCCGTAGCCAAAATGACCAAGACCAGAACACCTATGATAAAACCACCATATTTTTCCCATAAATTCTGAAGCTTTTCCTGCTTCATTGCCTCATCGATTTCGGCAAATACATCAGCCATAGCGCAATAAACCTTATACTAAAAATTAAATTGTGTTCATCATACTGATATTTTTTGTATGATCCAGAGCAAATATAATGACCGCTTATTCTTTCCACTTGATCGAGCATCCCATTGACGGGTGCTGAACGCCGGAAACAGATCCAATTTGTTTGACCGCTCTCATCGCTTCAAGTAATTCAGGAACCGTGTCTTCATTGGCCGCCTTGTTTGCAGCATCATCCAGACGACCGCGATAGTGTAAAATCCCGTCCCCGTCAAAGCCAAAAAAATCCGGCGTACAAACCGCGCCATAGGCTCTGGCAACCTGTTGTGTTTTATCAATGAGGTAGGGAAAGGTAAATTTACTGTCTTTCGCAAAGATTTTCATGTTCTCATAGGAATCCTGCGGATAGTTTTGTGTATCGTTAGACATGATCGCCACAACGCCTACCCCTTCCTCTTGCAAAGCCTGAGCCGTCTTAGCAATGCGGTCTGTAATGGCCTTCACATAAGGACAATGATTGCAGATAAACATAACCACCAGACCGTTTTCCCCCATGACATCTTTTAAAGACACCATTGTTCCATCAATATTTTTAAGAGTAAAATCAGGGGCCTGAAACCCCTCATCACGCTCAGGTGTGTGCATTAAAACCATTTTATGCTCCATTTCCTTCCAAAAAACGCCATAATATGGCATAATATTAACTATGAGCTTTGATGTTATCGTTAATCCAGCCTTTCAGCAACCCGCAGGTTTTACGCAATCGCAGTTTCGCAAACTTGATCAACTTTATTGTATGGCCGCTGCCGAAAAAGCACTGACATACCGCACTGTTGATTGTAATTTTGATGATGGTCTTGCAAGTTATACCTATTATAAATCGGAACATACCGAGCCTTATCTGCAATTTGTTATTCGCAAAGTCGGGCCTAGAACAACGCTTTTCGAGCTATACAAACAAGAAAAGGGACGCATTGCAAAAAGCAGCGTCTTTGACCGCGTAACAGAAAAACTGAGTAACGAAATTAACGCATTATTCGAAGATTAAACTATTTTTCTTATCTGCCTATTGCACCTTGCTTTTTAGGGGTTTCACACGTTATATTTACTTTCATGTTTCGAAGTAAAAATCTTAAATCAAAAATTTTACCCTTCAAGAACGTCTCAAGAATCTCTTTGATTTATTCGTCCTTGAGTATTTTGGTGCCTGTGGTCCTGTTAACAGATGTCGCACATGCCGGATACAAGAAGAATTACATCGGCCAGATGCAAACACATAAAGCCATTTACGAAGACACTCTGGTTCACCTGGCCAGACAATATAACATGGGTTTTGTGGAAGTGCGCGCCGCCAATCCAGGGCTTGATCCGTGGATCCCCGGAGCCGGGGCAGAGGTCATTATTCCCTCGCGTCATCTTCTCCCTGATACTCCCCATGAAGGCATTGTCATTAACTTACCCGAAATGAGGGTCTTTGCCTATATGAACGGAGATGAGGCCCCTTCGACCTTTCCCATAGGTATTGGCCGTGAAGGGCTGGCAACCCCTACCGGAGAGACATCTATAATTCGTAAAAAAACCGACCCGATATGGCGTCCGACACAACGTATGCGTGACGAGGATCCTGAGCTTCCGGCTGAAGTCCCCCCGGGACCTGATAATCCGCTGGGCACACATGCTTTGTATCTGGGCTGGCCGACTTATGCTATTCACGGGACAAATCGTCCTTACGGGATTGGACGCCGTGTGAGTAGTGGATGTATTCGTATGTATCCGGAAAGCATAAAGGAATTTTATGCTCTAATTCCGGTCGGGACAAAGGTCAATGTCGTGAACCAGCCTATTAAACTTGCATGGATCGGCAATGAGCTTTTTCTGGAAGCTCATCCAGATCTTGATCAGGCTATTGCTATGGAAGAAAGCGGAGAGGTTACCAAGCAGAAACTCAGCGAAAAGGACATGGAAAATATTATGGAGATTGCCGGGGCACATAAGGATTTATTGAATTGGCCGCGCATCCGTACCGCATTAAGAGAAAGAAAGGGTTATCCCCTCCGTATTGCTATTCGTGACAGTGGTAAGGATAAGGACAAGAAAGATTCAAAGCCCGAAGAAGAAGAAGGGATAAAGGCGGCAAATAAGAGTAATGACCTGCGTGACAAAATCAAAAGCGCCGCGATGGTCAAAAAGCCCAACCCCGATTCGCATAATTATAATAATTAGAGCTGTTTAATGAACCACCCTGCCGCAAACAACTGGGATCCTTTATGACTATATAAAGGTATAAATCTTATAAATGCTCAGAAGAAGCGGAATATAAACCGGCAGAAATAAGAATGCTTTCTTCCAAAGTCCTGAAAGGAAAAAGCTGGCAAAGCTGAATACAAAACAAACCAGCCACGTTAAAGTGATCGGCAGTAAAAACGTGTCGAAGAAAATCATACTATCCGGATTATCTTGAGTCACTTCAACAATTTTCAAGCCAAAAACTGCGGTCGCAAGAATAAACGGCCCTACAGAAAATCCGACTGCATTGATCAGAAAAAAACCGAGAACTTTGATAAATGCTTTCATAGAATACTACATTCAGTTTGTTAGCATCAAATATAATAAAAAGACCGCCCTTAGGACAGTCTTTTCATCAAAATTCAAAATAAAAACCACAAGATGGTTTATTTCACTTGAGCTCTTTGGAATACTTTTTCCGCTGGTGCCGCAGCAGATTTTCCCGCCGTACGCCCAGAAGTATATGAAGAGTCGCCTGATTTTGTTGACTCACAGGCTGACAAAGAAAGTGCCATCCCTACTAAGCAAAATGTTGCCAATATTCTTTTCATCTTAATTCCTCGTTATTCGTTCAGTTAGATTGCAGTATGCTCCGGAAATGTGCTGCCATTAGTATAACCGCCCACTCCAAATTTGTACACTAAGTCTTTGCCTAATACACGTCACTTTTCAAGTGCTTTTTTCTTTTTTCCTTCATTATTTTCTATTTTTGGGGACTATTTTGTATTTTTTTTGTCACACCCCCATCGCTTTCAATTTCTATGGTTTTGAGCGAAATAATTATCAAGGCCACTTACAATTGAACGGGCGATTTTCCTGCGGTAAGAATCCTTATTAAGCAAAAATGCTTCGTTCCTGTTTGACAAAAATCCGGCCTCAATGAGAACAGACGGTATCTCGGGTGATTTCAAAACGGCGAAGCCTGCATATCTGTGTGGGCTTTGCAGAGTTTTCAAACCATTATCTTCCATTGTGGAAACCAGCATATTAGCAAAATACTTCGACTGATTCGTTGTCTCCGTTATCAAGAAATCTCCCAGAATATAAGCCACCTGTTCATCTTCTATATCCAGATCAAGCCCTGCGATTAAATCAACACGGTTTTCCTTTTCGGCCAATCTGGCTGTCTGTTTGTCCGACGCATCTTTTGACAGGGTATATACCGAAGCGCCACTCACATCCTTTTTATGAATTGTGTCCGCGTGCAAAGATATAAAGAAATCACCGCCTTGCTTATGAGCAAATTCCACGCGCTTTTTAAGGGGGATAAATATATCTCTTTCCCTTGTCATCTTTACACGGTAACGCCCCGTAGCCAATAGCTGCTTTTTAAGCTCGTGACCAAGCGCCAAAACAATATGTTTTTCTACAATACTCGATCCGCTTGACGCTCCCGGATCAACACCACCATGCCCAGGATCAATAATAATGAGAGGTTTGAAAGTATTGCTGGCACCTCTGTCTGGCTTCACAGGCGGCACCAAATAACTCGCCTTTTGGACAGACCCTCCAATATTGGCATTTTCGAGCGAGAGGGTACCGAATATTTTTCCAGTTGAATCAAGGCCTCTAGGCACATCGCTAACATCAAAGTCTATAACAATACGGCTCGGCTTGTTATTATTTTTTTTAAGTAAATATGCCGTGTGTATTTCTGCAGGCTTATCAAGATCAAATACAATCCTTGAGATGCCTGGCTGTAACTTACCCTGACGGATGTCCGAAATTCCGACTTGACGAGGGCGCTCGACCTCTCCGGCCTTCCAGTCAAAATGTGGCAGATCAATAACGATCCGTTCAGGGCTATGAAGCACAAATGTTCTAAAATCTGCTATATCACTAAGGTCAAGAACCATTCTGACTTTTTCCGGATATACGCCAAATCGTACATCATCAACACTCAACGCCAGAAGCTTCTGCGGTAGAAAAGCGCAAAAGGCAAAAATGACCAGAGCTATAATCGGTTTAAGTCTCATAATTTGAAATCATTGTGCTTGAGTAGAAAAAAACACAGATCGGTTATTATGCTTTATAACACAAAATCTTTTAAAACCCAAAAGTCTTAATATTTTTATGGGAAAAAACTTATTGAAGAACCTGAAAATCTTTTAAACACACGAAGCCGTCTTTCACGCTCATTATGATTTCTCTTGGCGAAGACCTTAAAATATAGCCACAAGGATAATCATGCGGTTCTTCCCAACCAGAGAACTGATAAACGGCAAGATTTTGTTTCTGCCCAGCTTCGTTTTCTATTTGTGCCAAAACGCCATACCGACCGAAAGCTCTTCCCTTTAAAAGTAAATCATCGACTTTTCCATGCCAATCCAATGATCTTGCTTTATCATCAGGCGGGCTATAATGAGAGGATTTCTTATCATCCTGAGGCTTTGCCTTTGCCCAGAGCTCCTTCAGGTTATTAAAGCATTCCGCGACAAGATCCGGCGAAATAAGTGCAACTTTGGCCCCAAGCATTTCAACATCTGTGTTCTCATCACACATAAGAGGTTTTTGGAGCAAAATATCTCCACAATCAAATCCTTCCGAGAGCTTGTGCAAGGTTACACCCGCGGCCTGCGGTTCCTCCATAATGATAAAAGGAATGGGCATCATTCCCCTTACTCTTGGTAACAGAGCCGGATGCAGATTAATGCCATAGGCCTTGGTTTCATCTATTGGCGGAATTTTGTAAGGGTAACCGCAGGCCAAAATAACGTCACAACCCTCATCATACAGTTCTTTTATATCGGATTGTGTGATTCGTTCTTCCTGGATAGGAGTGCCAAGGCTTTCGCAAAAAGCCTTCATTTGATCATTAAAATAAAACATTTGATCACAAGGAAATGTGTATACATGTACAGGCATGTGCCCTTCTTTAACAAGACGCATCAGGACATCCACGGAGTAATCATAGCCTAGGAATGCAAATTTCATAAATTGGATTGTTCAGGAAACAGGGTAAAGGATCAAGCGTTAATCGTCAGTAGCTTTCAACAGCTCATCAAAAAGTTCCCCTGCGACCTTAATTGATTTCAAATTAGCCTTATAGGAAATCTCGGCCAGTTTCATTTTCACAATTTCCTCGGCCAGATCAACATTGGGAACTCCGACGATACCATCCTCATTGGCGAAAGGCGAGTTCGGCTCATAAGCAGCCGAGAACGGATTGTCCCGCGGGATAACTCTTGTTTGGACACCGCCCAGAGCATCAGCCTTGGATGTTGTATCAAGCGGAGTATAAGGGGCTTGTTCACCTTCTTCCAATGAACCGCTTGTAAATGCGTTAGCAATATTTGACGCCGCGGCACTCACACGCTGAGCCGCAGAATTCAAACCTGATAATGCTATTGTAATGGCATTTGTCATCATTTTATTCTACCATAACAAAGGTTAACATGTTATTTCTATATAGATTTGAACACAAAAAAGGTAATTCATATGCGTATTCTGGCTTTTTTATTGGTTTTTGTTACTGTTTTTGCTTCATTTTCACAGTTCGCTGAAGCAAAAAAGCGGGGTTATTTCTGGAAGTTTTTTAAGGAAAACTGGCAAACTATGGACTTTGATCCCTATCTCGGGAATCAGAAAATCCGTCAAAGATCTTTATGGGATGGTGATGACTGGACGCCAGAGGGCTGGATACAAGACGCAGGCGATGAACGGCGCATTATGCGTGACCTATACCAAAGCCGTATTATTGTCGATCAACGTAAGGATAGCCAGAATATTCCGGTTCTTGTTGTTGGCGATCCGTTCAAACAATTATCCGATCTTGATGCGCGCCGTGTTTTAAAATTTGTTGATCATATATTTGAAATTACGACAGCCGAAGAACACGGCATGTTTTACGTCTATCATATTGATGATCTAAAAACCCCGATGGGGATCTATAATAAGTACGGTTTTCAGGATAGATAATATCTAAAGGGATAAACTACATGTCAAACACAGCAGTAAAAAGCCAAGAGGCTAGTGATGCCTATGATAAGGCTTGGGATTTATTTCAAAAAGAAAATTACAAAGGGGCTAAAGCCGCCTTTCAGGAGTTGGTAACTAATGATCCAACCGCTCAAAGCTATATTGGATTGGGCCGTGTTTACGAGGCTGAAGCAAACATAACCGACGCTGTCAAAAGCTATATTGAGGCTATAAAAATTGATAAGGCCGCCACACAAGCCTATGCCCGTATGGGAGATATCTATGCCGACTTAAAGCAAACAACACCGGCGATAGAAAATTATGCGCAAGCCATTGCCTCTGATCCATCCAATATAGAGTATAAAAGCAAACTAATATCTATCGTCAGCACTATGCGCTTTAAGAAAATAAACCCCAACCTTAAAGGCGTTTTGATGGAGTGCCTTGAAACACCAGGCGTGGAACTGTCGACTTTCGGGCAAACATGGAAAACGATTATTTATTCGAATAAGGTCTTTGCTTCCTATTATATTATGGCGAAAAGCAAGACTTACGCCGCCTTTAAAAAAAGCTATAGTACGGCCAAATCCCTTGATGCTCTTGCAGACCCCTTCTTTCTGACAGGATTGGGGAGTTTTGTTATTCCCGAACCTATGTTCGAGAAATTTTGTACATATCTGCGGAGATATTTACTGGAATCACATAATGAAGGTAAAACGCTTTTCATAGAACCCGAATATGCAGAATTTATACCTTGCGCGCTGGGAAGGTATTGCTTCCTGACAGAATATATTATGCAGGAAGATGAGAGTGAGACACCGCTTGTTGAGGCTTTGCAAAAGAAGCTGGAAAGCTCGGATAAACCGGCGCTCAGTGAACTTGGTCTATATTCCTGCTATCGCCCTCTTTATACGCTTTCTAATGCCCAGAAAATTGCAGCCCAGTTAAAAGGCGGCAAGCATGTCTCGCAAATTCCAAAATCCATGATCGAGGATTATTTCCAGCAACAAGAGTTTAAAAAGACCATTGAAGGTTTATTCGAGATCAAAGATGAAACCTCTCTGGCTGTTCAGGAACAATATGAGGAATTTCCCTATCCACGCTGGACATCCATTAATAAAAACCCTCAGCCTGTTCTGTTCGAGGAACGCCTTAAGGGCAAAAAAGCAAAAATCCTGATCGCAGGCTGCGGAACGGGCCGCGAAGCTTTGCAGCTTGGCATTACATTTCCTGATGCAGAGATTCTGGCCGTTGATTTAAGTAAAACAAGTATCGGCTATGCTTTGTTAAAACAAAAAGAATTCGGCATTCACAATGTCGAGTTTAGGCAAGCTGATATTATGTCACTGGGCAATCTGGATCAAAAATTTGATTTTATTGCCAGTTCCGGTGTGCTGCACCATTTAAAGGATCCGGTTGCAGGATGGAGAATTATCAATGGCTTGCTTAAACCCGGTGGATTAATGAGAATTGCGCTATATAGCCGTATGGCACGGCGGGTTATTATCAAGGCGCGAGAAATCATTGCCGAGAAGAAAATAGGCTCGGATGCACAATCCATTAAGGACTTTCGTGACAATATTAACCAATACCTAAAGCCAAAGGATGTCAAATTTTTCAATCTGGCTTTGGATTATTTTTCGCTGTCAGAATGTCGTGACTTGCTGTTCCATGTTCAGGAACACCAATTTGATCCGGACCAGATCAAGGATATTCTCTCGGATTTAGATTTGAACTTCCTTGGCTTATTTGTAGGTGACGAGACAAAAGAGAAATTTGCTAAAATCTATCCCGATGATCCGGAAGGCAAGGATTTGTCAAACTGGACCAAGTTTGAGGAAAAGCATCCTGATTTGTTTATCGGCATGTATAGATTCTGGTGTGAAAAGCAAGCTTAAACTATTTCACTAAAGAAAAGACATTGAGCGCTGCAAAGGCTAAACCAAGGATAACCGCGTTTTTCATGGTCTTGCCTTTCTTCTTTTGTTCACATATTCGCGGTGAATGATGTAAAACTGTGCGCCCATAATGAGGGCTGTGCCGATCGATACAGCCCAAAAATCAAGATCATAGTTCCAAAAGAAAATATCAATCAAAACCGTCCAGATCAGGGACGAATAGGCAAATGGCGTGACAACAGAGGCCGGCGCATATTTATAAGCATTGGCAAGACAGAGTTGTGCAATGCCCCCCGAAATACCGACAACCACAAATATCCACAAAACATCATAGGATGGCACTGCCCCGTAGAGAGGAAGAAATAATGCAGGAAAAACCATGCCGGCAAAGACAAAATAGAATGTGACCGTCAAAGGCGATTCAGACTTTAAGCTCCTTAATGTGACGAACATAGTAGCATGCATAAAAGCCGCACATAGAGCCAAAATAACGCCCCAAACACTTACCTCTCCGCTTGGATGTGATACTATAGCCACACCAATCATGCCAATTATGACCGCCATAATGCGGTGAATGCCGACTAATTCCTTTAAAACAAATGCTGCAATAATGGGCGTCAAAATCGTCGATGTAAAAAACAAAACAGCCGCATAAGACATCGGCAAAATAGCCAAAGCATAAAACGTTACAATCAGGCTAACGCTTCCAACCAGCGCGCGAAATATAACAAGTCTGGGCTTATTTGTTTTGAATAAATGTCTGTTTTTGCTTCTGAGCATAAAGATCAGAAACGGGACAAATACGATCAAATTCCTGATAAATACAATTAATGTTACGTGATACTCATCGGTCAAATATTTTGCGCCGAATCCCATCATTGAAAACAGGAAATGCGCGGTCAGTGCGCATAATACCGCAAAAGGAATATTATCTGTATTATCATCTTTTTGATGCATTTTTATTACCATCTTAAAAAAACTCAAATCGTCATCGCCTGAATCTACGGCAGTAGATTCTAAGGCGATCCACAAGCCTCTTTGTAGATTCCCCTAGAATTTATCTGTTATAAATTCGGGGAATGACAAGGACAAAAAAGGGGCCACGATATTTTCTATCGCAGCCCTTTGTATTTTCACCTAACGATAGATTTTAATTTTTATCTTTATCCACGAGCTTATTCTTGCCAATCCACGGCATCATGGCACGAAGCTTGTTACCAACCTTCTCGATATCATGCTGAGCTTCACTTTCGCGGAGTTGCACAAGGCGGTTTAGACCTTCTTTATTGCCGCCCATAAATTCCTCGACAAATTTACCAGACTGGATTTCAGAAAGGATTTTCTTCATCTCCTTCTTGGTTTCCTCGGTGATAATGCGAGGACCACGAGTATAATCACCAAATTCGGCTGTGTTGGAAATTGAGTATCTCATATTGGCAAGACCGGCTTCGTAGATCAGATCCACGATCAGTTTTGTTTCGTGCAAGCACTCGAAATACGCCATTTCAGGCGGGTAGCCTGCCTCGACCAGAGTTTCGTAACCTGCCTTGATCAGGGCAGAAATACCACCACAAAGAACGGCTTGTTCCCCGAAAAGATCGGTTTCGCATTCATCCTTGAAGGTTGTCTCGATAATACCGGAGCGACCACCACCTACAGCAGACGCATAAGACAGTGCCAATTCCTTGGCATTACCCGTAGCATCCTGAGCAATAGCAATCAGGCACGGCACGCCGCCGCCTTTTTGGTATTCACCGCGCACTGTGTGGCCAGGGCCTTTTGGCGCAACCATAAACACATCCAGATCAGGGCGGGGCTTAATCAAACCAAAATGAATATTCAAACCATGCGCAAAAACAAGAGCTGCGCCTTGCTTAAGATTAGCTTCCAAGTGATCCTTATAAAGATCGGCCTGAAGCTCATCCGGCACCAAAATCATAACGACGTCAGCTTTAGCCGCTGCTTCGGCAGGTGTCATAACTTCAAAGCCCGCACCTTTTGCCTTGGCAGCAGACGCAGAACCATCGCGCAAACCAATAATAACGCCTTCAACGCCGCTATCTTTCATATTCTGTGCATGAGCATGGCCTTGTGATCCATAACCAATCACGGCAACCGTTTTCGATTTAATCAAATCCTGATTACAATCAGAATCATAATAAACATTCAAATTCGTATCTGTGGCGCATTGTTTTTCAGCCAAATTACATTGTGACATCTTTATCCTCGTTATCTATAAGCCTTGATCACTATAATCCTTTTGCGGAAACAGCACTAAACAGGGTTTTCACTCAAGAATCAAGAAAAACATGACAGGAATTTGCTGTTTTAATTTGCGCATTAATTCTTCACCCGTTAGGTTATTTTTAGGAAAGTAACGCTTAACTCCGGAGTATATTTTTGCAGGAAATAAAACGCCGCGGCCTTATGTATGTGATGTCTTCGCCTTCAGGGGCCGGAAAAACTACTATTACAAGAGCGCTTTTGAACACAAATGATGATCTGGTGATGTCGGTTTCCGCCACAACCCGTATGCGTCGTGCCGGAGAAGTTCACGGGCAAGACTATTTCTTTGTGACCACGGATGAGTTTCGGGAGTTGATTGATGCCGGAGAAATGCTTGAGCATGCCAAGGTTTTTGATAATTATTACGGCACGCCAAAAGAACCCGTTGAGCAGGCTCTTAGAGACGGCAAGGATGTAATCTTTGATATTGACTGGCAAGGCACGCAGCAACTTGGCGAGATGGCGCGCGAAGATCTTGTAACGGTTTTTATATTGCCCCCTGCCAGAGCCGAGCTGGAAAAACGTCTGAGAAACCGCTCCCGCGACACGCATGAATCCGAAGCAGATATCAGAGGCCGCATGTCCAAGGCCGCCGATGAAATGTCTCATTATTCCGAATATGACTATGTGATTATCAATAATGATGTGGATGTCGCTATCCGCAAGGCGCAGCTTATACTGGATGCCGAGCGCCTGAAACGCCGCCGAATGGTTGGTTTATCCGATTTTGTGCGCGGTTTAAAAGAGGGACTTTAATGCTTCGCAATTGCCAGAAAATCTTCGACGCTTAAATTCTCGGCGCGCTTGGCTGGATCAATGCCAAGCTTTTCAATTACAGGCATATACTCCTTTAGGCTGGAGCGAATCATTTTGCGGCGCTGGTTAAAGGCTGTGGCTGTGACTTTCTCAACCGCGCTAAAATCCGGCGCGTCTTCGGGCAGTTCTTTTGGAATGAAATGCACAATAGCAGAATTAACTTTAGGCGGCGGTGTGAACGCACTGGGCGGAAGATCATAAATATTAGAAACCCTGCATAGCCATTGACTGATAATGGATAAACGTCCATAGGCTTTAGTCTCGGGCTTTGCCAATATGCGATCAGCCACTTCCTTTTGAAACATCAAACTCATTGACTGGAAAGCATTTTCATCATCTCGGATCAGTTTAAGCCAATTAATCAATAATGGCGTAGCAATATTATAAGGTAAATTAGCCACTATGGCGCGCGGCGCTACGGACAAATCCATAAGGTTAATTTTCAGTGCATCGGCCTGTATAATTTCAAGGGTCCCTTGAGCGGCTTCCTTTAAAGACTGTAGAGCCTCTATGGCGCGGGAATCATACTCTAGCGCTATGAGTTTTTTAGCGTCGCTTTTTAAAATGCTGCGCGTCAACCCACCAGGCCCCGGTCCAATTTCAAAGAGTGTTGTGTCTGAGAAATCTTTTCTATTGTGGTTAATGACTTCTCTGATAATTTTATCGGTAATATTCAAATCGAGCAAAAAATTCTGACCCAATGATTTTTTTGCACTTAAATTATGCTGCACAATGATATCCCGCAAAGGCGGCAATTGTTTAATTGCCGCGATACGTGTTTCTATGTGAGAGACTCTAGACACGGATATCTATAAATGAAGAAGCTTTGAGATCAATCAGATGTCTGCGTTGCAAACGTTCCAGCCGCTCATTCCCAATGTTATATTCGATTTGCTGGCGAGAAGGGAGCTTATCTTCTGTCAGATCCCGCGTCTCACGCAAAAACATAATATAATAGCCATCTTCAAGTTTTACAGGGTTTGAAATCTGTTGTGTCCTAATGTTTTTCAAAGCTGAGAGAATATCGGGATTAATTTGCTCCTCATTTAGCCAGCCAGTATCTCCGCCTTTTGTTGCGCCTGCCCCCTTGGAAAATTGTTGTGCTACTTTGAAAAAATTAGTCTTACCACTTTTGATTTCACGAGACAAACGATTCGCCAGATTTTTAGTTTGTGCTTCGCTTTTTGCATCATCAAAAGGCAGGTATATTTCTGCTGCTAAAAATTCCTTTGTACCTATTTTGCTGCGCATACGTTCAAGCGCCGAATCAATATCCTGATCGGAGACAACAACACGCGGCCGCAATCTTTTTTGTACGACCTTGCTCCACGCAATTTGTGCATGAATTTGCCTGCGCAATGTTCCAACATCTATGCCTCCCTGCCGCAGCATCTTTTCAAACTGATCGGGACTCATTTTATTTTGCTGTGCAATTGTTGCGAATCCTTGTGTTATTTCCTCGTCTGCAACTTCAATATTCATATTGCGTGCTTCCTGAATCATCAATTGCTCGTCAATAAGAGAACCGATAATTTGTGGAGTTACGCGCTGCCTGATTTCTTTGTTATCCGGCAATTCTGAAGAAGCTATGATCAGTTTCAGTCTTTTATCGAAATCGGATTGGGAAATAGCATCTTCATTTACAACGGCAACTATTTGCTGCGTCGAAGCTTCGACTGATTGCAGTGATATTGCAAAATCATTTAGCACAAATCCGCTCGCAAACGTTGCCGTTCCAATCATTAAGGCCACTATAGTTCTTAATTTTTTTCTATTGTTTTGTTTCATATTTTCTTACGCTGTTTTTTGCGAAAATCGTCCGCCTGATCGATACATCTTCAAATATAAAGGCAAAATTAAATCCATGGATTTAGGGTGTATACCCATATTTTCAAATGTTAAGGCGCCTTGGCTAATGATAACATCCGTTTTTAGAGACTCGACTTGATCAGACGTCAAAAGAGGCTTGGGTAGCATGCTTAGAAATAATGCTTCAAACTTGGCAAATGCAAAAGGCAAATTCACAAGCGGTTTTGTGCGGCCTGTATATTTGAATAGCTTTTGGTATATCTCTTTAAAATCCACTATATCCGGTCCGCCGAGATGATAGGTTTTGCCTTTAGATTCACCTTTTTTCTCTTGGAGTGCATAGAGAACCGCATCGGCAACATTGCCGACAAAAACAGGCTGGAATTTTGTCTTTCCGCCCCCGATTAAAGGCAAAAACGGCATATAGAGTGAAAGACTTGCAAACATATTAAAAAAATTATCCTTAGGGCCGAAAATCACACTTGGCCTAAGAATTGTTGCTGCCGGAAAAGCGTTTTTAATAGCGTCTTCTCCTGCAAGCTTGGTCTTTGCATATTTTGATGTTCCGGTATCACATCCCAAGGCCGAAATATGGACAAAACGATCAACGCCATTTTCCGCGCATGCTTGGGCTATTTTTTGCGGAATATCGACATGAATCTTTTTGAAGGTCGAGGATTTGCCGCGCTCGAATAAAATGCCGATGCAATTTACAACGTAATCCGAATCCCTCAAGGCCGACTCAATACTCTCGTCATTATTGTAATTGCAGGCAATAGGAATAATCTGTCCCACATTGCCGCAAGGTTTCAAATCATAGGCACGCTCGGGAACCCGGGTGGCCACTTTAATCATGAAGCCCTTAGCGGCAAGCTCACGGATAATCTGACTTCCTACAAAGCCGCTTCCGCCAAAAACCGTTACTGTCTTGTTGCTCATTGTCATTGGTATTTAATTCTTGATATTGTTTACAAAGGTTACTATGTCAGGTTTGGAAAACCAAGTTCTAATTTCTAGCCTTTTTCAACGAAGCTGTCCATCACGCGCTTCGTGCCCGATTTCTCGAAAGCAATATCCAGTTTATGACCATCTATGCTGATGATTTTGCCATAGCCGAATTTATTGTGAAATACCCTATCACCGCGAGCAAAGATTGTCCCATCAGCAGATTGTACTTTTTTATCCCAAGACGTCACAGGTTTTGACTTGGCCTGAAATCCGCTGGAATCCCAGTGACGGGAACGTCCTGTTTGCACCATACCGCTTTGGCTCACAGTTTCAATAACCTCGGGTGGCAATTCATCAACAAAGCGCGAGGGAATAGCATTCACCCAATTCCCGTAAATTCGGCGGTTACTGGCAAAAGAAATAAAAGCCTTTTTCCTTGCCCGCGTGATCCCGACATAGGCGAGTCGGCGCTCTTCCTCAAGGCCTTTCATGCCGTTTTCATCCATAGAGCGTTGCGAGGGGAAAAGACCTTCTTCCCAGCCCGGCAAAAAAACATAGTCGAATTCCAATCCTTTTGCCCCGTGAAGTGTCATGAGGGTTACAAATTCGCCTTCGCTGCCATCCTGATTTTCCAGTACAAGTGCAACATGTTCCATAAATTCAGGCAGGGAATCATAATCCTGCATCCCGCTGATGAGCTCCTTGAGGTTTTCAATGCGCCCCGGGGCTTCGGGGGTTTTATCGTCCTTCCACATCTGCATATAACCCGATTCTTCCAAAACCTGATTGGCAAGCTCGGCATGGTTCATGGTTTCCAGCATAGCTCTCCATCTCTCGAAATCATCCATGAGCTTCATCAGCATGCCGCGCATCTTAGCGCGCAATTCTTCGGTCTGGGTTAAATCAATCACGGCTTCACTTAAGGAAATATTCTTGGCTCTGGCATGTGCATAAAGCGTCTGGACCGTCGTATTGCCTATTCCCCGTTTTGGCGTGTTAATGATGCGCTCTAGCGCCAGATCATCATTTTTCTGGACAATCACACGCATATAAGCCAGCGCATCGCGGATTTCCAAACGCTCATAAAAGCGAGGGCCGCCGATTACCTTGTAAGAAAGTCCGAGTTTCAGGAAACGTTCCCCAAACTCTCGAGTCTGGAACCCTGTGCGCACCAGCACAGCAATCTGGTTCAAGCTTGCCTTAGCGCGCTGCAAATCTTCGATCTCTTCCCCGACCCATCGCGCTTCAGCCTCCCCGTCCCAAAGGCCGCAGACCCGCAAAGACTCGCCATCGCCTTGCTCGGACCAGAGAGTTTTACCCAAACGGCCGGTATTGTTCTTGATGACCGAATCAGCCGCCTTAAGGATATTATTCGTCGAGCGATAATTTTGCTCCAGCCTTATGATTTTAGCGCCCTTGAAATCCTCCTCAAATTTCAGGATATTGCCAACTTCCGCGCCGCGCCAGCCATAGATAGAC
>JAOUOR010000025.1 GCA_029880245.1 Alphaproteobacteria bacterium
GGGGAGTGGGGGGAGGGGGGGGGAGGGGTGGGGGGGTGGGGCGGGAATGACGATGGGGGTGGTGCGGGAATGACGTTTACTATTCCAACTTACCCCGTACGTGATGCGGGGGAACCTATTTACAACTTAAGGAGAATGTTATGATTGGGTCACTATTATCCCAAGCGGGGCTGCCTGTGCTTGTTGCAATTTTGGCTGGTGCGCTGGGTGTGTTGGAGCATCCGGCGGCGCAAAAGGCTTCTGCGGCGCTGGGGAAGGTGCAGGAAGTTTTGCGCGATGGCGGGATCTCGCCCGAGCAACTTGCCGAGGCCAACCGCCACACCGAAAAAATGGCAGAACTGGAGATGGCGCAATATGAAGCGGCGCTTTCGGAGGTGAATAAATCCTTGCGGGCTGAAATTATCTCGCAGGATATTTATGTGCGCAGGATGCGTCCGACATTTGGCTATTTGGTGGCTTTGACATGGGCGGCGCAGATGTTCGGGATTGCTTATGTTATTATCTTTGATACGGATAAAGCAGGGGTGGTGATGGCTGCGATGGGGAATTTAAGCGCGATCTGGGCGGTGGGTTTGTCGGTGCTGGGGATTTATGTGTACAGGCGCAGTGACGATAAAAAAGCTGCATCTATGATGCGCGATGTCATTTTCTGGAATCCGGAGGAAGAGAAGAGTTTGCCTGATAATCCCTAATAGACCATATGGGCAAATGGCCCGTATTCCTTTATACGCTTTAATATGCTTTGTTTTGTGGTTAATAAATTAAAAAAATCTATTCGTTCATGCGGGCGCATGAAAGCCAGCTCGGGGTAATAGAGGTTAAGATAGCCAAAGAGGTTATAAACGTGCTGGAGATAACGCTCATTGCTGTCTATCCATCTTTGTGCGTCGGTGATAAAGGAACGTGCCTCGGCTTTGTTCTTTCTCAGGCTTGTTTTGATGATTGAAGGTGCATCAGGCATATTATCGACTATTTCTTCGATTTCATTGACTTCTTTTTGAAGGGCAGCCTGCCAGTATTCAATAATAACGCGGGCTTTTCGCACGTTTTTAATCTGTTCAACAAGAAACTCCTCGTCTTCAAAAATTTTTACATTTCCAATTCTTGACATATAGCGGCGTATCTCATAGCCATAATGATCATATTCAGGCGGTATATCTGTTTTAATGCCGTGAAGCAAATTCTCAATCCGGCCTTCAATGCTGCTTGTTGGCGGTATTTTAAGGAATGTGATCTTAAGTATATTGGGTTCTGCCGGCGGTTCCGGGCCTTCACCAATGATAATGGACCCCGACTCAAGCTCTGGCATAAACACATCTAAATGGCTGCCTACATCATCTAAGAGATTGTTTCTTCCCTGCGCGCTAAGATTTGCCGGAATGAGCAGCGCAATAATACAAAAAATCCCTAAAAATTTTAATCTGGTCATTATGATTTTACCTAAAAACATCTTATTTAAAGTATATTATCTGATAAATAGTAAAGGTTTCTTGAATGTTTTTCAAGTTCTTACCATATTTTCTGTTGCGGCCTTGGTGTTTGACATAAGGTTTAGAGTATGGTTAAGTCTTGGAAATTTATAACTCTGTAGAGAATATTTGAAGGGATAAAGTATGTCGGATGTATCGGGTTTATCGACCGAGGAAATTTTAGATATAGCACTTAACGATACAGGCGAGTCCAAAGGGGTTGTTTTTTGGGGACTGTATGAATTATCTAGGCGTTGGGATGATGAGGCCACCAAGGCGATTGGTAAAATTGCGTTAGCTTATATTGGCAAAAAACATGGAGAAGAAATTGCCATAAGAGCAATAGATATATTAGCATGGCGTGCGGAGGGAGCGTTGGCTACTAGTATTATTAAAGGTATTAAAAATAAACTTCAAGAAGGAAGTCAGGTTAATGAGACTTCTGATAATCTCTGTGATAATTCTCCCAGGATTTGATTGGCTAGAAATCAAAATTAATAACAAAATGAATTAAAGGCCTGCTTTTTTGCGGGTCTTTTGTTGCTTTGGGCAGGGGCTGGAATGACAGTTTTTTTACCACGAAGTGCACAAAGAACACGAAGAAATCACGAAGGAGTTTTTTTATGTCCCTCCCCCTTAACCCCCTCCCCAAAGGGAGGGGGAATAGTGCGGGATATTCTCTATAAAGGGAGGAGAAATAGTGCGGGGTGTTTGCGTTTAATCCCTCTCCCTTTAGGGGAGAGGGAAAGACGCGTCAGCGTCAGGGAGAGGGGAATAAATGTCCATCTGTGTGTATCTGTGGTTTTAAGAACCGCGAATAGATACTGATAAACACTTATCGTCATTCCCGATAGTGAAGCGAAGCTGAACGCTTTACTGGATCCCCGCCGGAGTTTATCCCTGCGAAAGCAGGGGCGGGGATGACGGGGGTGGTGCGAGGATGACGTTTGTTATATAGGTGTTTCCTTCCGTGCATCCTGACGAAAGTCAGGATCTTTTTGCCGGTCTTATCAGATCCTGATTGTCATCAGGATGCAAAAGCGGGCCGTGGGGATGACAGAGGTGGCCTTGGTGTTTGACATAAGGTTGCTGGTGTGGTTAAGTGCTGGAAAATTTATAACGATGTCAGGCGCGTATAGAAAGGCGGAGAGTATGGATAAGACAATTGATATCAAGTCTGTTTTAGAAGAAGGACTGAAAAATAAAGCAAGTGCCGAGCTGGCGTTAAATGAATTAAGCAATCATTTGGATAAATTAACAGGTAGTAAGTATAATGAGGCCATCCACGCGGTTGGTTTTATTGGGGCTGTTTATAAAGACTTTGCGCTGCAAGTTTTGGATATATTAAAAGGTCGTAAGGGAGAGAGTGTTACCAAATCCATTGGCCTTATGGCAGCTGTTGGTGCAAGTATATGTTTAGATCGTGGTAATAAGGAGGGTTCTGAGGGGGATAATAAAGGAAAGGAAATTTTTAATAAGGCATTGAATATGTTAAGAAGCTGTGAGGGAAATAAGGAAGCTCAGATTGTTAGAAATTTTGAAACGCAATTTCCAAGACTTATAGAGCAGGGTGAAGGGCGGGGTAATGATGCTGCACCTGGTGTTGAGCCTGGATCGCCTTAGAATGTCTTAGACATTCAGGTGATGGCGAACTGGGAGACCTTAGAAGATTCCTCCATGCGGGCTGCGCCCTTAGTCGGAATGACAGGAATAAAATTACAAGTGCATCCTGACGAAAGTCAGGATCTTTTTGCCACCTTTATCAGATCCTGATTGGCATCAGGATGCAAAAGCGGGGAACGGGGATGACGGGGGTGGTGGTGGGGAACCTATTCCCCTTGCGCGAGTGAATAACCGCGCTCGCCGTTGAAGGTGTAGAGATTATCGGTTTTCACGAAATCCAATCCGGCGGCTTTGAGGCCTTCCAGCTGTTTAATGATATGGCTGTTGTCGATGTCGTTGCCGATAAAGCGGCAGGACCAATGATCGGAGCAAAATGTATCGGGTTGTCCGTCCGGCCAGACTTTTACGCCTCGGTTGGATATAATCTTAAGGCTCATACCGTTTGCGCAGGCGCCATTCAAAACCTTAGCCAGATCATCCGGCTTGCCTTCCCAATCAAGGAAAATATCAACACCGGCCAGTTCCTTTTTCTGCGTCACGCGGGGTTTTAACGGGGGCAGGCTCAAGCCTTTTCCGCCGCCTTGGCCATAATCCACGACTTTGAATTTCTCGGGCTTTGCGCCCAGTCTTTCCATGACAGCTTTGGTAAATTCCAAAGTTCCCACCTTTTCCTTACTCAATTTTTCATTATAGATATCGCCTGTATGAATGCCGTCTTCCAGTGTTTTATACCACGCATTATGGATTTTTGCGGCGATGTCGTTTTGTCCGATATGGTTGAGCATCAGCACAGAGCCTAGTATCAGGCCCGAAGGGTTGGCAATGCCTCTTCCGGCAATATCGGGGGCAGAACCGTGGACGGCTTCGAACATGCCGAAATTGCTTCCGATATTACATGATCCGCCAAGGCCGACCGAGCCTGTAATCTCCACAGCCACATCGGAAATAATGTCGCCATAAAGATTTTCCGTTACAATCACATCAAAACTATCGGGGCTGTCTGCTATGCGGGCCGTGCCTATATCAATAATATAAAAATCCTGCTCTATATCGGGGTAATCTTTGCCGATCTCGTCAAAGGTCTTGCGGAACAGGCCATCAGCCATTTTCATGATGTTATCCTTGGCCATGCAGGTGACTTTTTTACGGCCATTGGCACGGGCATATTCAAAGGCAAAGCGGGCGATGCGCTCGGAGCCGGGGCGGGAAATGAGCTTCAAAGACTGTACCACGTCCTGTGTTTGGCGGTGTTCAATCCCCGCGTAGAGGTCTTCTTCGTTTTCGCGCACGATGACCAGATCCATATTGGGGAAGTTTGTCTCGACATAGGGGTGATACGATACGCATGGACGGACGTTTGCGAACAGGCCAAGTGTTTTGCGGATTGTTACATTCAAGGATTTAAACCCGCCGCCTTGGGGCGTTGTGATGGGGGCTTTGAGGAACACTTTCGTGCGTTTCAGCGAGTCCCACGCGCTGTCTTCGATGCCTGTGAGCGTGCCTTTTTTATAGACGGCTTCGCCGATTTCAATTTCATCAATCTCTAGCTGTGCACCAGCAGCCTGTAGAATGCTAAGGGTTGCATCCATAATCTCCGGGCCTATGCCATCGCCTCTGGCTACTGTGATCGGGGTTTTCATGTGTGGTTTACTCGCTTTTGAAATGAGGGGGTAGAAGGGCATGAACAGCCCTTTGGAAATCCGGTAATATCATAATCTTTTTTTAAGGCTATGACCAGAGGGGATTTTTTCAGGAATATAGGAGGATGTTTTATATGCTGCGGCGCTCGCGCCTTGTCCGAAAACTATCTCAAAGACTATATTTAAGAGGGGCAAGTTCTACGGGCCTGCAACTCCTGGCAGGGTGATGTTCTTATTGATGGCAGGTTGTGTAGTACTTTGCGCCACAGCAAGAGCCGGTATGTCCATTTATTAAATATCTATTATTTTTTACTTTAGTCATTTTTGGGTAGCGAAATGTTATCAAAAATTGTACAATTTTCGAGACTGCGTTCTTCAAATCTATTTTTTCAATCAATCCTTTAATGCATCATTTATTTCAGAGGGGAATTATACAATGACCAAAAAGGCAACTGTAAAAAAAGCCGTAAGTAAAACACCAGCAAAAGCTTCTAAAGCTAAGGCAAAGCCAAAGGCAAAGTCTTCTGTGACGGCTGCGGCCAAGAAGACTTTGGCCAAGAAGACGACTGCTAAGAAGGCTACATCTGCAGCTTCAAAAGCGTTGAAGACAGCGAAAAAGGCACCAGCCAAGAAAGTTGCTGCTGCAAAGTCGAAAGCGAAACCTGCGGCTAAGAAACCTGCGGCTAAGAAACCTGCGGCTAAGAAACCTGCGGCTAAGAAACCTGCGGCTAAGAAACCTGCGGCTAAGAAAAAATAACGTTGGATGTTAGATATTAAACCCCGCCAGAGATGATATGGCTGGCGGGATTTTATGGGCCTGCAACTCCAGGTAGGATGAAGTTCTGATTGATGGCAGGTTGTTTAGTACTTTGCGCCACAGCAAGAGCCGGTGTTCCTTCAATATTTTGCGCCCCATGCAATTTAACATATTCTTCGACCTCGGCGATGCTGCCATCTTGTTGTGCTTGCTCGAAAGTGCTTTCGAAAGAGTCATTCAAGCGCTCAACGCGGCCTTGCAGAAATTCAATATTCTCGCCCCTGTTCATACCATCGAGTGGTTGTTTTGTGCCATTGTCCAAAGCATTAATCGTATTTTCGCTTGCCACAATCTGGGATTTGATCAGGGCCAGATCATGTGCCACAGGGTAATTATAGACGGGGTTATTATCGGCTTGTGTATGATCATAAAGCACGTTATCTGCCTCCGGATCAAGTACGGGAAGCTGTTTGTAAACCGCCTGCATGGCCAGAGTGTTACCGCTGAGATTGTCATAGAGCTGGTATACGCGCTGTGCTGCGCCATTCGCCAGAGATGATATGCCGCTTATGGTTTGCTCTGCGGCAAATTGCCCGACTTCTATAGTGGCTTTTGGCAATTTATGACCGTTTTCACCGATATACAATGTGCCTTCCAGCATCATCTTGCCGATAGAGCTTGGCTCCAGCCTTTCGCGCCATTCATCATTAACGTTAAAATTATTGGCCCAATCGTTATAGGCGGCCTGAATGCCGATCTCTCCAAATATTGTCGGATCAAAGCCGCCCTGGATTTTATGCGCTTCCATAATCGCACTATAAGCCAGTACAGCGTCCGGCGAAATATCGCCCTGATCAATCGCCTCTTGGAGGTCGGCTTTTAACTCTGACGCCTCGGCGCTATTGCCCAGATAGCCGATGATCGGCACAGCGCCCAGCGCCGCATAGCCGAGTTTTTTCAACACAGGTCCGGCAGCTTCGGACATGACATTAAAGCTTCTTTTAAGCGGAGAATCCATTTTGGGAGAATTCGGCTCGCTGTAATCCAGAGGCTTAAGAGGCTCGATCTTAACATTATCACCTGCACGGGCATAATCTGTACGCAAATCCCCCTTACCCAAAACACGATCAGGAACATTTTCTAACTGCACTCTGTATTTTTCCAGATGCTCAATCCAGCCGCCATCAGATACGGAACGGATTTCTGGAGCACGCCCCATGTTTTCAGTGGCTTTATCAATGCTTTTTAAAAACTCTTTATTACCCTCTTTTAAATTTTGGCGCATTTTTGTGCCTGCATGACCGTCCGTTTCAAATTGTGCGGGATTAAAAACAATACGACTTCTATTGGTCTCATTTTCGTTGAAAAAAGTAATCCGACCATTCGACTCATCTATAAAATATTTCGTATTCGGATCGGAAAGCGTTTGGCGTAAATGTTGACGAAAATCTTCTTTATCGAATGCAGAAAGAGGTTCGCCTTTTGAGCGGCTGGGACTCAATTGATTACCTTTTCTATCTTCATTTCGTAAGTCTTGCAAATGTTTTGATGCTGCATGTTCTGTAATGCTGTTGACAAAAAGTTCTGTAACACTTAATCCGCCTCCACTCATCTTAATGCCCCTTCAAAACGTTCCCGAATTTTCAAGTTTTCAAAAATTATATCAAATAGATTGTCTGAAACATCCTCCCAATGTTTATTTTCTTCCAGAATTTCAGCGTCAATTAAATAACGTGTTTCTGACAGGACATTAAATATCAACCTCATTTTTTTTTCTGTAAAATAATTAGGTTGCGACACATCAAATGTCTCAAAAAAATTAAATACATCTTTAGCTTCTGCACGAGTAAAATCTCTTATAACGGCATCCAAATCGTCATAATGATCGTGTAAATACGTTACGACCTCAATCAAAGTGTCGCGCTCATGCTGTGACAACTCAAGCTGCCTGTCGCCATTTTCCAAAGTTTCTATGTTCATTAAACCCTCACTATAATACCATCATATATCTATACTTTAAGCTGAACTCTTGTGTCAAAAAAGTAATCCGACAATTCAACTCATCTATAAAATATAGTGTATTCGAATCAGAAAGTGTTTGACGCAAATGCTGGCGAAAATCCTCCTTATCGAATGCAGATAATGGATCACCTTTGCTTTGCGCGCCTGTAAGTGTCTTGCCCTTATCCTCATTTCGCAAATGCTCCAAATGTTTAGCTGCGCCATGTTCTGTTACGCTATCAATAAACAACTTAACAATATCGGGGCGCTTTTCAGTCATTTTTAGTCCTTATGTTGTTAAAAACAAGTGAGATTATTTTATCCATTGTAAGTATGATATCCGTATTTTCTTGATACCATTCTACGCCGTCTAAAAACTGACGGGTTTCAGCAATGATAGTAAGTAGTAGGTATAAAATATCCTCTGATAAAATATTACCTTGATCGACATGCAATTTTTTTAGCAGTTCCAACATGCTATCAGCTTGTTCAACTGTAAAATCACGTATAGCAAACTCCAGATCATCATAATGATCACGCAGATGGGTCACAACTCGCACCAGAATATCCCGCTCATATTCCGATAATTCTAACTTACGGTCGCCATTTTCCAAAGTTTTTATGTTCATGGCTGAATTATTCCGCCTTTAACTCGATTTTCACAATATTACTGCTCCTTCACACGAATTTTCACATCCTAGCAGGATTAATCACAAAGTGCAAAAATTTCGCCGCCTTGTATTTTTCAACCGGAACGCCATTAATGCGCTTGATATCGGGGTTTTCGAACAGGGCAGGAAGCTTGGTTGTAACTGCTGGCGGCTTAAGCTGCGAGGCTGTCTTTGTCTTGCGTTTCGAAGGCTTTGACGGTGTTTTCCAGCAAGCATGCGATGGTCATCGGGCCGACTCCGCCGGGGACGGGGGTGATGGCAAAAGCTTTGTCCTTGGCGGCGTCAAAATCTACATCGCCGCAGAGCTTTCCATCGTCCATGCGGTTAATGCCGACATCGATCACAATCGCGCCGTCTTTGATCCAGTCGCCCTTGACCATTTTTGCACGGCCCACAGCCGCAACAAGGATATCGGCGCCTCGGCAGATTTCGTCCAGATTGCGCGTGCGGGAATGAGCCATTGTCACAGTGCAGTTCTCACGCAGGAGGAGCTGGGCCATGGGTTTGCCAAAGAGGTTGGAGCGGCCAATCACCACGGCGTTTAATCCGGTGAGGTCGTCTTTAACGGATTTGATCAGGCGAAGCGATCCTTGCGGTGTGCAGGGGACAAGCCCGTCTGTATGGCCGAGGATCAGCTTTCCGGCATTGGTGATGGACAGGCCGTCTACATCCTTTTCGGCGGCGATGGATTGCACAAGAGCTTCGCTGTCCAGATGATCGGGGACGGGGAGCTGGAGTAAAATTCCGTGCACATGCTTGTTATCGTTGAAGGCTTTGATTTCGGCTAGTATTTCGCCTTGTGTGGCTTGGGCGGGCAGGCGGGATTCATAGCTTTTAATGCCCACAGCTTCGCAAGCCTTGATCTTATTACCGACATAAACCTTGGAGGCCGGATCATCGCCAACCAGAATAACGGCAAGGCCGGGCTGGCTTTCAAGTGTGCCGACGCGGTGTTTTAAATCTTCCTTGATCTGGGCGGCGATTGTTTTGCCGTCAATAATGTGAGTCATATATATTTACCTATAGTCATTCCCATTTATTTTTGCACATCGTTATTCGTCGCTCACGTATGTTCTATACGCTTCGCTCCTCATGCCTTGTGCAAAAATAAAGCGAAACGACTATCGTATTTTATTTTATTACAGCAAAGCGCCCAAAAATGCCATTAAAAGCTGTATGCCGAGAATGACGACAAGAGGCGTTAAGTCCAGCCCGCCAATGGGCGGTACATATTTACGGATTGGCGTATAAACCGGATCAGTGGCTTTTTTCAGGAAAGTAGTTAATCGGATGGCGGCGTCATTGCCCGCCTTGACAATATCCAGCGCAATCAGCCAGTTCATGGCGACTTCCAGAAAAACGATGAGTATATATATCTGTGCACACGCACTAAATAACCAGTAAATCATTCCCATTGCTCGTGCCCTCCCTGTTTGAAATTTCATGAGGCAAAATTGTTATATCCCTATAAGGCCAAAAAGGGAAGGGGGAGAGAAAAAATACATTTTCATGATTGACATAATGTGTTTTATGCTGATAGCTTACTCAGGGTAAGATATTAAGATAACACAAAAAAGCAGATGATGATTATGGATAATCAAAATGGGGATATGGGTGAGCAAGAACTTTTAGACTTAGCGGAAGTTGTCTCCGAGATGTATGAAGGGGAAATGACAGCCGAAAAGAAAAATGATTTGGCTTCATCAGACGAAAGCAAACAAAAGGTACTTATTGAGTATGCCAGAAGGCAGGCTAAAAGTGCCAATTTTGACTTTGAAGTGGATCTTCAAGACTATTGTGCGCGTCTTGTTGCTAATGATGGTATATCTGTAACGATAAAGCTGCTTCAGGAGACCAGAGATTGGATTAAAGAAGATGTGCGATTGAATGAATGCTCTGTAGAAGGTGAAACAGAGTATAAAGAATTATTGGGTAAGCACCGTAAAACATTGGAGGCCTTAAAGAAAAAAAAGGAGATTTTTGAGGTTTTAAGGAATTCGGAATTTGAAGATGTTCGTGATCTTATCAATGGAAATGTGGATGAGACCATCTCTGATATCGTGGATAGTGGTGTAGTTCGTGATCGCGAGGAACTTCATGACATATTGAATAAGTTGTCAGAAGGTCCGTTATCTCTGGTCGCAGATAAAAATGGTGGGCATATTGTTTTTCAAGGTGAAAAAGAAGTTTCTCATGAAGCTTATGAAGTTATTTTTCATCTGAATTCCTATGGCTTATTATTAGGCTTAGGTAAGGCCTTTGGTGGAAAAGATGAAAATGATAGAGAAGATAACAGAGGCAGTATTTTGTCGGATCATGGGAAAGCTGTTCTGGCGCTTTTGAAACCGGAGCAGGAACAGCCGGAATTTGTTCCTCCTGAAGTCAGTATGTAGGTCTTGAATTTTTGCGCGGTATAAAAGAGGGTGATGATTATGGGTACTCCATGTACTTTTGACATTTTTCATAAGGTAAAGGACAATCCGCGAGCGATTTTGAAGCTACCGTCAGAGCATCTATTGTTGCTTGTTGAGTTTGTCAATAATCCCAAAAATAGGGAAAAAAACTTTAAATCCGAGGTTGTAAATGTTTACGGGGATAATAGTCCTTTAAAGATGGCTATGATTATAGAAGACGTGAAGTCGGGTCGATGTTCTGTAGAAGATGACGAAGATTATAAAAGATTGTTTAATATAGGACTTGCGGTATGGGAGATAGAAGATAAGAAAGAAAATATACTTAAGGTTTTAAGGGGATTAAAACCGGATGAATCAAAGGGTCTAGGGTATGAAAAAGTTCGTAATCGTGCCTGGAAGGATGTGAATGAAGTCATTCGTCTTATATTAAAGGAAGATATTGAGGGCCTTAATAGCAAGGAGACTCTCTATAAGACATTAAAAAAGTTGTCATCTGGTCCGTTTTATCAAGAGGAGGGCAAAAGTTTTTTTCATGGTGGAACCGAGTTAAATACTAATCTTATTACTGATTTGAAGAGTTATAAACTATTAGTCAATCAAAGGATTTATGGCAGAAAAGGTGACACATACAATATTGTGACTCCTCTTGGTCATAATGTTATGGCGCGGTTGGAGATGTTGCGGGAAAAGCCAAAGTCTACCCCAGAGCCGGAAGTGGCGGTGCCGGGTTTGTAAGCCGGATAAGAGTGAGTAAAAGGCTAAGGCAATATAGAAAAAACAGGTGATGATTATGGGTGAGCAACAAGATATTTTCGAGATATTTGAAGGGGTGAAGACAGCTGATCAGCAAGATCTTTTGAACTTGGACGAAGAAGTTCAAGAGGCTCTTATTACGCATGCCCGAGTGAGTAATGAAAAAGCCAATGAGAATTTTAGAAAAGGCGTTAACGCCTTTTGTGCGTCTCGTTTTCCTTTTCGTACGGGTGAGATGATAGTTGGGATTGGCAATACAAAAGACCGGATTAAAAAAGACGCGGCGTCGGATACCTCTTTTAATGATGAAGGCTATAATAAATTAGTGAAGATGTACCGTTATATATTGAGTATCTCGGAGAAGCGAAGAGAAGTCCTCAAGGTTTTAAGTGGGTCAAGTTATCCGGAGGTTCGCGGGCAAGTCAAGAAGGATACGGATGAAATTCTTGATGACGTTATTAAAAGTATCATAGAAAGTGGTATGGTTCGCAATCGCAAACCCAAGCAACTTTATGATATATTACAGGATTTATCAGGAGAAGGTCTGCCACATTTATCCGGAGAAGGCGATTTTCATGATGGTCTTGTTGCTATTTTGGAGGAGCATGATTTATTAAATGCAGATCATAAAAATGGCAATGGCAAAGCTTTATCTGGTTTTGGGTATAGTGTTCTGTTACGTTTGAGAAATGTACTGGGCAGACCGGAAACTGACCCTGTACCGGTATATGGGCCCGGTTTGTAGGTTCGATTTTCGCGCGGCGTGAAAAGAGCTGAAAGGCTATATTTGCAAAATTGACATATTTTTTTAAAACTGGTAGCATTCAGGGTTAAAAAATTAGGATAACGCAAAAAAAAGAAGGTGATGATTATGGGTGAGAAAAAAATTTCTGGAAAATTTATAGTGGTACAAGACGGTCAACACGGTGTTTCGGGTTTGAGCGAAGAGCAACGACAAAAGGAAAGTATTAGGCAGGTTGATTATCAATGTAGGGTTGCTAATTCTATATTTGATAGTAGTTTAGAAGGCTTTTATGGGGATGGGCGTTTTAATAAAATAGAACGAATTAGACGTGACGCGATGTCGGGCACTTGCTCGATAAAAGATAAAGTGCATGAACAATTAGTGGGTCTGTACACAGATATTTTGGATGCCTCAGAGGAGAGAAGAAAAACACTTGAGACTTTAAGAAATTCGGAGCATAAAGAAGTGCGTGATCTTGCTTGGCAAGATACTAAAAAAACAATTGAGGAAGTGCTGGGATATGGCGTGATTGCTAGTCGCGAGATATTTCATGAAATTTTGGACGGATTGTCAAAGGGGCCATTATATCAAGAAGGGAACGGCCTTTTTTCTCAAGAAGAAATCAAGTTGGACAATTTGAAAAAGTTTGTTGAGTCAGAGAATCTAGACGTATCAAAATTTTATAAAAATATTGCAATTCAACTGGAGTATAAGGGCTTATTATTAGACGGTGCTAATATTTTGGGTAAAAAAGGTGATAATGACCGTGTTTTATCTCCTCGTGGGGAAGATGTTTTGGCGCGGTTGAAAATGGAGTTGGACGAACCAAAACCTGCCCCCAAGCAGGAAGCTTCTGCGGCGCTAGGTGAGGTCCGTCCGTAAGGCTATATTTGCAAAATTGACATATTTTTTTTATACTGGTAGCATTCAGGGTTAAAAAATTAGGATAATACAAAAAAGAAGGTGATGATTATGGATGAGGAACATAAGGTTGGACAACGTATTTCTAAGATGTTTAGGGACGTACAAATAGGGCTTAAAACCACTTCTGATTTGGACGAAAAAGATCAAAAGCGACTTATTCAGCATGCCGATAAAAGGTTCACAGTGCTGGATTCTGGATTTTATGCGATGTTAGAAGTGTTTTTTGGGGATGATCCTGATGTTCAGGAGGAAATTATATCACAGATTGATGAGGACTTGCTGTCGAATAAGTGTTCCGTAGATAGTGATGATTATAGAAGCTTATTGAATATGCGCCAAAATGCATCGAGGGCTAAAAAGGAAAGAGAAGATACGTTTAAGGCTTTGAAAAGTTCGCAGTTTCCAAACATTCTCAGACGCTTGGAAACGGTAGAAAGAGAACCAGAACATACTCCCGTGCAGGAACTGGTTTCTTCTGCGGAGCTAGGTGATAACAGTTTATAAACCCGAATTTCCCGCGCGGCATAAAAAACTATTCCCTTAAGAAAGCTTTTAGCTTAAACCATTATACTCTTAATGATATGGTTGTTTTATTTTAAGGCGGGGAAACAGTTTGGCTTTGTTTGGTTTTGATCCTTTGACAGCATCAACATTGATGGTTTTGGCGGCGGCGTCTCATTACGGGGATGAATGTCCGAAGCGTCCGCGCACGAAAATTAATGTTATTCCGGTGACCGAAGAGGTCAAATATGATTATTCCAAGAGCTTGAAGGAGTTGCAGGGGCAGGCAAGCGGCACGGTTGATCCATACGGATTTCACGGCACAACCGTTACTCAGGCCTATATGAGCGGGACAATTGCGCCTCAGGCCAGTATTAGCTTTGATTATAATGAGATTAAGGGTCGGCGCGGGATTTGCCTGTGGTATAAATCCATTGATGTGGATATTAAAATTGATCCGACTATTGTGATCGCGCAGGAGCTGTATAAGGATAGCTGTATGCGTAAAGCCTTGATCGGGCACGAATTAAAGCACGTGAAGGTCGATCGCGAGGTTGTTAATGATTATGCGAATCTGATCGGAAAGAAGCTTTTGAAGGAGCTTAAAGCGCGCGGCTTTGCTGTCGGGCCTATTCCCTTCGAGGAAGCCGAGCGGGTAACAGGGAAGATGCGCCATGTGGTCAAGCAGATCCTTGAGCTTGAATATCAGAAAATGCATATTGACCGTCAGGAACGCCAGCGCGAAGTTGATAATCTTGAGGAATATCAAAGCATAGACAAAAAATGCCCGCGTTTTCAGGAAAAGAAGAGAGAGCTGTATTCCACGCTCGGGGAGTAGGGCTTTATCTGTTATAGTCATTTGATTTTAGTTTCGGACATCGTTGCTTCGCTTCTTACGTATGTTTAATACGCTGCGGCGCTTGCGCCTTGTCCGGAAACTATCTCAAAGACTATAGTTCATTTAATCGACATATTTGCATCCTGACGAAAGTCAGGATCCCTTTGTTGTTCTTATCAGATCCTGATTGTCATCAGGATGCAGTTTGTTTTTATAATGACGAGTGAGTGGGGGGGATGAGTATCGTCTTTTAGTTCGCAGATACGACAAACGGGTGCAGCGCGCATGAAATGATTTCTTTATTTTTGACGTATGCCAATAAAATTTCCTGTGCCTTAAGGAGGTTAAGTTTCATGTCATCCGAGATGCTGACCCCGAGGTTTTGATATTGCCCTTCTTCTGAAACCAGAGATATTTTCTTTGCTTTGCTGTCGAATTCGACCCACGAGATGTCAAATTCCGGCTTTTGGTCATAGCATATAGCGACTTTTCCCTCATTATTAACCAATAAGGCGGTTTTTCTTTCACCTCTAAAATCTTCTAGTTCCTGAAAAGAAAATCCGGACATCACGCGATAGGAATTTTGGCTGTTGGTGTGCGAGCAAGAAGGGGTTGTTCTTGAGGGGATGGTTCAATATTTGCCAAGCTTTTAGGGACAATATCAGTATCACCAGCAGCCTTGAAATCGCCTTGTTTTTTAAATGCTGTCATATATTCATCTAAAGCACCTGCATCAGCCCAGATTTGTGGTTCTTCTTGCTGTTCTGGATCAATTCCCATTTCTTCATATGCTTTTTGCATTGCATCGCTTATGTCAATATTACGATCTACGGCAATATTCACAGTCATTATAGATAAGGCTTGAAGATTGGCTTTAAATTCACTGACGTATAGGGGATTGCGTTCCAATGCTGGAATATCCACATAACTGCGTTCTATTTCTTTGGCAGTCGTTTTTAGTCTTATAGCTTCTGTTATTATGGCTTCATAATTAACGGGTTCAACTTTTCCTAGATCTACCAAGCTGTTTATCTTTTCCATATGCGGCTTTATTGCGGTTGATATTAAATTTTTGTCGCCGTCAATTTTGTATGCCGATTTCCAGGTTTCTTTAATGATTTCCTGTAATTTTTTCAAATCACTATTTTCTGCCATTATTCAACCCTGTTATGTTTTTTTACGATACCCTCTATGGTATTGGTTTTGGCTGAAAAAAACAAGAAATTTCCGTAATGTTTTTATGTCGTTGCGGATTTCGGCTCCGATGTTTGACATAGGGCCGCGGATATGATTAGATGTCAAATATTGGAAAATTTGTAATTTATATCAAGCGTGTATAGAAAGGCGGAGAATATGTCAAAAGCTGTAGATCCTCTTTTGATAAAAGGGGTTGAGACTGAAGAAGGTGCTTTGGAAGTACTAGATGAGTTAATAAAGAGTACGGACGATGAGTCCTCAATGGCGATGGGCCTAATTGCCAAAGAGCATGGAGGAGATGTTGCCGAGAAGGCGTGGAAGTTATTAAATGATAATAAGGGTAAACCCGGGGCCACCAAGGCGATTGAGAACATAGAGAAAAGATTTCCAAAATTAAAAGAACAGACTACTGAACAGGTTGCTGTTGGTGCGCCTAGTCTCGGATAGAAATCAAATAACGGAAATGGATTGAAGACCCGCCTTTTGGCGGGTTTTTTTGTGCATAACCTGCACCTCTTCTATTAGCGTCCTTCCCCTCTCCCTTAATCCCTCTCCCCACGGGGAGAGGGAAGATGCGTTAGCATCAGGATGTAATTTTATCGTAAATGACAATATATAATTACCTGCATAGCTTTTGAAGATGTCATTGGCCTTGAGTGTCATAGTATATTATAGTCAAATCGTGGTTAAGTTTATCAGGAAAGACATCTCGTGGCTTTTTTCGGAATTGATACGGTAACGGCATCAACCCTGATGGTTTTGGCGGCTTCGGCGTCGCCTTACGGGGATGTGTGTTCGAAAAACCAGCAGGTCAATGTTAATGTGACGCCTGTGATGGGGGGGCTGAGCTATAATCGCTCCCGAAGCTTGAAAGAGCTTCAGGGGACTTCGGTGGATATTCGTGATCCTTATGGCCTGCATGACAGTTTTTACACGCATTCTTACGCGAGGTCAGAGATTACCCCGTCTGTGAGTATAGGGTTTGACTATGAAGAGATGCACAGGCGGGGCAGAAGCGTTGTGTGCTCGCGGTATAAATCCGTTAATGTGCAGATTAAAATCGACTCTGTTATTACTATTGCCAAGGAGTTATACGAGGATCGTTGCATGCGCGATGTTTTGGCCGCGCATGAGCAAAAGCATATAAAAATTGACCGTGAGGTCGTGAATAAATATGCGGGATCAATCGGGGAGAAGCTTGACGCGGTGCTTAAGGGTGAGCGCGCTGTTATCGGGCCGGTTCTCAAGAGGCACAAGCAAAAGACAGTCAAGCAGATGCGTCATTATCTTCAGAAAGTCATAGAATTCGAGTTGCAGAAAATGAATGTCGAGCGGCAGAAAAGGCATCGCGAGCTTGACGAGGCTGTTGCCTACGATGCGCTGGGCGATAAATGCACGGAGTTTCAGGATACGAAAAAATTTTTGTATCGGGATATAGAGCCGAAATCCTCACGGTAATTTCAGCTTTTTCAAAAGGCGCTTGATCCTATTGTCTTTTTGTTCTTCTTCCGTTGTTTCATCTCCTGCTTCAGGCTCTGTTTTTATGGCTTCTGCTACGGCTTTTTCTTCTGCGGCTGCGGAAGTTGCGGGTTCATCCGGTGTGATGCCGATATTTGAATCCGGCGTGTTTGCCGTTTCGATTTTTGATTCCGGAATGGGATCTGGTTTTGGTTCCGGTTCAGGCGCGGGTTCCGTTACGGGTTCCGGTTCCGGTTCAGTCTCTTGTTTAGGCTCCGGTTCAGGGTTTATCTCAGGCTTAGGTTCCGTTACGGGTTCCGTTACGGGTTCGGGCTTTGGCTCTGGATCCGGTTTTATCTCAGGCTTAGGTTCGGGTGTGAGATCAGGTTTAGGCTTTGGTGCAGGCTCCGGAGTGATCGTGTCTTTGGCTTCGTCAACATTCTTCGGTTCCGGCTCATCCGGTTCCGGTTCAATCATAATCTCGACACCGCTCATTTTTTCCAATTCCTGCGTAAACATGATCAGATCAGGCAGGAAAGGTGCTTCTTTCGGAGTTATGCGCCGTGCATTATAAAATGATTGCAGGGCATCTTCTCTCATATTCTGCTCGATCAGTAACAAGCCTTGGGCAAAATGGGCAGCGCCGAGCTGGAGCTTTAAGTCCTGATCGTCTTCCCATTTCATAAGGGCATTTTCGAGATAGGAAATAGCCTCGCCGAATTTACCCTGTGCGACTTGAATACCGGCCAGAACCATAAGGTTTCTTTTATCCTCTGGGTTTTCATAGAGGGTTTTGAGGGCATTCATTTCATCCTTGACAATGCCGCGCATGGCGATGCGCTCGTCATTTGTGTCGTACAAAGCGGGCTGAGAGGGCATGCCCGGCGCGCCCTTAATCATATAAAGGCTTAAGGAAAAGGCAGGCACCAGAAAGATAATCAGGTAAGACACGAATTTTTTGCTCATCGCGATCGGGGCGATCAGGACCATAGTGCAAAATGCGCAGAGCAGGGCAAAGAGGATAATCTGATACATAATCTAGTCATTTCCATTTATTTTGTAACATCGTTGCTTCGCTTCTTACGTATGTCCTATACGCTTCGTCGCTTGCGCCTTGTTACAAAATAAAGCAAAACGACTATGGTTTTTGAATGGTTTTTGAAAAATTCGGGGTAGTATACAGAAAATTGAATTATTTTACCACAGCGATCACGGCGAAAGCGCCCTTAATGAATATTTGCATCCTGACGTAAGTCAGGATCTCTTTGCCAGATCCTGATTGTCATCAGGATGCAATTTTTATCGTCATCTCCGCCCCTGCTTGCGCAGGAATGACGCCGAAAGAAATTCACGGAATGACGGAAATGCCCCGAGGGGTGTCTTCGATGTTTGACATAAGGTTGTGGGTGTGGTTAAAGTATCGGGAAATTTATAACTATATAAGGCAAGCATAAGAAAGGCGGAGCGTATGTCGGAGAATATGTTGAAAATTGAAAATATATTATTTTTATTTACCGAGGATGTTTTGCAAAAAATCTTTAGTGAAAAAAATGAAAGCAAAGCCAAAGCCGAGGCCAAGAGGATTTTGGTGATGTTTGCTAAGTGTACGGAAGATAACGGACGTACGGAATCCAATGAAATGATGGCCATCAATGCGATTGGCAGGATTGGCCTTGCTTATGGGGGGGAGGTTGGCGAGGATGCTTTGGCAATATTAAGAGATCGTAAGGGAGCATTGGCTACTCACTGGATTGGCCAGATTGGAGAAAAAAGGCCAGAATTGAAGGAGCAGGCTGCTGAGGCTCTTCGCTTTAGGCTTGAAAATCATGAGGCGTTGGAAGTTAATCCAGTTGATGTTAAAGCTGTTTTAAAACAGGTTAATGCGCCGAAAGAGCAAGTTGCTCATTCTGAGCCTAATCTTGGTAATATGGGTTAGAAATCAAGATAACGGAAATGGATTAAAGACCCGCCTTTTGGCGGGTTTTTTGCGTATAACCTGCACCGCTTCTATTAGCATTATTCCCCTCTCCCTTAATCCCTCTCCCCACGGGGAGAGGGAAGATGCGTTAGCATCAGGGTGAGGGGTGGAAATATAAATGTTCTTGGCGGGGGGCGGGGATGACGGAGGGGGAGACCTTATAAGATTCCTCCATGCGGGCTGCGCCCTTAGTCGGAATGACAGGAGTAAAATTACACGTGCATCCTGACGTAAGTCAGGATCTCTTTGCCAGATCCTGATTGTCATCAGGATGCAATTTTTATCGTCATCTCCGCCCCTGCTTGCGCAGGAATGACGCCAAAAGAAATTCAGGGAATGATGGATATAGGGGTATCTATTGTTGTCTATTCGCCGTCCTGATGACCACAAATGCCGCGATCACGCCGAAGATCAGGAGTATGAAAGGGGCATACCACAGCGCATAAGTGGCATTATTCACAGGCGGGGTCATGGTGATGTCATTGCCGTAGCTCTGGCGCAAACCCGCGATGATGACTTCATCGCTTTGACCGGCCAGCAGGCTTTTGCGGATATGGGCACGCAAGGCGGTAGAGATCCCGGCATTGGACTCGGCGATGGATTGCGAGTCACAAACGGGGCAGCGCACTTCGTAATAGAGAGCTCTGGCCCTTTTTTCCAGTGCGGGGTCGGAGAGTTTTTCTTCCGGTCCTGTCATGGCAAGGGCGGGAGAGATTGTTGTGAAAATCAGAAAGATGACTAAAGCTGTCATCTCCGCGAAAGCGGGGATCCGGTTGTTTATGGCTCTGGATTCCTGCTTACGCAGGAATGACGCCGAAAGAAATTCACGGAATGAACGCCAATAATCCTTATCGTCATTCCCGACAAGTGAAGCGGAGCTGAACGCTGATCGGGAATCCAGCATATGAGGTGTGCAAGCTTGGCTTGCACGCTTTACTGGATCCCCGCCGTTTAATCCTCCTACGCTCTTTGATCTTCGGAGGACGCGGGGATGACGAAAAAATAGGACTAAAAAGGTCGGAATGACAAAAACATATCGGCTCATCTATTCTGCTCTTCTGCTTTGAGTTTTGCGATGATGGGCAGAAATATTTCCTCGATATGCTCGGGGCGGACCATGCCGATATGGTGATAGCGGATGCGGTTTTTGGCATCGATCACAAAGCTTTCGGGCAGGGCGTTCATGCCCCAGGCCGGAGCGGCCTGAGAGTTCTGATCCAGCGCGATTTCATAGAAGGGATTGCCGAATTTTTTGATAAAGATATCGACTTCTTCGGGCCGGTTGTTAAAGGCAATGCCGAAAATGCGGATGGCGTGTTCACGCTGCATGATTTTGAAGCTCTGCATTTCTACTGCGCAGGGCAGGCACCAGCTTGCGAAAAAGTTGACCACGGCGATGTTGCCCTCAAGGTCTTTTTGGGTCAGGTTTTTTCCTTCCTGAGCAAAAAGCGGCAGGGAAAATTCAGGCACAGGGCGGTTGATCAGCTCTATGGTGTCCTCTTTGAGTAAAAGCTGTACGAAAAGATAAGCCAGTATAGCGATGACGAGAAGGGGAAGGACGTATATCACACGTGTCATAATTTTGTGACCTCTACTGCGTTTTTTTCACCGCGCATGAAGTTACGCGCTTTGGGGGCGAGTAAACACAAGACCCCGCCTATGGCGATCATCATAAAGCCGGACCACAGGAAAGCAATCATCGGGTGGATATAGGTCCGGATTACCCATCCCTTTGCGTTAGGGTCCGATTCATCACGGTTAAAGGCAATATAGATATCATCTTGCAGGGATGTTCTTATGGCGGCCTCGGTGGTTGTTTGCTGTGACACGGGATAGTAGCGGCGCTCGGGCGCTAATGTGGCGATGGGTATGGAGGCTCCGAAATGGGTCAGTTCGATATGGGCTGTATCGGCCATGTAATTTTCGCCGAAGGTCTTTTCTATAGTTTTGAGGCTCAGGGTATAGCGCCCGATATCGGCGCGCTCTCCGGGTTTCATCACGCGAATATCTTCCTGCACCCAAAGGCTTGAGCCGACCATTCCGATGAGTGCTACGGCCATCCCCAGATGAGACAGGCTCATGCCCTGATGCGTTAAGGGTAGAGTGAAGATGCGATCAAGATCCAGCTTTCCTGTGGCTAAAAACCATTCATGGAGGGTTGATGCGCCAAGCCAAAGCGCAATCCCCAGAATTAGGATGGTGGTGAAGTCGCGGTCCTGTGAGTTGATCAGAATAAGTCCTGCACCGATCAGGGTTATGATCAGGGCCGATTGCAGGCGCGGCCAGAGTGTTCGTATATTACCGCGCTTCCATGCCAGATAGGGCGCGGCGCCCATTAGGATCAGGGCAGGCAGGGCCAGAGGGACAAAGGTGGCTGCGAAATAGGGTGGGCCAACGGCAATTTGTCCGGCGTTCAGCGCTTCCATGATGAGGGGGTAAAGCGTGCCGATTAAAACTGTGGCGCAGGCGGTCACCATAAAGAGGTTATTCAGGATCAGGGCGCTTTCGCGGCTAACGGTGCTGTAGTTGACGGGGGCAAGGCCGATTTTATGTGCGCGCATGGCATAGAGCAGCAAGGCTCCGCCTGTGAAAAAACTGATCAGGCCAAGGATGATGATGCCGCGAAATGGATCGCTGGCAAAGCTGTGTACCGAGGTGAGAACACCGGAGCGCACAAGGAATGTGCCGAGCATGGAAAGGCTGAAGGTTAGAATGGCCAGAAGGGCAACCCATTTTTGCAAGGTTTCCCGTTTTTCCAGTACGATAATGGAATGGAGCAGGGCTGTGCCCATGAGCCACGGCATGAGGGAAGCATTTTCCACCGGATCCCAGAACCACCAGCCGCCCCAGCCAAGTTCATAATAGGCCCACCATGATCCAAGGGCGATGCCAGCACTAAGGGAGGTCCATGCGGCTAATAGATAGGGCTTTGTGCAGCGGGCCCAGTTGCTGTTCATTTTGCCGTGAATCAGGGCGGAAACAGCCAGAGAAAAAACGGCGGAGAACCCGACATAGCCGGCATAGAGCAAAGGCGGATGCATCGCCAGACCTATGTCCTGTAAAATCGGATTCATCCCTGCGCCGTCCAGTGGCGGGAAATTCAAGCGTAAAAACGGGTTTGAGGCAAAAATGATAAAGCCTAAAAAGCCAAGGGAAAGAGAGCCTTGCACAGCCAAGGCCGTGGATTTCAGGAAAAGCGGCATGTCCTTGTGGCGGGCGAGCAGGACGCTAAACAGAGCCAAGATCAAGGCCCAAAGCAGCATAGAGCCTTCGTGATTGCCCCATGTGCCTGTGATCTTATAGATCATCGGTTTGAGGCTGTGGCTGTTATTGGCGACATTTTGAAGCGTGAAATCCGATGTGGCGTAGGAGTAAACAAGCGCTCCAAAGGCGCCTAAGGTCAGTAAAAACCCGAGATAAGCCGCATTTATGCGCACATAAGGGTGACGCACGAAAACCTGCACGCCGGAAATAACGAGGGCTAAAATGAGGCAGTAATGTCCAAGTTCCGGAATCATTTAGTCATGTCCATTTATACTATGTCTTGTTGATAATCGACATATTTGCATCCTGACGCAAGTCAGGATCTCGCATTTGATAAAAAAGATCCTGATTTTCATCAGGATGAGGTTTATTATGAAAGGCTGCGGACTATATTGTCATCCCGAGCCCCGTAAGGGAGTGGAGGAATCTGATCAGGCTGATAGGGGGTAAGATTTCTCCATGCGGCTGCGCCTTAGTTGAAATGACAGGTGGGTCTATGTTTCTACATCATACTTGCAATGATTCTGTAAATATTTTACAAAGTGGATTATCGAAAGTTTTTGTATATAAATTATATGGGGTAAATATGAGTTTAGTTGGTTTGTGGAATAAGGTTTCTAATTATTGGAATATGGGTACAAATTATAATGCGGTCTTTAGATTTCGTGATAAATTAGAGGAAACTTATCCTGATGGGGATAAACCACTATCTTCCGATGATTTTATGTCTGCGATAATAGAAGTAACCGAAAATGCTGAAACAAAAAGATTATTTGATATATTTGCGGAAGATGAAGGGGAAGACACGCCAGAACATTTTAGAGTAGTTTCTGAATTCGGTGAATTTCTGAGGGAGATGGTCAGGTTTCGTATGCCTAGGGAAAGGGAAAGTGCCGTTAAGCTGGCTGAACATATCCAAAGTAACCTTATTACACGTAAATATGCCGAGAAATATAGTATTGGCATGTGGTTTGCTTTGAATGATATGCTAGATCGTGTGAAAGATGGTGATAGACTTTCCATACTCTCAGCACTTGAAAAAGATGGTACATTTTTGCCGAATGTGATCAGAAATACGCCAGGCCCCTTGGCAGCAAGTTTTTTTGTGAAAATAAGACAGGGCATGGATGATAAATCGGCTGTGGAGCTGTTTAGACAATCGCCTTCTTTTCAGGCAGGAGCAGAAGAAGATAAATTTTTTGTTAGTTATTTAAAGCTGAGTAATAGGGTTTTATTGAGCGCTATACTTTCTAAATCTCCTGATTTGGGAAATACACTTGATTTAACCAAGGGTTGATTTGTCATTTGCATCCTGACGCAAGTGGGGATCTTGCATTTGATAAAAAAGATCCTGATTTTCATCAGGATGCGGTTTATTATGAAAGGCTGCGGACTATATTGTCATCCCGAGCCCCGTAAGGGAGTGGAGGAATCTGATCAGGCTGATAGGGGGTAAGATTTCTCCATGCGGGCTGCGCCTTAGTCGAAATGACAGTTGGGTGTGTGCCTATTTATTATGCGTTTTCTCAAGGGCCTTTTTGACTTCGGGGGGCATGTAGTTTTCATCATGTTTGGCGAGCAGGGTTTGAGCGATGAACATGCCGTTTTCGTTTATTTTGCCTGTGGCGATGACGCCTTGGCCTTCGCGGAACAAATCGGGCGGGATGCCGTCATATATTACGCGTATCTCGGCTTTGTAATCGGTGATGGTAAAATGCACCACTGAGCCTTCACGGCGCAAACTGCCGTCCTTGACCATGCCGCCGAGGCGAAAGATACGCTCAGGAATTTCCTTTTGCAAATCAGACGGGGCGTAAAAATACGTCACATTATCCTTGAGGGCATAAAGTGACAGGCCCACAGCCATACTCGCGCCGAGCAGCACTATGATGACACTAAATATTCGGCTTTGCTTGCGGGTCATGTGGGATGTTTTATAGTCATTTGATTTTAGTTTCGGACATCGTTGCTTCGCTTCTACCGTATGTTTTATACGCTTCGTCGCTTGCGCCTTGTCCGGAAACTATCTCAAATGACTATAGCATGGTGATCGGGAGAGGCAAAGGTTTATGTTTTTGCTAGCACGAACAGAGGATTTTTTTTGAACCACGAAGACACGAAGAACACAAAGAATTTTCACTTTTGTCATTCCGAACGGCTCGGTAGAGACGGAGGAATCTGTGTAGGATGATATAGTCAATTGATTTTAGTTTCGGACATCGTTGCTTCGCTTCTTACGTATGTCTTATACGCTGCGGCGCTTGCGCCTTGTCCGGAAACTATCTCAAATGACTATAATGGGTCAGATTTCTCCATTGCTTTGCAATGTTCGAAATGACAAGGGGGGATGACGTTAAGGTGTGCTTCTGCTTGCGGGTCATTTACCCAATCGCCTTTAGACCGCCTTTGAGGTCATCAAGGAGGTCGTCAATATGCTCTATCCCTATCGACAGGCGCAGAAGCCCGTCGGTGACACCGGCCTTTTCGCGGGCCTCTGCGCCCATGGAAACATGCGTCATTGTCGCGGGGTGGTTCATTAGACTTTCCGTGCCTCCAAGGGATTGGGCGAGGCGGAAGAGATGTACGTTATCGGCAAAAGTTTTGACGTTTTCGAAATCGCCCTTGATGGTGAAGCTGAGCATGGCGCCGAAGCCTTCTTGCTGCGCGGCGGCGATGTCGTGTCCTGCATGGGTTTTCAGGCCAGGATAATAGACGGTCTCTACGGCATCATGCTGATCGAGCATTGCTGCAACTTTTTCGGCATTTTCCTGCGCGCGGTGAACGCGCAGCTCCAGCGTTCTTAATCCCCGCAGGGTCATGAAAGAGTCAAACGGCGCGCCGATCGTTCCCAGCGAGTTATTCCAAAACTCCAGATCGGTCAGGATATCCTTGTTATTCGTGACGACACATCCGCCGACAATGTCGCTATGGCCGTTCAGGAATTTGGTGCTGGAGTGATAGACGATATCTGCGCCAAGTTTCAAAGGTTGCTGCAGGATCGGGGAGAGGAACGTATTATCCACGACTGTGATTGCCCCTGCTTTTTTGGCTTTGGCGGAAATTGACTTGATGTCGGCGATCCGCATCACGGGGTTTGACGGGCTTTCGATCAGCACCATTTTCGGTTTTTCGGAAAAAGCTTCCTCTAGTCCGGCAGGGCTGTATTGATCTACGAATTTCAGGCGGAAATGCTTTTTATTGGCCAGTTCCATAAGCAGACGATAGGAGCGCCCGTAACAATCAAACGGTGCGAGGAGGAGGTCTTCCGGCTCCAAAAGATGCACGATCAGGGTCAGGGCCGCCATGCCGGAGGAGGTTATGCTAGCGCCCACGCCTTCTTCAAGGTCGGTCATGGCTTGCGCCAGCATATCGCGGGTGGGGTTGCGCGTGCGGGAATATTCATACGGCAAGCGCTCGCCAATGCCGGGGATCTCGAACGTAGAGGACAGGTAAAGCGGCGGGATAACGGCATGATGCGCCGGATCAGCACCAATTCCGGTCTGGACGATTTTGGTTCTTCTGCGGGGGTTATTTTTGCTCATGTCTCTTTACCTTTTCGATTTTTGCCGCTTTATGGATATGTGGACAATAAGTCGAAAAGCGCAGGAAGTACAGACCGGGTTTTTTTAATTAATGGCAGCATGGTAAATCGGGTATTGGTTGAATAATACGAGCATTTGGATCATTTCCTTTATGACTGGTATCTATAAATTTAAAGCCTAATGTTCTGGTAATCATTGACAGTTTATCAACATCCACATCTCCCATTTCTTCTATATCTCTTATAAGAAACCATGCACTTTTTGCGCGCGGTGTTTCCGGGGGTTCAATTTTAGCTGTCCTTATTCTTTTACCTTTGTTTTCGTTTTCGTGTATGGAAGCTTTCTCCCATATATACATTCCGGCTTCACCAAGTTCCTTTTTTTTAACCATTTTTTCTACTTCGCGAGAAATTTCCCCTATTTCATCGCGAGAAAATCCAGACATTGGGTTCCATTTTTTTGATAAACTCGCATTCGCAATTGTCATATTAATCACCTTTGTTTCTTCTTATTACAGTCATATTAATCATATATAGTCATTCGTATTTATTTTCTGCACAGTGTTATTCGTCGCTTACGTATGTATAATACGCTTCTCTCCTTATGCTTTGTTCAGAAATAAATGGAAAAGCGCAGAAAGTACAGACCGGGTTTTTTAATTAACGGGATTGAATTTGTATCCTTCTTCTCGTATCAAATCGGATACTTCTTCCGGACTAAGTTCTGTTGTGCCTAATGTATAATTTCTTCCTTGGTCTTGTGTCTCTTCTTCAGGAGTGAAACCTATTCCTTTGGCAATAAACAACATTATAGCATCATCCAGATCGCCCTGATCCTTTAAACCTTCAAGAAGTGATAATGAGCGGGAATCCTGCAGTGCTTTTAAGGCAGCCTTTTCCTCTGGATCGGTGCTGGCATTAATGGCTTTCTTTTCGGAAATCATATCCCATATGGCCGAAGCAACTTCAATTTTCTGACCTTTCTTAACCATTTTTTCGATTTTTGAAGAAATTTCTTCTATTTCTTCAGGGGTGAATTTATCCTTGCGTTCCCAATTTTTCAAAAGACTTATTTTTGAAATTGTCATATCTACTCCCTTGTGCTTTTTTCTGATTTAAAATTATTTGTCAATATAGAATGTTTTAGCAAACTTTATCTGCATATGTAAACTAAATAATCGTTCGTTGC
>JAOUOR010000123.1 GCA_029880245.1 Alphaproteobacteria bacterium
AATGGAGAAATATAAGAGAAGTTGGATATCATAAGAGAGAATATCAAAAAATGGAAAAAGAAAAGGAGAAAAAAGAGACTCTTCAGACCATTAGAAGTGGAAATGATAAACTGTCAGAAGAGAAAAGGCCTCCATGGAGTGGTAGAGAAGAAATTGCCACAATAGGATTGGAAAAAATGGAGGTTGAGAGTTTGGAACCCGCCCAAGAGGTGCCCCGGAAATGCCGAGTCCCGGTTACCTTCACAGCCATTAAAAAATCAGGTTCCAAGGTTAATAACAAAAATTTTCTTGTCCAAAAAATCCAGGCCATGATTGATTCAGGCCAAAACATCAGGGAAGGAATTTTAATTTCAAAACAATTGTGCAAAAAGTTAGGGTTGCTGGAATCTTTGGAAAAAATGGGGAAAGAAACGTCAATCGGGACTGCAGCAAAAGGGACAGGGTTGAAAATTGTGGGAAAAGTAAAAAAGGGAGATTTAATTTTTTCTTTTAACGGAGGGCCAAAAATTCAAATTGAACCATTAGTTGCAGAGGGGATTACTCACCATGCCAATATTGGGGTGGGGGCGTTGCGTCAAATGCAAGGGGAATTAAATTTCACTGAGGGGAAATTAAACATTTTTGGAAAATTTAATATCTCCCTGGAGACCTTGGGGAAAGCGGAGAAGGAAAACAGTAATGTCGACGCCATCACAGAAATTAGGAATGACCGTGCCTGCATTATTGAACCAATGCAGACGGTCACCGCGTTTGGGAAAATTCCCCAAACGTGGGGAAAAGTAGAGAAAGTATGGGTGAAGACAAATCATGTAGGAGCACAATGGACGCAACGGCAGATCAAACCCTGGGGAACGCAGGACCAGAAAGGTGTGGTCATTATGTGGAGAAACAATGGGGCAGAACCAATAGGAGTACGTAAAGGATTCCGGCTCATGTGGATTAGTAAAGAGAAACCGGAAGAAAAAATTGCACCAGAGAAGATATCTTCCGAAACGACTAAATTAATTACAGATAGTGAAGAAATTCAAGAAATAACGGACAAAGAAATTAAAACGGAAAGTGATAAAAAGAAGGAAAAAAGGGTTGAAGAATTGTTTAAGGCTCTCAAATTAGATGAAAATGTGAGGTTGAAAAAGAAACCAGCGTTATTGAAAAAAGTGAAAGATTTAGTGAGAAGCTACGAAGACATATTCGTGGCAGAAGGACAAACAGTGGGGAGAGTACCGGACAAGTACACTTTCGAGGTGAAATTAAAGCCAGGGGCGGTACCGGTGAAACAGAAAGTCCGCCCCCTCCACCCGCTGCAGATGGAATCCCTGCGGAAACAACTGGACGAGTGGCTTGATGAGGGCGTGATCCGGCCCTCCAATTCTCCTTGGTCTTCACCGTTAGTACCGGTTCCGAAAAAAGGGACGGACCGGTACAGATGGTGTATTGATTTTCGCCGACTGAACCAGCAGACAGTCGGCGATTCTTATCCTGCACCAGTTCTGGAAGATATCATCCGGAGAATCGGGGATGATTGTCGCGTTTTCTCAACTCTGGACTGTTCCCAGGCATATTTATCTGTGCCTATTGCGGAGGAGAGTAAACAATGCACGGCGTTCGGAACTCCATTCGGTTTGTTCGAGTTCAACCGCTCCCCGTATGGGATGCTGAACGCCGGCGCGAAATTTAACCAGGTCTCCGGAGACGTCGGAGATGAAGTAGGAGAGCCTCTGCTGGTGTATGTGGATGACAACTTCCTCAAAAGTTTGGCTGATGAAGAACACCTGGTTCACTTGGAGCTGACGTTCAAAACCTACCGCAAGTACGGGTTGAAGGTGAACCCCAACAAGACCCGTCTCTTCCAGGACGAGGTGGAGTTCCTTGGACTCAAGATCAACGCTGATGGAGTCAAACCTACTGAAGAGGGGACAGAAAAAATCAAGAATTGGCCAACACCAGCCAGGCCCAAGGATGTTGCTTCATTCCTAGGGCTTATACAGTGGTATTCACAGTTTATGCCAAAGTTCAGTGAATTATCTTTTAGACTTAACAAGATCAAGAACAAAAAGAAGTTAGAATGGAATGAAGAGTTAAATCGTGATTTTGAAGCACTAAAAACGGAGTTTGCAAAGATCTCTGGCCGGAAACATCTGCGTCTGGACCCGGAAACCAAAACCTACAAGGGTTTAGTGCTGCAAATTGACTTTTCCAGTCATGCCATCGCTGCTGTGTTACATCAAAAAACGGATCAGGGGTTACGTTTTATCGGAGCGAAAACTCGGACTCTGAGGCCATATGAAACAAGATATGGATCCACAAAAGGAGAGTTGCTGGCACT
>JAOUOR010000078.1 GCA_029880245.1 Alphaproteobacteria bacterium
ATCCCTCATTTGCGTAAACACGCGCAGGAAGAGGCGTTGTATTTGATATTTCCAATGTTACATGGCCTTCCCAACCAGGCTCTAACGGCGTAACATTGACGATCAGCCCGCACCGTGCGTATGTGCTTTTTCCCAGACATATAACCAGCACGTCTTTTGGAATGCGGAAATATTCTACCGTATGGGTCAGCACAAAGCTGTTGGGGGGTATTACACAAATATCGGTCTTTCTGTCAACAAAACTCTGCGAAGAGAAAGCTTTAGGGTCAACCATAGCATTATCGACATTGGTGAAAATCTTGAAATCATCGGAGCATCTTGCATCATATCCGTAAGAAGACAATCCGTAGGAGATTGCTCCATCCCGCTTTTGGGTCTCGATAAAAGGCTCTATCATACCTTCGTTTTGAGCCAAATCCCTGATTTGGTGGTCGGCCAGAATGCCGGGCATTATCTGTATTTGTGGAATGTTATCATTATTTGTTTTTGGTTGTGTCATGATTACTCGGTCATTTTTAAAATCTAATTTAACCTATTGAATAGACCAAGATAAAGCCTTTAGGTCAAGATTGAATCGATCTTTGGAAAAGGATTGTGAGATTATGTACGATCAATTCAGGATTTATTACTATTCTTGTTCTGCGTGACAGGAGTTTTTTCTGCTTTATCTTTTTCTTTGCGCCGTTTGAGATTGTCTCTTAGAGCAGCAGCACGTTTTTTTATTTTTTCTTCATTTTTTGAGGTCATGGAATTACTGATTTGTTTTTTATATTCAATGGTACCCCAGCGAGACTCGAACTCGAACTCCCGAAGGAACCGGATTTTGAATGTATCTATCCTTATTGTAACTTATTGAATTTATTGTCAAAAAAACTATATATAAACACACTGTGTAAGAAAATGTGTAAATGTTGTGCATTTTTGACTTATCCATATTATATTTAAAAAATGTCTGAAACAAGGTATGAAAATAGTTTTTCATACTCATACCTCCTTATAGCGCATAGATAGGCAATTTAAGCGCCGCGCCCGCCTCCTGACCTCAACCAAACAACATAGTATTAGATTGAGGTCAGAAGGCGGGCGCGGCGTATTACTGGATATGGCGGTGGGAGGGTGAGATTTTGGTTGTTTGGTTTTATATTTTTTGGTTAAGTGTTTTTATATGTGAAATTAGTGGCTAAAGGATTGTGTTCGGGCGCAGAAACAGCATATTTATTCGCGCCGCCAAAAACAAAATTGCCCGCATGGTTTAAAAATCACGATTGGGGCGCGGAAATAGATTTTACCGCCACATCATTATTGCCGGAAAGCCTTGGCTTGCAGCCACATGAAGAGAAAAACTATTCCGTGCAAATATCTTCGCCGGAGCGGGCATTTTTAGAATGCCTGCACCTCGCGCCGGAAAAGCTTGATCTGGTTGAGTGCTATCATGTTATGGAGGGGCTAACGACCTTGCGCCCCAAACTCCTGCAATCGCTTCTTGAACAATGCTCATCCATCAAAGTTACGCGCCTGTTTTTATACATGGCGGCCAAGGCCGGACATGACTGGTATAAACGCCTTGACCAGTCAAAATTCGATCTTGGCAAAGGCAGCCGCACTATCACACAAGGCGGGGTTTACGTGTCAGAATTTCAAATCATCGTGCCAGAAGAGCTTGTAAATCTATGATCAACCCATCTTACCGCGCACAAGTTGATCTTTTGCTACAAGTTATGCCGCATGTGGCCAAGGAAGAATGTTTTGCTCTTAAGGGCGGTACGGCCATCAATATGTTTGTCTGGGATATGCCGCGTCTGTCGGTTGATATTGACCTCACATATCTATCCTTTGATGATCGGGCTACGGCTATGGCAAATATTGCCGCCGCGCTTGACCGGATTAAGGAACGGATTGAAAAAGCCGTGCCGAATTGTAGTGTCCGGCTTATACCGCAAAGCGACGGGCAAGAAACCAAGATCATCTGCCAGACTCAAAATGCGCAAATCAAGATAGAGGTGAATACGATCATGCGCGGGGCTGTTTTCGCGCCGGAGGTTATGGACGTGGCAGACGCTGTTGAAGAAGACTTTGGCCGTTTTGTTTCTATGAATATCATTCATAAGGCAGAGCTTTTTGGCGGTAAAATCTGCGCAGCCTTAGACCGTCAGCATCCACGTGATCTTTTTGACGTATCGCGCCTGTTTGAGACAGGCGGTATAACACCGGAGATCATGCAGGGTTTTTTGATCGGTCTGCTAAGTAGCCAGCGCCCGATCCATGAAATGATCCGCCCTAACTTTCTTGATCAAAGAGGGGTCTTTGAAACGCAGTTTGCAGGCATGAGTAAAATACCGTTTTCTTATGAGGGTTTTGAGGTCACGCGGGTGCGGCTGGTTGAGGAAATTCACGCCGGATTTACCAACACTGACCGCGCATTTTTGCTGAGTTTCAAAAATGCCGAGCCGGACTGGAAACTCTTTCCGTATGATAAGGTTAAGGATTTACCAGCCTTGAAATGGAAACTTTTCAATATTGAAACCCTGAAAGCTAAAAACCCCGATATTGCAGCGGTTGTATAAACAGCTTTTCAAGACGCTTAAATATAAAGTTTTTTGCATTTGCAAAGAAGGAATGATTATATCTAATGGGCTTCGCCCCTCGCGCCGCAAGGGTCTTTCGATAAACGCTTATCGGCCTTTTCCCCAATCTTCCTCCATTACATTTCGTGCAGATCGGGTGATCCCCCTTTAGGCCGAACGCGCCCTTATGCGTTTGCTACCCCCACCCTCGGCGGGAGCCACGGTTGCATATTCGCAAGCCAAGCTGCGACTTGTGCGGTCATCATCAACAACCAGAGCACGGTATTTTTTCTCTGTGTTCATAGCCTCACCTACATTGTTTGCTTAAGTCGTATCATCCAGCGTCGCGCGTAATTTCGGCTCGGCTCGGCTCAAGGCATCTTCCAGCAGCGGCACAAGCGCCTGTAAATGATCGATATTGCCGCCGTTTTCTATAGCTTCCTTGGCGTCATATTCCATCTTTTTGGCAATTTCACCCAGACCGATAACCCCCATGCCGTTGCTGGAGGATTTGAGCGGGTGAGCGCTTGAAGCAACAGCCTGCTTGTCACCGCTCTCAAAACCTGCTTTGATATTGGCGATATACATATGCACATCTTCCAGATAGCCTTCCACCATCTCCGGCCAGCGTTTTTTCAGCAATGTATGCGCCTCGTTCAGAACATCCATATCCATCGCATCAAGATCGTATTCCATAGTTTTTCTCCTTTTTATGTTGCGGTTTTGGCTTTGGAAACATCGCCGTCAAAAGCCAGCCATTTTTCGAGTTTTTCAAGTAGTAGAGGCTGCCATTTCGGCAGCCAGATTTCCTTGGGCAGGTAATCATCCATCCCGGCGGCCATGCATTTCTCTGCATCTCCCTCGCGTTTGTTGGAAGTAAAGGCCAGAATAGGAGTATGTTTCCAGCCTTCCTTGATCTGCCGGGACCGGATTTGCCTCGTAGCCTCAAGGCCGTCCATCTCCGGCATTTCCCAATCCATAATGATCAGGTCAAAACTTTCCGGTGCTATCGCCAGCTTATCCAGCGCGGCAAAACCGTTATCGACCGGCGTGACTTTCAGGCCCAGGCTAAGCAGGATTTCTTCAGTTAGGCCTCTATGCGTATGATCGTCCTCGACAATCAAAATATGGCCTTTCATGGTTTTATCATCCATTACACAGCTTCCTTTCTTTTGGTTTCAGGGTAAAGATTTTCAAGTTCCGCATCGCTTCGCGGCTCCAGCCACTTGGCAATAGTGCTATTGAGATCGGCTTTCTTGACTGGCTTTGTGATGTAATCATTGGTTCCGGCCTCTATGCATTTTTCACGGTCGCCCTTCATGGCATTGGCTGTCAGTGCAATGATCGGCATATCCTGTAGAACGCCGTCAGCGATCAGGGCACGAATGGCTTTGGTTGCGTCATAGCCATCCATTACTGGCATCTGCATATCCATCAGGAGAATGTCGTAAGATTTCTCTCTGACTTTTTCGCAGGCAATCTGGCCATTTTCAGCAGTATCAAAAGAAAACCCCATCTCTTCCAACAGCTCTTCAGCCAGTATGCGATTCGTGCGGTTGTCTTCAACCAACAGGACGCGGCAACCGTCAAAGCGGTACATACCCGCCTTATCTCTGCCTTCGGCTTTGTCCGGCAAGTGTTTACGCACCATGCCCAGCATGTCTTTTTTACGCATCGGTTTGGACAGTAAATCGCACATGCCCGCAGCGAGGCTCCGACCTTTATCATCATTAGTGGTATTGGCCGTCAGAGCGACAATCGGCATATCGGCCAGCAAACCATCACTTTTCATTTCACTGATGATTTGAGCAGCTTCGTAACCATCTATTTCGGGCATTTCGCAATCCATAAAAATTAGATCTGGAGGACTTTCCTGGGTCTTCTCAACAGCCTCACGCCCATTTTCCGCCAGCGTCACCGTGCAGCCGGCATCCTCCAGAATTTGAATAGCAAAGCTCTGGTTGGTGCGGTTGTCTTCAGCAACCAAAATATGAACATCACTGAACCGGTATGATTCAAAACCCTCGCGCTCAGCGCCGGGCAACTGGTCCGAGGTCAGGATAAGCTGCGTATTGCCACCTTTATATTCCTTCCAGACCAGCGCCAGCATTTTCTCCAGATCATGCCCGCGCACAGGCTTGGTCAGAAAGGCTGAAAACCCGGCCTCCCGGAAAGATTTGATATGGCCACGGCTGCTCATGGAACTCAAAAGCGTCAGAACGGTATTGCTAATCGCCGGATCGCCCTTAATCGTACGCGCCAGTTCATCGCCATTCATGCCCGGCATGTGATAATCCAGCACTGCCATTTGATAAGGGTTGTCTTTAAGCGCCGTACGCAGCTTTTCGAGCGCCTGATTACCGTCCCCGCACATATCACAGACCATACCCAGAGCCTCCAGACGCTCTTTAAGAATTTCGCGGTTGACAGCCATATCATCGACAATCAGAACGCGGATATCTTTCAAGCCTTCGACATCTTCAATCTCATCATAACTCTCGGCTTGCGTATCTTCCGGCAAAGTTAGCATTAGCCAAAAGGTCGTACCCTTGCCAGGCGCGCTTTCAATATGTACATCCCCGCCCATCATCTGCGTCAGTTCCTTACAAATTGCCAGGCCCAGCCCTGTGCCGCCATATTTGCGGGTCGTGGAAGCGTCCGCCTGGGAGAATTTTTCGAATAATTTGGCTTGAGCCTCTTCTGAAATACCGATCCCGGTGTCCTTGATACTGATTTTGATTTGCTTGTGCCCTTCGGGAACTTGTTCATCCTCAACACCTTCGACCATCACCAGCACATAGCCTTTTTCCGTGAATTTAACGGCATTGCTAATCAAATTCGTGATAATCTGGCGAATGCGCACCGGATCGCCAATCAAATATTGCGGCGTGCCGGGCGCAAAACGTGTGATCAGCTCCACGGTTTTTTCCTTCACTCGCGGCATCATCAAATCGGCAACCTCATCGACAACCTGCATCAGATCAAAAGAAACCGGCTCCAGTTCCATTTTCCCGGCTTCGATCTTGGAGAAATCAAGAATGTCATTGATAATAACCAGCAATGATTCCGCTGAATTCATCACGGTTTTGGCGTAGTTTTTCTGACGTTGGTTAAGCTCGGTTTCCAGCAAAAGTTCCGTCATACCGATTACACCGTTCATCGGCGTGCGGATTTCGTGGCTCATCGTGGCCAGGAACTGACTTTTCATGATATTGGCGCGATCCGCATCCATCTTGGCAATCTCAAGCTGGTTCAGATACATGTTCATATCGGCCTCAGATTGTTTCCGTGCGCTAATGTCACGGATCGAGCCGACAAACATCATGCTTTCGGGTGAGCCGTTATTTTCAAAATCAACAGCGCTGACGCCCAGCTCCATTGGGAAAGTGCTGCCGTCCTTACGCTGCGCTTCAACTTCGCGCCCCTGGCCGATCACCTTGGCATCGCCTGTCTCAATGTAATTGTGAATATAGCCGTCATGCTCTTTGGAATAGTTTTCCGGCATCAGCATCTTAACATTTTGCCCGATAACCTCATCTGCCTGATATCCGAAAAGCTCCTCCGCCGCCGGATTGAAGGATTGAATAATGCCTCTTCCATTGATCGTCACAATCCCGTCAATCACCGTATCCAGAATGGCTTTGAGCTTTTGTTCCGACTCTTTGCGCGCGGAAACGTCACGGATAATCCCGGCAAACATTTTCCGCCCATCCAGATCAAAACCATTCACACCCAACTCAATCGGAAACACAGAGCCGTCCTTGCGCTGCGCCTCGACCTCGCGTCCGATTCCGATGACCTTGGCCTCGCCGGTTGAAAGATAATTGTGAAGATAGCCGTCATGCTCGCGCGCATAATTGTCGGGCATCAACATTTTAACGTTTTGTCCGATCACCTCTTCGGCCTCATAACCGAAAATATCTTCCGCCGCCGGGTTGAAGGAATGCACGGTGCCGCGCTCATCAATCGTGATAATTCCGTCAATAACAGTATCCAGAATGGCCTTGAGTTTTTGTTCTGACTCTTTACGCTCGGTAATATCGTGGATAATACCGAAAAATATGATGTCTTCCACATCATCCTCATTCTGGCTGAAATCCGCCACACTGATCCCCAACTCGATCGGGAAGGTACTACCGTCCTTGCGCTGCGCCTCGACCTCGCGCCCGATGCCGATAATCTTTTCCTCGCCTGTATTCATGTAATTGCCGATATATTGATCGTGATCGCGGCTATATTGTTCCGGCATCAACATTTTCACATTCTGACCAACGACCTGGCTTGCCGTGTATCCGAAAAGCCGCTCTGCCGCCGGGTTGAACGAAAGAACAATGCCCTTGGTATTAATTGTGATAATGCCGTCCACGGCGGTATCCAACACGGCCCTGAGACGTGTTTCGGATTTTTCCATCTTGTTGACGGTATCAAAACGCTCCTGCGCATCGCGCTTGATTTCCTGCGCCAGACGGTGGCCGTAGAAGGTCGCGCCGCCAACCATCGCCATGATCATCAGGGCGATAACAATTTCGAATTTGCGCAGCATATCGGCTTTTACCGCCTGCTCCGCCATATAAGTTTTCTGGATGGCCGCCACCTTGGCGATGGCGGCGTGAATGTCACTGGATAAATCGCCATAGGCGCGGTCCATCTGCGCCATATGCGTTCCGGCCGCATCTGAGTTTCCTATGGAGAATTCGGAGAATATAGCGTCAGCTTCCTTGCTCAGGCGCGCGGCATCTTCCGCACTTTTTCCAAGATCCTTCAATATAGGCACAGCAATGTCCGGCTTCGCATGACCCTGCAGATCAAGCTGCAATGCTTCAAGATGCTTATCAAACTGAGATGAAAGGGTTTCGAATTCCCGGCGCTCGCCTTGCGCGTCTTTCGTATCAAAAACGTCATTGCCCGGCGCATTCATGGCGGTGGCAATCTGTACAATGTCCAGCAGTGCATTTTGACGCGCCGCCCACTCATTACTGACCGCGACCGTATCGTCATACACGCCGATAATTTTATGATTGAGCGTCAGGCTGATGCTGACCGTCATCACGTCAAACAGCGCCAGCATGATATAAATCATAAACCATTTCGGCTTTTTCGCTTTTTGCCTGTTTATTTTTTTGCTCACGCGGCTTCTCCTTGGCTGTGCTGCTCCATATATCGTTCAAAATAAGGTTTGGCGCGCTTTAACGCCTTTTCCATCTCGCTGGCGATATCTGCATTCATACTTTCAAACTGTCCGTTATCTTCCATTACCTCCCGCGCATCCACCTCTAAGATTTCCGCCATACGAGACAGCTCCATTGCACCAAGCATGGCACTGGAGGATTTCAGGGAATGGGCGGAAAGTTTAATCGCCTTGATATCTTCCCTGTCCCAGCCGTCCCTTATATTACCGATCAGGGTTCCCGCATCCTGCAGATAGCTTTCCACGCCCATCACAAATTTCTTACCCATGATGCCGCGGTAATTCTCCAATAGCTCTTCATCCAGGACCGGATATTCCGCATCATTGCCTTCAGCATCATTCCTTTGCGGCTTTAGCCATTTTGCGATAGTCAGGTTCAGGTCCGCCTTGCGCACGGGCTTAGCGATATAGTCATCCATTCCGGCTTCCAGACATTTTTCCTTATCGCCCTTCATGGCGTTGGCGGTCAGCGCGATAATCGGAAGTGCTTTGATTTTTTCCTCCTCAATCAGATCCCTGATGTTTCTGGTCGCCTCGAACCCGTCCATCACCGGCATCTGCACGTCCATCAGCACAAGATCGTATTTTTTCTTCTGCACGGCTTCGACCGCAATCTGGCCGTTTTCAGCAAAGCCGATTTCAAAGCCGATTTCATCGAGCATCTCCTCGGCCATCATACGGTTGGTGCGGTTATCCTCAACCAGCAAAACCTTGTAGCCGTCAAAGCGCACCTCCATCATTTTTGTGGCGGACTCATCTACTTTTTCGGGCAGATATCTGCGCAGCATCTCCAGCACCTCAGCCTTGCGAACGGGTTTAGATAGATAATCGCTCATCCCGGCCTCAAGGCATCGTTCCTTATCGCCTTTCATCGCATTTGCGGTCAGGGCGATAATCGGAATATCATTCAACAGCTTGTCCTTTTTCATTTCAGCCATCATTCGGCTGGCGGCAAATCCATCCATTTCCGGCATTTCACAATCCATCAACACAAGGTCATAGGGTTTCTTGCGTACCATCCCGATCGCCTGCTTGCCGTCCTCGGCAATATCGACGGCGCAATTTGCACCTTCTAGAATTTCCAGCGCAAAGCCCCGGCTGGTGCGGTTATCCTCGGCCATCAGGATCAGTGTATCTTCGAACTGAATCGCCTCAATCCCTCCAAGGGGCTTAACCGTGCTCACATAATCTTTCAGGATCATCCTGTCTGTATTGCCCGACTCATAAGCCTCCCAAAGTTTCGAAAGTGTGGTAGACAATTCAGCCGCGCGCACCGGCTTGGTCAGGAAAGCGGAAAAACCTGCCTTGGCAAAGCGGCGGGCATCGCTTTTATCAATTGCGGCGGTCAACATGATAA
>JAOUOR010000026.1 GCA_029880245.1 Alphaproteobacteria bacterium
GGCAAGTTTTTTACCGCATAAGGAAACAGAACATCCTTCACAAAGGACAGCTCTGTCGTTGTGCCTTCTATATCGGTTATCACAGCTTTGATTTCATGGCTCATAATTAAGCGGCTTTCTGTTCTTTTTCAAATTTCGGAAACTCATCGGCAATTTTATCGCCCGTATAATCAGCCACCCAGCCTTCCTTGCTGGTAAACAAGCGAATACAAGTCAAATGCGGCTCCGGTCCCATATCAAACCAGTGTTTTGTTCCTGCCGGCACACTGATCAAATCACCCCGTTCACACAGCGTCATAAAAACCTTGCCGCTAACACGCAGATAAAACACCCCCGCTCCTTCTACAAAAAAGCGGACCTCATCTTCACTATGCGTATGCTCGCTCAGGAATTTCAGGCGCAAAGCTTCCTTATCCGGATGATCGGCAGACAAACGAATGACATCCACCGACTGATAGCCATTTTCTTCCATCAAGCGTTTGATATCGGCAGAATAAGCCTCCATCACGTCTTCATCACCAGCCATTTCAGGTAAAATCCCCTGACACCCCCACCGCTCGAAACGCACACCAATCTTATCCAGCTCTGCTGAAATCACATCCCCATCCTCCGTTTCCAAAGTAATATTTTCCGGCTGATTATCAGGATAAATAGTCAAATGGCTCATCTCATTGCCCCTTTTAATTTCAAAGTTTCAAGCTCACAACGTAACATCATTTCCGTAGCTTCCGTAATATACTCGGCCTGCTCTATCGTTTCACCCCAAGCATATAGCCCATGCCCGCGTATGAGATAAACCGACAAATCAGGTCTTTCTTCTAGCACAATATCTACGCGTGATGCTAGTTCTACCATATCCTGTGTATTGTCGAAAACAGGAATATGAACAGAGATGTCATGAGTGTTCATGGTATTGCCCGGATAAATTTTGAGCATCTCATAGCCCTTAAGCGTGATAAAATCTTTATCTGCAAAAAACCGTGTGAGAACTGTTCCGGCCACAGAATGCGTATGCAAAATAGCATGAGCCTTTTCATAGCATTTATAAATCTGGCAATGCAAAAGCGTTTCAGCGGAAGGTTTTTTATCCTCTAAAGCCTTTCCATCCATATCAACGCGCAGAAAATCACCGGACTTAAGCTTTCCTTTATGATTACCCGAAACCGTTACAGCAATTTCCTTGTCATTCAGGCGAATGGAATAATTCCCGCTTGTCGCCGGCGCAAGACCAAGATGGTCCAAACGTACCCCTGCTGAAATCAACTCTTTTTCTGCTTGCCTGAAGTCAATAGTCATAAAGGGTTTATAAAAGAACCCCCCAAATAATCAAGCTTTAAAAAATAGGAGAATTATCTAGATGCAATAACAGTTTCTTCGCGTGTGTGTAACCACCATGCATCGCGGTTAATAGAGAAGATCGGACGGTAGTGGAAAATACTATCGGCAGCCAGAACATCTTCATTCTGGTTATCCAAAACAACAGGACCATTTTCTGCGTACACAATCAACACGGCATGCGGAATATCCTTGCGCTCATCTTGAACGATAGCAAGACGCAGGCGGCTTTCAGGCACGCCCAAAGCTTTCAGGGACATATATTTGGCAATCGCAAAATCCTCGCAATCCCCGCCGCGTTCCATAAATTCAATCGGCGTCGCCCAATAATCAGATTTTCCCCAATTATTCTTATCGAGAATATATTTCTTCTCATTCATTATGGTGTTCACTTTTTGTGCCTTTTTCAGGATAGAACTGGATTGAAACCCCTCTAATTCACTATGCAAACGCTTTACAAAATGGCCCTGTTTATCCTGTATAAGACTTTGCTCGAAACGCTCGAACATACTCTCCCATTTTGTAAACGCCTTAAGATCATCGGATAGCTTCTCGCTAGAGCCAAACAAGGCCGGAAAAACCTCCAACTCTTTTTGTTTCACGACATTATTGAGCTCCAATGAAACTGTAATTTTCTTGGATAAAGCCTTCAAAGAATCAGCTTTGGATTTATTGACATGCCCCATAGCTGCAAACATAAAGAAAACAGCCGCCGCAATACGTATGCACCTTTGCTTGAGCAAAACAAAAGTAAGAAGCTTTTTTGAAACAAACCCAAGCTCTATAAAGGCTTGACCAATAGGAATATTTTCTAATTTATGGTGTTTTACAGCTTTTTTGAGATCTGTTTGTGAAATATGACCGCCTGATACGAGCAATTCCCCAAGCTTGTTTCTTGAAAGATTATCTTTGATATGCGTCAAAATACCCTTATAATTGCGATATTTATCATTATTTTTGCATGTCCTGTTTATACAACGCACGATCTTCCCTTTACCTGAGATACGCATTAACCCAATAGTTTCCCCCCTATTAAACACAAGAAAGATTGACGAATTCCTAAGAAAAGCCCATAAAAGTTAAGATTTTTAAGAAAAAATGGATTTTTACGCAAAATGAAGCAAAACAACGCCCTTGAAACCATAATCGATACTATGTGCACCGCAAAAATCCTTGTCATAGGCGATATTATGCTGGATCGCTTTGTATATGGAAATGTCGATAGAATTTCACCTGAAGGGCCAATTCCGGTGCTTTCGGTCAAGCGTGAGACCATAATGATGGGCGGGGCCGGTAATACTTTGTCAAATCTGCTTGGACTAGAAACCAAGGCCTCTATCCTTTCTATTATAGGTCAGGATCAGGAAGGCCAAAGCCTTAGAGATTTGTGCAAAAAAGCAGGAGTCCAAAAAACCGAGTTTATCGAAGTCGAAGATCGCCCGACCAGTGTAAAAACAAGATTTTTAGCCAATCATCAGCAATTATTACGAACTGATATTGAGAAAACAGAAAGCATTTCTAAGGAAACCGAAGCTTTACTCCTTAAAAAGGCAGAGCAAATTATTCCGGAAATGGATGTTGTTGTCCTGTCTGATTACGGGAAAGGTTTACTTACCCCGAAACTCATTCAAAATTTAATTAAACTGGCTCATAAAAATAATGCAGTCATTCTGGTTGATCCCAAAGGCTTCAACTACAAGATATATAAAGGCGCAGATATCGTTACCCCCAATAAAAAGGAATTATCGGAGGCCACACAAGGCCTGCCTGTCCAAACTGACGAAGAAATCGAGCATGCCGGAAATACCCTTATCCGCAATAGCGGGATAAAAGCCGTTATCGCAACACGCTCCGCTGACGGAATCAGCATTATCCAGAAAAATCAAGAACCCGTTCATTTGCGTAGTGAAGAAAAAATAGAGGTCTTCGATGTCTCCGGCGCAGGCGATACAGTTATTGCAACGATCGCGGCAACACTGGCAGCAGGCGGCACTCTTGAGCAAGCCGCCGATCTTGCCAATCTCGCAGGCAGCATTGTCGTTACCAAAGTCGGCACAGCCCCGATTCGTCTTAATGAATTAAAAGAATCTCTGGAACACCGACACATTGGCAAAGAAAACAAAACAACGGGCAAGGCCTTTATTTCCTCATGGGACGAAGCCGTAGAAATCGTAAAGCGCTGGAAAGCCAAAGGTCTTAAAGTTGGATTCACCAATGGCTGCTTTGATATTCTGCATTACGGTCATGTCACCTACTTGCAAGATGCCAGAGCGAAATGTGACCGCCTGATCGTAGCTCTTAACTCAGACAAATCGGTTCAAATCCTCAAAGGCCCGGAGCGCCCCGTTCATGATGAAACATCTCGCGCCACTGTTCTAGCCTCACTAGCTTCTGTGAATATGGTTGTATCTTTCGGCGCCGAGACAACACAACAATCCAATACAGCATGTGAAATTCTTGATCTGCTCCAGCCAGACATTTACTTCAAAGGTGGTGATTACTCAGTCGATCAGATCCCTGAAGCGCCAACCGTTATGCGCTATGGCGGCATTGTCGATGTCATGCCCGTTTATGATGGCCACAGCACGACATCTTCTATTCAGAAAATCAAGAAAAGCGAAGCTGCTTGAGCCTTATAGTCGTTTGCTTGATTTTAGACCTGTACCCTGCCCTTGATACTTGATAGAATCATACGCTGGTCGAATCGGCCTTCTAGTATTTATGTCATTTATATATAACAGGGCTTCAACAATGCGTTCATCAAAATTTCTGCTTTTGGCTTTTCTCTCGCTCTTCACCTTAAGCGCTTGCGATACCATAACCCCGAAACCTATGGGCCGGGGCTATAGCAGTTACGACAAACCCTATAAGTCTGCTGATGGTTCTGAAAGCCGTTCGGTTGGATATGACTACACGGAAGAAAAAAATATAGCTGTCATGGACGATATCCAGATCACCGCAAAATCACTGGTTCAGGGCCTGGGCAAAGAATTATCCTATAGCGCTGAAACCCTGTATCTGGACATGCCCAATAAAAACTCTGCATTTCTTGCAGCCTTTGACCATGCTCTTCGTAGTGAGTTAAACAGCCAAGGCTATTCTCTTTCCATGGATAAGGAAAAAGCGCTTCCCATAGTCTTTATTGCACAAAAACCGGATACAGATATCATCAAAACCCTGCCGGAAGGATATGAAACCCTGTTCCTTGCGCTAGGCATGAATTTTGTCAAAGACAAACCTCAAACAGTAATTGGCGGTTTTTATGATGTTCCGGTTTATGATTTCGCACCATCCGGACCTGATGTTGAGCAGCTTACCTATTCCACTTCAAATCAAAAAAGCAAGCCCTGCGCAAAAAACAAGACTTGTGCAAAATGCGGTAAGAAAGATGGAAACAAGCCTTGCACACTTTGTGAACAATCAGAAAAAGAATTTCAAAAAGCAACGCACGCCCAAAAATGCATATCCTGCATGAAAGATAAACCATGTTCCAAATGTGCCAACAAGCAAAGCGGAAATACAAACGTCCCAAAAATCTGTAACCGTCTGTGCAGTAAGGATTGCAACAATAGCTGTGAAGGAAAATGCGATACATCATGCAAAAAACAGCCCTGAAACTTGGCAGCATAGCGCTTTGCGCGCTCTCCATAAGTGCCTGCGGCGAGACCCAGACATTTAAACTGGTAACCGGCATTACCGCCGCTACCATGCATGATGTTTTCAAACGCACAGACGTTAACCTCAAGGCCAAGAATTATGCAGCGGCAGATTTCATTGAATCACGTATGAACGGCATTGTCAGAAAACAGGACTCTCTGGCACTTTCCCCTCTGGTGCAAAGCGACAACATAACCATGACATCTCCATTGGGGCACAACATCCCCGAAGGTATCGGCCTTCGCCTGAGTGAACTGGGCTATAATGTCAGACTTGGTGACGCTATCAATATCGGTAAGCCCGTAGAACTAACAAGTGAAGCAAGCAAATTTACTCTTGGGGGCACCTATTTGCGCGGCAAAAAAAATGTCGACATCAACTTACAAGTTATTGAAAATGCAACCGGAAATCTAATAACACGATTTGAATATCAACTCCCGCTGAACAAAGAAATCAGAGAATTATCCAACACCGAAACCCGCATTTTCCGTGTCCAGAAATAACTGACTTAACGCACCATAATAACATGAAAGACATGGTACGAGCTATCTACCGTACATTGTACGCAGCCTGATAAAGAAGGTTTATAGGTAAATGTCCCTGTATCTACAGTATTCGGACTAACGGAAAACTGCGTTCCGGCATCAAATCTGGCAGCCGCCCCGCCATTGATACATGTTATAGAATCCGTAGGCTGCGTTGCACTATCATATCCAAGTGTCGCATTATACGCTTCGCAAAAAGTTTGCGTTACATTTGGTAAAACGGCAATTAACTCGGCTCCACCAGTCCCAACCTCCGGCAGCGCTGTATGCCCATAAAACTCCCAGCTACTCCCGTCATTAATCCCGGGCGGCGGCGTGCGATACTGCGCCCCACCCCCCAGACGATCAAACATCTGGTCCGTTTTATCCGCATCCGCGCTCAAATCACCATAATCAGAATGAGCATCCGGATAGGCAAAGCGAATATCAGCCTCGCTATACCCGTTTTGCAAAATAAAGCTTACCCCGCGCTCAAGCTCAGAAACATAACGCCTCACTTCTGAAATACGAATAACAAGCTTTTCCTTATCAATATTACTATCGTGACCCGAATTTTGAACGGCAACCATCAATGCTCCAATTAGAACAATCGCAAGCAAGACAATAAAAAGCACATTACCTTTATCATTATCAGAGATTTTTTGTCTGGAAAACATCATGACTAGTTTTTATAGACTTGCGGCGGAACAATCAGACATTCTTTGAGTAGGTCACAAACCCTATGAGCATCTTCCTTGGAATACCCATTCAAGCGACCTCTAAATACCCAGCTGTCATCAATCTTTCGCGGTGCTATAGCCGCCGTTACTTGCCGCAAAGAAGCCGGTAATTGCTGAACAGCCATAGAAATCGCTTTATTGGCAGAATCGCGAGTCTTATAAGCCCCGACCTGAATGCCCCAATTCCTGTTAACTTCTACAAATTCAGGCTTAGATTTTGTAACATAAGATGTTTTAACAGGCGGCATACCCATTTCCGCATCAGGAACCTGATCGCCTGTAACCGCAGAAATCGCAATCAAACCTGTCGCAATCCGGCTACGCACAGCGTCATCATAATCTCCTTCACCAATCATTCTACGAAACAGAGATTCATTAGCCTCCGGATCCATCATCGCCCAGCGTGAAACTTTTTCTTTCACGGAAATATCAAGCTCGTCGAAATCCTCATCTACTTTTTGGTCAGACTCCGCATTTGATAATTCGGGCTTCACTATAATATGCTTTGGCTTGGCATAAACTTCACCCAATGAGGCTACTAAAATAGGCTTTTCTTTCGGCACAGGCACATTTTTAACATAAAGCAAATTCATAGCCTCAGCCTTAACAAATCCATTATTCAGCAAACGCACCATCTCCGCATTACGGGATTTACTGGTTTTACCGCCGAAAACAACACCAACCAACCTGCGACCGTCCCGTACCGCGCTTGTCGCCAGATTAAAACCTGACGCCTGAATATACCCTGTTTTCAAACCATCCATTCCATCATAACTACCCAAAAGCTTGTTATGGTTCCTATAGGTTCTTCCCTTATATCTAAAGCTACGCCTTGAGAAATAGTGGTAATATTCTGGATATTGCTGGATCAGAGCAAGACTGAGTTTTGCCATGTCTTGCGCCGTAGTAACCTGCGCCGGATGATGAAGCCCTGATGAGTTTTTAAAGACTGTGCGGTGCATCCCTAGTTCGCGCGCCCGGCTAGTCATCATACGCGCAAAACGCTTTTCTGATTTCCCTAACTTTTCTGCCAGAGCAACAGCCACATCATTAGCCGACTTCGTTACAAGCGACATTATTGCATCATCAACCCGAATTGATGATCCGGCCTCCAAACCAAGCTTGCTGGGAACCATACCGGCCGCATATTGTGATATAGGAATTTCAGTATCTAGGGTAATCGCTCCGTTCCTTAAAGCGTCAAACGTCATCAAAAGAGTCATCATTTTAGTCAAAGACGCCGGATAACGCTTTAAGCTTGCTCGATCCTTATACAAAACCGTTCCTGTGCTGACGTCAATAACAATACCAGCGTATTTATCATTCGCTTTTGCCAAGGAATCATTGGGCAGACACAAAAAAGATGCCATGAACACAAGCACCGCCATCGCCAAAAGCGAAAAAATCCTTAATATTTTTTTTCGGTAAAAACCGTATCCTTGCATAAAATCCCTATTATGTCCGATAGTTAAGAACTGAAGTGGTTCTACGGCGCCGCCCTCAGAAAAACACACTATACCTAAAACATTAAAAATTGTCTACGAAACCATTAAAAAACCTTGAAGAAATTATTTTTGACCATAATAAATTAAGTATTGTGCGGCGCAAAAAAAACTGATAACGTCCCTCACAGTAATTTTGAATTATTTTCTGATGAAATGATCTAAATATTGTGTTATGGTTGCACTTCTAATTTTGTGCTCCCCGGACACAGATACATTTTCTTTAGTAAAATAAAACGGCGAAATATACTTTGGAATTCTATTCAGGTAAGGAGAAACTGAAATGGCTAAAGCAAAACAAACCCCTTTTGATCTTGATGAGATCACAAAACAAACAACCGAGTTTTCACAGCAATGCTCTGATGCATGCACAAAATCCAGCGAAATCTACGCAAAAGGTTTTGAAACAATTTTCGGTGAAATAATGAACATTGCACAAAACTCTGCAAAAAAGCAGGCTAAATTCGTAAAAGAGGCTCTTGCTTCTAAGACGATCAATGAATTTGCTGAAATACAAAATAAAATTCTGCAAGATAGCTTTGATGAGTTTATGACAAACACAACAAAATTGTCAGAAATCAGTATTAAAGTTGCAATGGAAACTTCAGAGCCAATGAATGAGCAAATCAACAAAATAATTCAAAAATCTTCACAGGCTATGGCAGCTTAATCAAAAGCGTCATTACAAAAATTCAACATAAAAGCCTCCTTCTCGGAGGCTTTTTTTATAGTCGTTTCGCTTTGTTTGTGCACAAGGCATGAGGAGCGAAGCGTATTATAAACATACGTGAGTGACGAATAACGCTGTGCAAAAATAAATGGGAATGGCTATATTATGTATGAACACCCTCCACATGATGACGCGCATCTTCCGTATATCCTTCCGGATCAATATGAATAAGAATTTCCGAGCGGGGATAGTGCTCCAAAACACCCCTTTCAAGCTGCTTGGCAATTTCATGGGCGTCCCATAACGACACTTTGGCATCAACCTCAATATCAAAAGAAATCACATTAGAGTGCCCGTTATAATAGGTGCGCAAATCATGCCACCCTAAAACTTGTTTGTTTTCTTCGATAATTGCAATGATCTTGCCCCGCACCTCCTCCGGTAATTCCCGGTCCAACAAAACATCCAAGGCTTTTAGAGAAACCTTGCGGGCACAAAGCCCCAAGAAAACAGCAACCCCCATCGCAAAAACCGGATCAACCCAGTGAGGTGCGCCAATAGCCTGCAGCGCCAATAGAACAATAACCCCGAAATTTATAAATGTGTCACTACTATAATGAAGAAGATCAGCTTCCAATACCAATGAGTGAGTTCGTTTGACCGCCATTCTTTGAATAAAAACAATCACCAATGAAAGCACTATCGAAATCACCATAACAATTATGCCGACCATATGATGCAAAACCGCATGCGGATTGATGATTCTGTCCGCGGCCTCAAAGACAAGAAACACCGCACCGCCGGCAAGAAAAGCCCCTTGAAATAATGCCGAAACAGCCTCCATCTTTCCGTGTCCCCAACGATGATCTTCATCCGCCGGACGCCGCGCATAATAAAGACTGCCCAGCGCCATAAAAGAAACCAGAAAATCCAGAGCCGAGTCTGTCAGGGAAGATAAAACGCCTAAAGACCCGCTAATATAATAAGCAACAGCTTTGACGAGAATAAGAACACCCGCAACAATCAGGACAAGATAACCTGCCTGTACAGCCTCGGATTTATTCTCATGTACCTGGTGATCCATGAAAATCAGTTTGACGGAATACCGACTTTAAAACAACCTGCTTTTTTTCCTTTCTTTTAGCAATTATTTTGTTAATTTTACCTTATGAGCAAGCCATCAAAAACCCGTAATCCTATCTCCGAGTGTGAAACCCTTTTAACTGAAGGAAAAACAGAAGACGCCCTTGGACGGTACAAACAGATTATGGCGAGCGCACCTGCGCAATTTGATCTTTGGGTGAATTATGCATCCTTCCTTTATCGTTGCGGTCAATACGAAGAAGCAGCAAAAATCTCGCAAAAGGCAATCGAGATAGAACCGCGAACCGAAGGCTATCACAATCTGGCCAGCGCCTTAAAAATGCTGGGCCGAGCAGAAGAAGCCATTGAAGCCTACAAAAAAGCCATTCATCATAATTTTAATTCCGTTCACAGCCATCATGATCTGGCCGTAACTTACGAAAGCAAGAAACAGCTTGAATATGCAATTGATCACTATCAAATCGCTACGACGCTTATGCCTCAAAAAGCGCATTACTGGATTCACCTTGCCAATACAAGAAGACAAGCCGGTCGCTACCGTGAATCCTTAAGCGCACTTCGTTTTGCACTTGCTCAGGAATCTTCCCAAAAAGCCTATGCACATATGCACACCTTGTTCGATGAAGCACAAGATTTTGATATTAACAGCGCATTAGTAGAAAATGTAATTGCCTGTTTTAAAAGCAAAGCTAATGACCCTATGAGGCTAACAAAAATTGTCCAAAAACTCTTCTTGCATCAGGACATAATAAAAACCCTGATCTCCAGACTAACAGATAAAGGTAGCGATGCTCTAAAGGAACTTCTGGAAGACAAATCCCTGAACTGGGCAGTATTCAATCATCCTGCTTTCGAGCAAATGCTGTATAATCTTCCAATACAAGGCGTAGACATCGAAACACTTTTTACTGCACTCAGAAAATATTTTTTGCTCCTGACTATAGAAAACACTATTAAAGATAAACTATGGGACCAAAGTCATATTTTCCTGGCTGCTTTTGCATGCCAGTGTTTCTTGAACGAATATGTGTTTTTTGAAAGCGAAGAAGAAACAAAGCAAATTATTGAGCTTCAAACCCGTTTGGAAAACGCCCTGAAAAACAATAAAGCACCAGATATCTACGCCCTGTGTCTTTATGGATGTTATCGGCCTTTATACAAACTCAAAAATATAGACTACCTACTCAAGAACAAAAACGTGAGTGACCTCATCCGCATACAAGTTCAAGAGCCCTTGGAAGAAGAACAATCAAAATCCGGCATCAAAGCCTATACAAAGATCGAAGACGAAATTTCACAGCTCGTCAAAGCCCAATATGAAGAAAACCCCTATCCTAGATGGGTCCAGCCTACTGCCCTGAACACCTATCCCTTAAAAGATCTGATCCAGAAAATCTTCCCGCATATGGGCAATGATGAGTTCAATGCTATTAACCACGAAAAGCCAAAAGTCCTGATTGCAGGATGCGGCACAGGCCGGCAGGCCATAGAAGCTTCTCTTAGCTTTGAAAATGCGGATATTCTGGCTCTGGATCTAAGCGCAAGCTCCCTTGCCTATGCTATGCGAAAAACCAAGGAGCGCGGCATAGAAAACATTACATACGGTCTTGGCGACATTTTGAAGTTTCGTGACCTTGGCGAGCAATTTGATCTGATTGCCTGCACTGGTGTTTTGCATCATATGAACGACCCCATGGAAGGCTGGCAAACCTTGAACGATATCCTTAAGCCTGGCGGGTTTATGCGCATTGCCTTATATAGCGAATTGGCCAGAAAATCTGTCGTAGCAGCCCGCGATTTAATTAAAAAGCAGGGATTCGAACCCGACCTTAACGGCATTCATCAATGTCGTGAAATGATAAGAAAACTACCAGACACAGACCCCATAAAACCGCTTATGCGCTGGATGGATTTTTACGCATGCTCCACATGCCGCGATCTGATCTTCCATGCGCAGGAACACCGCTATACCTGCCCGCAAATAGCACAAAGTCTGGACCATCTTAACCTTGACTTCATGGGCTTTGAACTCACTAACCCTAAAATTCTGGAGTTTTACAAACTGTCCTTTCCGGATGACACTTACGCTCTGGATCTCGATAACTGGAATATTTTAGAGCAGAAAAATCCGGATATTTTTGCAGAGATGTATCAATTCTGGGCGCAAAAACCCGAATAAATCAGGCTCTTTCCCTCTTGCAGTTTTCACAGAAATATTTAGATTGCCTAAAAGCGTGAAATAGGAACCTGCATTAGTCGTTTCGCTTTATTTTGTGACAAGGCGCAAGCGACGTGGCGTAGTAACCTACGTGAGGAGCGCAGCAACGATGTTCACAAGATAAATGGAAATGACTATTATGAGTGATAATAAAGAAAAAAATGCAAACGCCGAAAAATACCGCGACACGGTTTTTCTGCCCGTAACAGATTTTCCCATGCGCGGCGGCCTGCCGCAGAAAGAACCTGAAATCATTCAGAAATGGCAAGAAATTAGTCTTTACGAGAAAATGCGCGAACGAGCAAAAGACCGCGAGAAATTCATACTGCATGATGGCCCGCCTTACGCAAATGGCAATATCCATATGGGTCATGCGGTCAATAAAATCCTCAAAGATGTCGTTATAAAATCATGGTCAATGATGGGCTATGATACGCCTTACGTTCCGGGATGGGATTGCCACGGTCTGCCCATCGAATGGAAGATAGAGGAAAAATACCGTAACGCCGGCAAAGATAAAGACGACGTTGATAAGCTCGCTTTCCGCGATGAATGCCGGAAATTCGCAAAAGAATGGGTAGATACCCAGAGCGCACAGTTCCAGCGTCTTGGCGTCAGCGGTGATTGGAAAAACCCTTACCTGACCATGACCAACCGCGCCGAAAGCCTGATCACGAAAGAGATCCATAAATTCGCTACCAATGGCGGGCTTTATAAGGGTGCGAAGCCCGTGATGTGGTCAGTCGTGGAAAAAACAGCTCTGGCCGAAGCCGAAGTCGAATATCAAGAACATAAATCCGTTACGGTTTGGGTGAAATTTCCGATTGTTGCCGCTAGCCCTTTCATGCGCGGAGAAACCGATAGCGATGAAAACATTGAGAAGCAAAAAGTAGCCGAACTGTTACAAGAATCTTCTATTGTTATTTGGACAACAACTCCATGGACACTGCCTTCAAACCGCGCAGTAGCTTATGGTGAAGGTATTGAATACGGGATATATGAGGTGCAACCTTCAGAAGGGGAAGAAAACGTTAAGAATGGGGAAAAGATTGTTTTAGCTACATCTCTAGTTGATGACGTAATGAAACAAGCAAAAATTGAAAATTTCAAATTACTAAAAACGTTTAAGGGAAATAGAGAAATAGGTATTGCTTGTAAACATCCTCTGGCAAAAATTGATAAACATTATGACGAATTTGACGTTCCTCTCTTGGCTGGAGATTTTGTCACAGATGACGCAGGAACAGGTTTTGTCCATATCGCCCCCGGTCATGGTGAAGATGACTTTTATCTCGGTACAGCCAATAACATAGAAGTAACAGACAACGTTACGGATGACGGGAAATTCCGCGAACATGTCGGCCTGTTTGCAGGACTTGAGGTCTATACGCAGGATGGAAAATTGGGTGAAGGAAATTTTGCGGTCCTGCGGGAATTGGTCAATGCCGGAAAGCTTCTGGCTAAAGGCTCTCTTAAGCATGAATACCCGCATAGCTGGCGCTCCAAAGCACCGCTGATTTTCCGCACTACCCCGCAATGGTTCATCGCGATGGATAAAAATATGCACCCCTCGAAACCTCTGATTAAGTCAGATAATATGAACGACACTTTAGAGACTTGGCGCGGGGAAAAACTTAGAGAAAAAGCATTACACGCAATTCATGAAACCAACTGGATTCCAAGCAAAGGTGAAGCACGTATCACCGCTATGGTCGCAAATCGTCCCGATTGGTGTATCTCGCGTCAACGCGCTTGGGGTGTGCCGATCGCCATATTCTTAGATAAGAAAACAGGCGAAATCCTGAAAGACGAAGAAGTTTTAAACCGCATCGTTTCCACCTTCGAAGAAGAAGGCTCGGATGCATGGTGGTCAAGAAACGCGCAGGATTTCCTTGGAAAAAAATATAACGCCGAGGACTACGACCAGATTTTCGACATCGTCGATGTCTGGTTTGAATCAGGTTCGACCCATGCCTTTGTCATAGGCGATACGAAAACATGGCCCTGCTTTGAAGGTGTAGAACAAATCGACCTTTACCTTGAAGGCTCGGACCAGCACCGCGGCTGGTTCCATTCTTCCCTGCTGGAATCCTGCGGCACAAAAGGCCACGCCCCTTATAAAAATGTCCTGACCCATGGTTTCGTGCTGGATGAAAAGGGTTATAAAATGTCCAAATCCTTGGGCAATGTGGTCGACCCGCTCAAGATGATGGAGCAATATGGCGCGGATATTATCCGCCTGTGGGTGATGCTTTCCGATTACGCCGAAGATATCCGCATCGGTAAAGACACGCTTAAGAACACAGGCGATCTTTACCGCCGCATCCGTAATACGCTGCGCTTCCTTCTTGGGGCCCTGCATGGTTTTAGTGAAAGCGAGCGCATACCTCGTTCCGATTACGATAAGATGCCCGAGCTTGAGCGTTATATGTTACATCGTCTCTTTGAAATGGATAAATTTGTTCGAGAATGTATACAGAATTATGAATTTGGGAAATTAGCAAAGACTCTACATGATTTCTGTAATCAGGAACTCTCAGCCTTTTATTTCGACATCCGTAAAGACCGCCTTTACTGCGACGCGCTGGATAGTTTCGAGCGCCGTGCCTGCCGCACGGTTATGGCCGAGATTTTCGATTGCCTCGTCACATGGCTTGCCCCGATCCTGTGCTTTACCACCGAAGAAGCATGGAGTTATCGCCCATCAAGTGTTTTCGATGAAACCGAAAGTGTACATTTGAGAGATTTCCCCGATGTGCCGGATGAGTGGAAGAACGCAGATCTATTTAAAAAATGGCAAAATATTATTCAAATACGTTCGGTTGTAACTGCAGCAATCGAACCTTTAAGAACAAGCAAAGAATTAGGATCGTCTCTTGAAGCTCATGTGAAAATTTTTCTCATAGAACATTACAAACAACATATTCATGATATTGACCTTGAAGAAATCAGCATCATTTCTGGTGCCGCTGTAGAATTTGTGAAAAAAATGCCCGACGGCGTTTTCATGACAACTGGCTTCCAAGATATGATCGGTGTAAATGCTCAAAAAGCCTCTGGCCACAAATGCCAGCGCTGCTGGAAAATCCTGCCCGAGGTTACGACTGAAGATGAAATCTGCAATCGCTGCGCCGATGCGATCAAGGAACATCCGCCCAAAGCCAAGAGCGCTTAAATCTACTTCCGTCATCGCCTGAATAGCAGCGCTATTCTAAGGCGATCCATAGATTCCCCTAGAATTTGCCTTACGCAAATTCGGGGAATGACGCTTCACTTAAATATATAGTCATTTGAGATAGTTTCCGGACAAGACGCGAGCGCCGCAGCGTATAAAACATACGTAAGAAGCGAAGCAACGATGTCCAAAACTAAAATCAAATGACTATATACCCATCAACCAGATTATGAGCGGAATATAAAACAGGGCAAACACTGTCCCAATCAGGATAGTGGTGGCAGCCTTTTCGGGCTGGAGGTTCATCTGCGTGGCAAAAGCCGCTATATTTGCACCGGGCGGGACAATCGAAACAATCATAACCAGATGATGAATATCTTTTTCAAACCAGTGCAGCCAGTTTTCATCCAGAGTTACAAAACTAAAAGCCAATAAAGGCAAAGCTATAAACTTTCCCGCAAAGGTCAGGCTCACGAATCTGACACCAAAGACAAAGCGATCAAGCTGCGAAAGCGCCGCACCGATAATCATCATGCCGACAACCACATAAGCACCCTTGAAATGCGTCCAGTATGTCCAGAAAATCTCCGGCAATTCCACGCCCGATTGATTCAAAACCAGCCCCAAAGCAATGGCATAGACAGAGGGAAACTTTACAATTTTCATCAAGCTTGTGCGCACATCGAAATTCCCGCGCGCCGCTATGTAATAACCTATAGTTGCCTCGAAAATCAGAGTTCCCAAATTCATAAAAATATAAATAGCCACAAGGTCTTTGGGGAAGAACAGAAGAACCAAAGGAAGGCCGAAATAGCCTGTATTGCCCCACGCGGCGCAGATAGCCATCAAATTGGCTTGGCTGTCACCATATATCTTCTTTCCCATCCTTAAAAAGGACAAAGCCACAATACCGCTCATTCCATATAGCAAAAACGGTAGTGCCAGATATTCGGCCCTAAAATCCAGATCAGCCACAAAACCAAACATCACCACCGGCATGAAAATATACATGGCCAGAGTCCCCAGACTCTGGCGGTCTACTTTCAAAAAACGCCCTGCTATAAACCCCGCAAGAATCAGAGCATAAAGTGGCAGAAGATTAAGGAAAAGCGAGAGAAAAACACTCATACCAGCCCCTTTAATATCTCCCGTGCCTGCTCGCAATCTCTAGCCATTTGATCAATCAAAGCTTCTAGTGAGTCGAATTTGGCTTCTCCGCGCAAACGTTTAACTGGCCTTACGCATAAGGTCTGCCCGTATATTTCTTTATCAAAATCAAAGATATAGGTTTCGACCTGCGCCATAGGCACAGCAAACATAGGCCTGATCCCGATATTGGTTGCCCCCATATGCCACTCTTCCTCCCCTTCCAGACGCGCCAGAACCGCATAAACCCCATAAGCCGGATGGACAGTATCCTTAAGTTCCATATTGGCCGTGGGATAGCCTAGTTCCCGTCCGCGCTGGTCGCCTCTAAAAATCTCTCCCCTGATCTCCCAGCTCCAGCCAAGCATCTCATTAGCAACGTCAATATCACCTTGCCGCAGAGCCTGCCGGATTAAGCTGGATGAAATCTCCTTATCGGCGCTTTTGACTTTATCAAGAACCGTAACCGGAATGCCTGCCTTCTCTATAGTCTGCGCACAACCCTGCCGGAGCTGTCCGAAACGAAAATCACTCCCGATAACGACATGGGATGCGGCAAGCCCGTCAATCAAGATATTCTGCACAAAATTTTCCGCAGACTGGCTGGCAAAATCCCAGTCAAAAGGCAAAGAAAACACATAGTCTACTCCGCTTCGTTCAAGCCTGAACACCTTAAGGTCTTTAGGAGTGATTCGCTGCGGCGGCTCATCTGGACGAAAGAGTTGTCTTGGATGCGGCTCGAATGTCAAGGCCCCCAATGAACAACCAGAATTAACAGAAATCTCTTTGGCACAGGACAATAAAGCCTGATGTCCCAGATGCACACCGTCAAAATTACCTATGGCAATAACGGAATTTTTTACTTCATCCGGAGTTTTCTTTAACATCTCGTAATAATCCATGATTATGGCTTTTATCTAGGTTTACACTTTCAGGCAAGTCCTTTACTTGCCTTGTTTTGTCATTGAAGAATATTTTTGGTATGTATTTTTTTATAAACCCATGTAACTATTCCCAAGCTCTTATAGAATATCAAGAGTATAACCTTTTTTACGGACATTATAGTTCCACGAAAAGAACTTGAAACTTATTTATTGTGAGGAAAAGCATGAATAAAAAAACATTAAACACTCTACTTGTTGGCGCCGTTGCTGCTACAGCTCTTGGCGCTTCAGCTGCACAGGCAGGCCCTGCTGAAGGTAATGAAAAATGCTACGGCGTTGTAAAAGCCGGCATGAATGGCTGCGGAGCTGCTGACGGTTCACATGGCTGTGCAGGAATGGCCACAGAAGACGCCAGCGGCGTTGAATGGGTCTCTGTTCCAAAAGGTCTTTGTGAAAAGCTTGCTCACGGTTCTACTACACCAGTGACAGCCGAAGATCATGGTGAAGAGCACTAATCATAGTAATGGCTGATTTAATTGATAAAACAAGTCAGCTTATTCCTTTGGACCCACCGGTTTTTGATAATCCGGTGGGTCTTGGTTTGCGCGCGCCCCATTATGAAGAAATTCTTGAGACCAAACCTGATATAGGCTGGTTTGAAGTCCATCCGGAAAATTATTTCGGCGGCGGCATTCACCGTCACTATCTCGGCAAAATCAGAGAACACTATCCTTTGAGCCTCCATGCAGTAGGACTATCTCTTGGAGCGGATCAGCCCGTTGACACAGAACATTTACGTCAATTCAAAGAACTCATTGATATATTCGAACCCTTTATAGTTTCCGATCATGTGTCATGGAGCGCAAGCGGCAATGCCCATTTGAACGATTTGCTACCCCTGCCCTATAACAGGGAAACACTAGAGCGTCTGCGCCGGAATATAGAACAGACACAAGAATATTTTGGCCGCCAAATCATAGTCGAAAACCCATCGACCTATATCGCCTTTAAAGATAACGAGATGAGCGAGTTTGAATTTATGAACTTGCTGGCCAAAATTACAGGCTGCGGGATTTTGCTCGATGTTAATAATATATACGTTCAAAGCCATAATCACGGGCTTGATCCTTATGAGTACATTGATGGCGTCAACAAAAATGCAATCTTCGAAATTCACCTCGCGGGTCACACAGAAAAAACCATAGGCGATCATAGCCTGCTGATTGATACCCATAACAAAGAAGTCAAAGACGATGTCTGGGATTTATATGCCTATACGATAAAGCAGCTTGATAAGCCTTTGACCCTGATTGAATGGGATCAGGATTTCCCGCCTTTGGAAACGCTGCTATCCGAAGCCTCACGGGCAAGAAAAATTCTGGATTTAGAACAAGAAGAACGCCATGCCGCTGAATGAATTTCAAAAGGACTTCAAAGGAATAATGCTGCGCCCATTATCGCAAGTAGATGAAGCCGCATCTCAATTTAAGGATAATTTCGTTAATGACCATATCCCCGTAAATGAACGCCTGAAAATCTACCACAATAATGTTCTTGGCAGCTTGTCAAAAAATATTCTAACTACCTATCCCTTGCTTGAAGCTCTGGTTGGAGAGAATTTTCTTAAAACTCTGGCAAGAGAATTTGTCATGGAAAACCCGCCACAAAGTGCCTGCCTACATTATTATGGCGAAGAATTTGATATTTTTTTAAAAAAACACGCATCGACACAAAGCATGCCTTATTTATCTGATGTCGCCACATTAGAATGGGCCTTGCACAAAGCCTATCACGCGGCAGATGATAGTCCTATGAGCACAGATGATTTTAGTGCCATAGAACCAGACTCTCTTGCAGATACAACACTAACATTACGAGGCAGCCTTTCCCTTATCGCCTCGCCCTACCCTTTGCAAGCCATACGCGATATGTGCCTGAAAAAAACTGAGGACGCACCGGATATGACCATAGACCACAACACAAGAATAATGGTCTGGCGGCAAAAATTAGAGGTTAATATTCTACCACTAGAAGACGATGAATTTATGATGCTGTCTGAGATAAAAAAAGATAAATCGCTAGGCGAAGCTGTTGAAAACACACTAAACGCCTACCCGGATTTTGACTTTGCAGCATTTTTGAAAAAAAACATAATTTTTGAAACTTTTTCGAAAGCCCATTCGAATAATTAGGAAAACAAAAAGGAAAAAGCATGGCCTCAACATTTGGTAAAATTTGTACTCTCTACAAAATCCTGACTGACTTGGGAGAGAAACTTCTGTGGCCAGTTCTGAGCCTTGGCATACGCCTGTTTATGGCCAATATCTTTTTTAAAACCGGATGGCTTCGTTTACAGGATATCTTAAATGGCCAATGGCAAAATCAGGTAACGGCTTTTACCGAATACCACCCTATCCCTTTCATTCCGGGGGAAATTTCTGCTGTAATGGGCACAAGTGGCGAGGTTGTACTGCCCTTTCTACTGGCCTTTGGCTTTCTGACCCGCATTGGCGCAGGTGGCTTGCTTATCATGACTATGATGATCCAGTTTGCCGTACCGGCAGAATATGGTGTTGCCAATGCTGATCACTATATGTGGATGCTGCTTTTGGCTATACCGTTACTCAAAGGCGGTGGACCATTATCTATTGATTATCTTGCCTGCAAATTTTGCTGCAAAAAACGGGCTTGATTACACACCAAAAATAACTACCTTATAGTCGTTTCGCTTTATTTTTGCACAAGGCATGAGGAGCAAAGCGTATAAAACATACGTGAGCGACGAATAACGATGTGCAGAAATAAATGGTAATGACTATATATTCTTATCCAAAGGCATAAGGCAAAAATTTTGAAAAAGCAGAAGACATTTATAAATCCTGATTATGTGGAATCAGAAGTCGATAAAATGGCCCGTGAAGAGCGCGAAAGACAGCGCTCAGTCTACCATAGAAAAAATGCCAGAATACGCTCCTTCTGGCTAGCCATAGGCTTTGCGATAACAATCATTGACCAAATCAGCAAATGGGCCGTAACAGAACTTTATCTGAGACCGCATGCAAGACTTGGAGAATCTATAGATTTCTTTAGCTGGCTGATTGAAACACCACCAGCCATATTATCGGGTGTAGGATTCAAAGTGACCTCTAATCTTAATATCGTCATGGTTTGGAACACCGGCGTTAGCTTTGGCATGTTCAGTAATCTGGGACCCTATATGCCCTTTATCCTGATAGCTGTTGCCATTTTTATTCTTGGATTTTTATTGTTCTGGCTTTTCCAGACCCACGATCAGACACAAGGCATATGCTGCGCCATGATTATTGGCGGAGCCATAGGGAATATAATTGATCGCGCACGATTTGGCGGCGTTATAGATTTTATTGACCTTCATGCTTTCGAATATCACTGGCCGGCCTTTAATATTGCCGATTCTGCCATTGTTATTGGTGTGGGTATATTAATCCTTCAATCTTTTGTCTTTGATGTTAAGCGCAAACGCCGTTATCGTGACAGACGGAAGGAAAGAGCGAAAAGAAATCTGGGGTATTAGAATGGCCACGAAAAACAGCAAAAAAATACGTTACATTATATGCCTTGCGCTTACCCTATCGGCCTGCTCCGGTGGGATAAGAGAGCAGCTTGGCCTTGAGCGGGATGCACCGGACGAGTTTTTGGTCAACAGACATGCACCTCTTGAAATGCCGGCAACTACAGCACTCCCGCCGCCACAAAAAGGTATGCATAGACCGCAGGAAAAAACAGTCGAGACAAAAGCCAAAGAAGCTGTTTTCGGTGACACTGCACAAGCCGATCAGACGAACTCCCAAAGTTCCGTCGAACAAACCATAATCCAAAAAACAGGCGCTAACGAAACAGATGCAACACTGCGCGCACGCATTGATCATGAAACGGATAACCTGAATGATAGCAATAAATCCGTTGTCCAAAAAATCATGAATTTAGGCAGCAAGAAGCAAACACTGCCCTCAACTGTGATTGACGCGAAAAAGGAATATGAGCGCATCAATGAGAAAGCAGCAAAAGGTGAAGTAATAACCGGCGAAAATGTGCCGGAAATCGAAGAGTAACACTGTGCAAAAATAAATGGGAATGACTATAGGCTCATGAGAAAGATTTTTTTCAATTTCACTTTCATATTGATATTTTTTATTGCTGCACAAAGCTTTACATTTCATGCTTATGCAAAAGAATCCAGAGAAAAAGTTTTTAATGCCAAAACGCATCAGCTGGAAAATGGTCTTCAAATTGTTGTTATTGAAAACCCGCGTGTGCCTGTTATCACGCATATGATCTGGTACCGTGTCGGCGCAGCAGATGAACCCCCGGGTCAATCCGGTATTGCTCATTTTCTGGAGCATCTTTTATTCAAAGGTCAAAAGCACGAACAACTTGGATCACTAGAACCCGGTGAATTTTCAAAAATCATACGCTCACTGGGCGGAGATGATAACGCTTTTACCTCTCAGGATTACACCGCCTATTTCCAATCCATAGCCAGCCAGCATCTTGAAACTGTCATGACAATGGAAGCTGGACGCATGCAAGGGCTGAATGTGCCGGAAGAAGATGTGCTTTCCGAAAACAAAGTTATTCAGGAAGAACGCAGGCAAAGAACTGAAAACAAACCCCAAGCCCTTTTGGATGAGCAATTGCGCGAAGTTCTCTTTGCCAATCATCCCTACAGCATCCCCGTTATCGGCTGGCAGCATGAAATACAATCTCTGACGCGGGATCAGATCATGGATTTCTACAATAAATACTACGCGCCCAATAATGCTATTTTAGTGGTATCGGGGGATGTAAATGCCGAAAAAGTATTCGAAATAGCCAAGCGCACCTATGGTTTGATGGAAAAACGCGAGACGCCGAAGCGTGTAAGAACGACTTCCCCTCCTTTCAGAGGAAAATCCATGATTTCTCTATCTGATAAAAACGTACAACAACCGGAATTCAGAAAAATTTTCCGCGTTCCAAGCTACAGACAATCTTCCAAAGAATCTCTGGCACTTCAGGTCCTTGAAGAAATCATGGGCGCAGGATCATCTTCCCGTCTGTATCAGGATTTGGTTGTAAAGCAAAAAATAGCCACTTCGGCAAGCCTGTCTTATTCCTCGGATAGCTGGGATAACGGCTCATTATATATTTGGGTAACACCTGCCCCGGGACAATCCTTTGATAACATTGAAAAAGCAGTTGATAATGCGCTGCGTAACCTTGTAGAAAACGGCGTTACAGATGACGAACTATCTGATGCTATAACGCGCCTGCAGGCAGAAGCCATTTATGCCCTTGATAGTGTCGCAGGTCCCGCCATGGTTATAGGATACAGCCTGATCACCGGATCAACACTGGATGATATCGAATATTGGCCGGAAAACATTGGCGCTGTAACCAAAGAACAAATTCAGGCAGCAGCAAAAACCTACCTTAACCCCGATCTATCCTATGAGAATCCGCCTGTAACCGGATATCTGATGCCCGAAAACAAAAACAGCTCGGGAGCCATTAAATGACCAGAAACCTTATTTTAATTATAGTATCGTTCTGCCTGTTAATTCTAATGCCCCCTGATAAAGTTTACGCGCAGCAAGATGATAGTTTTCTGGATATTCAGGAAGTAGTAAGCAAAGGAGGCATTAAGGCATGGCTGGTCGAAGATCATAATATCCCCGTACTTGCGATGGAATTTATTTTCCGCGGTCAAGGGGCCATCACCGACCTGCCTGAAAAACAGGGCCTTGCGCGCATGGTCTCCAACACCTTGGATGAGGGGGCCGGCGATATAAAAAGCCGCGAGTTTCAAAAGGAACTTCAGGACCTCTCCCTAACTTTACGCTTTAATGTCAGCCGCGATCATTTCGGAGGCAGCTTCAAAACACTTTCACGAAACAGAGCACGGGGTTTTGAACTTCTTAAACTCGCCTTAACACAACCGCGCTTTGACAAAGAGCCTGTTGATCGTATGCGCGATGCTAATAAAAGCAGACTAAGATCTTCTATTAATGACCCGAGATGGATAGGCGCACGGATTCAAAATGACCGTATTTTCGAAGACCACCCTTATGCCCAAAATAGCGGCGGAACACTTTCAAGCCTCGATAGAATTACGCCTGCAGAGTTAAAAGCCTTTCACAAAAAGCTCACAAAAAGTGATCTTGTCATTTCAGTTGCCGGAGACATCACCGCAGAAGAATTATCCATAGCTCTTGATGAAATCTTCGGTAGCTTGCCGGAAAGCACGGATGAGAAAAACAAAGCCACGAATAAAATAACACTTCAAAATTCGAAGAAAACCTATTTATTTGAACGTGATATCCCTCAAACCCACATTGAAATTGCACAAAATGGAATCGGTCGCAGCGATGATAACTACCACGCTGCTCAAGTGATGAATTTTATTTTGGGCGGCGGTGGCTTCGGCTCGAGATTAATGGATGAGATACGTGAAAAACGTGGCCTGACTTATGGAATTTATACTTATTTCCGCGAATATAATGAATCAGATGTCTATCATCTCACAACATCCACACAAAATAGCAGTGTCAAAGAACTTCTTGATCTGGTCAAAGCCGAATGGATAAAAATCAAGAACGAGCCTGTAAGCCAGAAAGAACTTAGTGATGCACGTTCCTATTTGCTTGGCTCACTTCCCTTATCCCTGACGTCAACAGATTCAATCGCCGGATTGCTCTTAACGCTTCAGATAGACAAGCTCCCTATCGATTATCTCGATAAACGTCAGGAAACAATAAGAGGGATCACAACCAATGATATTCAACGTGTCGCCGAAAGAATTCTTGACAGTAACTCATTCACAACTATTTTGGTTGGAAAACCTGAAAACGTAGAAAATGCAGAAATAATCACCTTGCTGCCCAATGTTGAATAAGACTTGGCACGGCATAATATAAGAGTAATATAGAAATACGTTTTAAGGATATAGCTAAGGTTTACTAATGGGAAATGCACAATGTAACAGTAAAAAAGTCCTATCGGTAACCGAACTTGATGCTTGGAAAGATTTATTAAAACATCATCAATCTATATCAAACACTTCTATTCCTGAACTTTTTTACAATGACCCCGGCCGTTTTGAAACCTTTCATAAATCTCTGGAAGGCTTGACACTTGATTATTCCAAACAACGCATAACAACACAAACCATAGAAAAATTATGCACCCTTGCCCGCGCCTGTGATCTGGAAAACTGGCGTGACCAGATGTTCGAAGGCGTGCATGTCAACACAACAGAAAACCGTGCCGTTCTGCACACGGCCTTACGCAATAAAGATCTAAAATCGTTGGAAGTTGAAGACAAAGATATTGTGCCTGAAATTAAAGCCGCTTATAAAAAAATGGAAAACTTCACAACCAAAATCCGAGCAGAAGGAAAATTCTCGCGTGTTGTGAATATCGGCATTGGCGGTTCCGATTTAGGCCCGCATATGGTAGCCGAAGCCCTCAAGCCCTTCTCTGATCCGAATATCAAAGTCCATTATGTATCGAATGTTGATTCGTCGCATTTGTTAGAAACTTTCAAGACTATTAACCCTGCAAAAACGCTTTTCATTATCACATCCAAAACATTTACCACTCAAGAAACCATGTGTAACGCACACACAGCCCGTAAATTAATGCAAAAAGCGCTGGGTAAAGACGATGTCGGAGAGCATTTTGTTGCCGCCACCCAAAATATTGAAGAAGCAGAAAAATTCGGCATCACTGAAGAACACATTTTCCCGATCTGGGACTGGGTTGGAGGGCGCTATTCTCTATGGTCAGCCATTGGCTTATCATTTTGCATTGCCATTGGTTTTGATAATTTTCAAAAACTTCTGGACGGCGCTTATACGATGGACAAGCACTTTCGTAATGCGCCTTTAGAAGAAAACATCCCCGTATTGCTTGCGTTAATTGGCATATGGAATCGTAACTTCGAAGGATCTGAGTCTCTTGGCATAATTCCTTACGACCAATATCTCTACTTTTTACCATCCCACATGCAACAACTTGACATGGAATCAAACGGCAAGTCTGTTACACGTTACGGCACGCCCATCACAGATTATAAAACCGGCCCGATTGTCTTGGGTCAAACAGGCACCGATGCACAGCATGCTTTTTTTCAATCTGTCCATCAAGGTACAGAGATTATCCCTTGTGATTTTATTTTTTCTCTCAAAAGCCAAAAACCTGCCGCAGGACACCACTATAAATTACTAGCCAATGCCATTGCGCAATCCAAAGCCCTGATGGAAGGACAAAGCCATGACAACCCGCACAAAGTTTTTTCCGGCAGCCGTCCATCGAATACGATTGTCATAGAGGAATTAGACCCTTATAATTTAGGTTTACTAATGGTCATGTACGAGCATAAAATCTTTGTGCAAGGCATTATATGGAATATTAATAGCTTTGATCAACACGGCGTTGAACTTGGCAAAGTCATAGCAAACCAGATCTTACATGATTTAGGTGATAATGATTGCAAAAATGCGGAGCCTTCAAAAATGGATTCCTCTACTGCCGCACTCATTGAAATGATCAAAAAGACACGTTAAATTCAAACAATTGCATTCACCCTGTGCATTCTGTTTTTCTTTTTGTATACTTGTGTTAGTCAAAGTTTTTAATGTTGAAAATAAAAGGCACTCATAGACTTCAATTATGCAAATATTTTCAGAAAGCAGCATTGTCGTAGACCCCCGCAGCCGCCCGTCTTTTGGTCAAGACAACCTGAATGTTGTTTTGGAAAAACACAAAATGTTTCTGGAAGGCAAAGTCGGTGGTGCGCGAGCTGTTTTGCAATATCAAAACCTATCAGGTCTTAAATTTTATAACCGTGACCTTAGTCAAGCAGACTTCACAGGATCAATCTTTGATAATGCCGATTTGTCCAATGGAACTTATAAGAGCTCGATCTTTTATGGGTGCAGTCTTCAAAATGCCGATCTTAGCGATGCAGATTTTTCGCGTAGTGATTTACGCGGAGCCATTTTATCCGGTGCCAACATGGAAGGCATTGACCTTACTAGCGCCGATATGCGCTCCGGAAAAATCATGAATAAAAACAAAGATGGCGCTTTGGAAAATATGGACCGAGGTGTTGATGTTGATAATGATCAGGAAACAATCATTATCGGCGCCAGACTCAAAAACGCCAAAATGGACAACTTAAAGGCTGGAAGTGCTATCTTTACAGATACCGATATGAGCGGCGCTTCAACAACAAGCGCACAACTCAAAGGTGCAAAATTCAACGGCGCAAATCTGTCTAATGTGGATTTCAGTGACTCGGATATATCTCATACAGATATGAATTCTGCTGTAATAACAGGAATCAATATGGACGGCGCTGAAAACTATGCCATAGATACAAAGAATGCCATAACCGATAAGGATATGGGCACTCTGGATGAAGAAATAGAAGAAAGCCTGCCTGAATTACTCGAATCACATAGTACATGGATTAGCACAGCAGGTCATGAA
>JAOUOR010000079.1 GCA_029880245.1 Alphaproteobacteria bacterium
CCAGTAAGGGCGTTACCAAATGCCCGAACTGTCAGGGCAATGCTTTTGCCAGCCATATCACAATTGCTGAATTACAGGGGCGCTGTGAGTTTAATTATCCGGATGATGAATTGCCGGATAAGGTCGTTGCCTTGATCGAGGAATATGGCGATAAAATTAAGGAACATGCTACGATTGCATTGCTCGATGAGCAAAATGTAGAAGTGATTGATGAGGGCGGCGAAGATGCACGTGATGCCGAACATAAAATTTTGAAACTTCCGATTTTTTACAACGTTATTCTTCCTTACGGGCATATTGAATTTAATATTAGAGATAAATCTTATTATAGTTTTTTGTTTGGTAAGCAGGCTTTACTTTCTCATGTTTCGCCCTTTATGGATGATATCCTGCAAAATGGCCTTAGAAAGATTGATGATGCAGCAGAAAACAGGGGCAGCGTAGAAGAGAATCTTGCACAGGCGGCAAAATATAAGACCTTACGTCAGGCTATGGTTTTGTCAGCGAATATGCCGATGCGTAAAGCCCTTGCAAAGCTTTCTGAAAGATATCCGTACGGCTTTAAAGACGAGACACTCAATGCAGTGTTGATGAAAATCGCCCAGAGCTACCGAAATATAACCAAGCATTCAGTCACAACAGGAATGGCTGCTGCCTGGGTACTCTCGACTGTGCTGAGCCTGGGTTATTTTGCTCTGCCGTTCAGAGATATAATAGCCAGCAAAGCTCCAAATTTGGCGGTTATGGGTGGAATTGATTTTCTTGCGCTTGGTCTGATTATCTTTTTGGGTAATACGGTGATTAAGAGTTTTGCCGCCTCATCTTTAAACAAGGCCTTCAAGCGCATCATACCAAAACAAAACGTTAAGCCCAAAGCTGCTAGTCTCGGAAACACGTCGCTTATCAATGCCCTTTTATCAGCCATAACATTTTTAGCTGTGATTGAGGCCAGCAGGCATATGCCTATAGAGACGCCCTTATGGTATTTAAGTCTGCTCCGTCTTTTACCCTAGGGCCAATATCATTTCATAAGAAAGAGGCCACCCTAATGGGCGGCCAGTTCTTAGATTAAGGGACATGTATTTTATAGTTGCTCTTTATCTTCAGAGTTTTTTGACAAAGCCAATGTTTCTTTTTTGATACATTTACGGTACTGGATGATAGATCCGGCATTCATATCAGTATCAGACGTTTTGGCTGTTGCTACCTCTACAGAATTATTAGGTGCATCCGTAGGCTCAAGGGCAAAACGAGCGCCAAGAATTACACCCAAAGCAACTAATTTACCAGCTTTGCGCTGGGCTTTATCTGTAGGAGCAAGTGTAGAGGTGTTATAATTTTGATTGAGTAGGGAACGACACGTATTTTCTACAGATAAAAGAGGTTTTCTAATATTTTTACTGCCAGTATTCACATTCATATCAGCAGGGCTGAATGATGATGCCGAGCCGAATGAAAAAACAAGAATAAACGCTGCGGCCAAAAGAGACTTGGACAACCGACGTAAAGGCATATACCTTGGATTTCCGCACATTGTGATTTTATTTTTAACTGGACTATTCATAATCCCACCTATTTCCTTTTTATCCCGTGAAGGGAACGCACTCTTGTTATTTATTATTGCCGATAAAATTAACGGCTTATACTTACATCTCACCATAAAAAGGGCATTATGACAATTACTTTCGTTTCGATTTTACGGCGATTTTCAAGCGTTTTTAGCTTGAATTTTATATAATTTTTATGTGCTGCAGCGCAAAATGAGGGTATTCAAGTACTTACGTGAAATATAAGACAAGAATATAAAGATTTGCTTAAAATGGGAAAGAATAGAATTACTGGTTCATGCCGTTGAAGAAATCATCATTATTCTTCGTCTGCTTCATCTTACCCAAAAGGAATTCAACAGCATCGACCGTTCCCATAGGATTAAGGATACGCCGTAAGACCCACATTTTTTGCAGCGTATCTTTATCAACCAGAAGTTCTTCTTTGCGTGTCCCTGATTTTTGAATATCAATTGCGGGGAAGACGCGCTTATCTGATATCTTGCGGTCCAGAACAATTTCGGAGTTACCCGTACCCTTGAATTCCTCGAAGATCACTTCGTCCATACGTGAGCCTGTATCAATCAGGGCTGTGGCGATAATTGTCAGTGATCCGCCCTGCTCTACATTACGGGCCGCACCAAAGAAGCGTTTTGGACGTTGCAGGGCATTCGCATCCACACCGCCTGTTAGAACCTTACCGGAAGATGGAACAACCGTGTTATAAGCACGGGCCAGACGTGTAATAGAATCCAATAAAATCACTACGTCGCGCTTATGCTCGACAAGGCGTTTAGCCTTTTCCATCACCATCTCGGCAACTTGTACGTGTCTTGACGCCGGTTCATCAAATGTCGAGGAAACCACTTCGCCGCGCACAGAGCGGGCCATATCGGTTACCTCCTCGGGGCGCTCATCAATCAAAAGGACAATCAAATAGGCGTCAGGATGGTTCTCCGCAATAGAGCTTGCGATATTTTGCATCATAACGGTTTTACCCGTACGTGGCGGCGCAACAATCAAAGCGCGCTGCCCGAAGCCAAGCGGAGAGGTCAATTCGATCACGCGCTGTAATTTATCATCCTTTGTAGGATTATCGAGTTCTAGCTTGATCTTTCTATCGGGATAAAGGGGCGTGAGGTTATCGAAATTTATGCGGTGTCTTAGTCTGTCCGGTGATTCATTGCTGATTGAGCCAACTCTCAGAAGTGCGAAATAACGCTCCGAATCTTTGGGGGCACGGATTTCCCCTTCGACAATATCCCCCGTACGCAAGCCAAAACGGCGCACTTGTGAGGGAGAGACATAGATATCGTCCGGTCCAGGGAGATAATTTTCCTCTGGCGAGCGCAAAAAGCCAAAGCCGTCTTGCAGAACCTCAAGGACACCAACACCGGATATAGGGACGTTCTTCTTCGCCAATTGCTTGAGGATGGCAAACATCATATCCTGTTTGCGCATCGTATTACAGTTCTCAACCTCGAGCTCTTCGGCAAATGCCAATAATTCAGCAGGGGAACGTGATTTCAGTTCTTGTAAATTCATGAATTCTCACAATTTACTGATTAATTAATTCTTGGAAAATAACCCAACTCAAAAAATCCAGAAGATAAGGATAATTTATTTCTCTTTGCTCATTTTCTGTATTTAAACACTTTCATGCCTTAAACCGATCATTTTTCGGTGATAAAAAATCCAAAATGTTTCCGGAATTTTCTTTAAGGCTAGACATTTATATCCACAGCTTTTACCTAAGTCAAGAAATTATGTCCGCATTTCTATAATTTTTATACATTATCTTTAAAAAGAGGTTAAAGCCTTTGATTTTATTGACTTAAAAAGGTTCGGCAACAGCCAGTATAATAATCAAAATCATCAAAAATGTCGGTACTTCGTTCAGGATACGAAAAAATTTTGCGCTTTTTTTGTTTTCATCCGCGGCAAAACGTTTCACATATTTACCTAAAACATGATGCACGCCCGTCATGAGAATAACCAGCGTAAGCTTACCATGCATCCAGCCTTGCCCCATAAAATATTCCCAGCGTCCATAGAGCATTGCCACACCAAACAGCCATGATGCAATCATGGCCGGCTTCATGATATATATATAAAGCCTGCGCTCCATGATCTTGAACGTTTCCGATAGCTCCGATCCTTTCTCTGCTTCGGCGTGATAGACAAACAGGCGCGGCAGGTATAACAGCCCTGCCATCCATGCGATCACGGAAATAATGTGAAAGGCGCGCATCCATTCATAATTATAGGTAAGAAATTCGGTCATGGTGTATTATCCTTTTTGATATTAATATAAGGGCAGATTTTTCTAAAAAACAGCTTCTTTTTAGTTTGCATAATATTCCTGCAATTGCTAAAATTTACCTTGGTTTTCTAAAAAACTAGTAGAAAGCATTATTGACATATGGAAGATAGTGAAGGTTTTAATCCGGTTCTGGACGATATGACATCATCGATGAATGTTGATGTTGTTGTAAAACCGGATGGGCGTTTATGGTTTTTCCATGATCGTCCGATTGAAGGAGATGTGAGCTGGATTGAATATGACCAGTCGGACCAAACTATGACCTTTGTAAACGAAGCCGGCCAGATACAGGATTTGGGTGTGCGCGCAACGACAATAATGCAGCCTTATTTGCTGAAAAGTGAAATGGCCTATATGGTTTTTGTTGAAAATGGCAAAGTTAAAGCGGTAAATGAAGTTGTTATAACAGTAAAATAAGAAGGGTTGTATTATGATAGATGAAGTAAAGACCGTCAGGGAAGGCATTGAAGACTATTTGAAAACCCCTGAGGCAAAGAGCTTTCACAAAAAAGAGGGCAGTGATTTAGTAGCTAATCTTCTACAAACAAATGAGGACTTTGCCAAAGCCGTTATTAAAGGTTCTAAAAAAATTGACAGTACATTTGGGTACCCGACAGAAGAAGGGATTAAGGGGATACTTGCCAGTATTGATAATCTTGCCCATGAACATGGCGATAGTTATGTAGGGCTTTATAATGCCTATCAGAGTGATACAAAAGTTGTTCTAAATGCAATTGAAGATAATAACATGAACAAACTTGCTGCGGCTTTTGATAAGGGAGCTCTGGAGGGTGGTGTATTGCTCGTTGCCGGTAAATCTTCAGTCACAGGTGCGATGCCAGATTTAAACGGTACAAAAATGATAAATGCAAATAACGGTAGTCCCGTTCTTGTAGGTAATGATGCTCCGATTCCTGCAAGAGAAAGTCCATCACAGAAACCTGTTGCATCTCTATAAAATACCGACACGCATACAGCAGCGCCCGAATTGCTCCGGACACAGGCATTTTCCAGTATTGGATTCTATGGTGGTTTTGTCCAGATGATCAAGTACCATGTCTTTTAGGGCACTTATATATGTTTCGTGAACGCCTATAGTTTCGGCGCGGTAATAGGCCTTAATGCCTTTTTTTAGCGCGATATGTTTATATTCCTTATCCAGCTCTACTAGCGTTTCTACATGTTCTTGCGTAAAGGCATGCGGATAGATAAGTACAGCTTTACCCTGCTCTATTGCCTTGTCTAATGCTTCATCCAGACTTGGGCCGATCCATTTCAAGCGCCCTACCCGGCTTTGATAGCATATCTCCCAATCGAGGTCCGGCTTACCAAGTTTTTCTTTTAAAAGATCGGCAATCTTTTTAGCGCTTTGCTCGCATTGCCACTGATAGGGGTCACCGCCTTTAATGATTTTTTCCGGTAAGCCATGCGCGGAAAACAAGATACGCAGATCGTTTTGTCCCTCTCCCAAAGCCTGTTTATAAACACTGGCAATATTTCGGGCCGAAGCTTCAATAAATCCATCATCCTCCGGATAGCAGCAAATCATAGACGTTTCGGGTTTGTAATTGGCGCGGCTTAATGCTTTTTTCCAGTTCTCCAGAGAAGACCATGTGGTAGTTGTTGAAAATTGCGGATAAAGGGGCAGAAGAATAAGTTTATCAGCTGCCCAGTCCTGTACCTCCCGAACGACTTGCGGCGCCATAGGATGCCAATAACGCATCGAGATGAACACTTTGTATGTGTTTCCATCACCTTCTTCATTCAGGCATTTTTCCAAGGCTTGGGCCTGAGCTTGTGAATTTTCAAGCAAGGGTGACTTATTGCCAAGTTCCTTATATGAATCCCCTGCTTCGCGTTTTGAACGTTTTGAGCTGATATATTTGGCAAGTACAGCGCGAAACGGTAAAGGCAAATTGACAATGTTTTTATCCATGAAAAAATTCATCAGGAACGGTTTGATTGATTCTTTGGAATCCGGCCCGCCAAGATTAAATAAAATAATTGCGACTTTACGGCTCACTTTTTTACATTCCCTTGATTAAATCTACGAGCTGCTCAACATGTTCCACAGGCGTATCTTTGTGAATGCCGTGACCCAGATTAAATACAAAAGGCCCCTGCCGTAACTCTGTGATGATTTGCTCAGTAGCTAAAATCAACGCATCTCCACCAGCCATTAAGGCGGCAGGATCGAGATTGCCTTGCAAACATGCCAAAGGTTGGAGCGTGCGCGCCGCCCATTTTAAATTCACCTGATGGTCCAGACCTATGCCGTTTACGCCTGTGCCTTGCACATAATCCAGATAATTCGTTCCGGCCATACGCGGAAATCCAATAATCGGCACATCAGGATGGGAATCCTTGACCAGATCAACAATTTGTTTTGTCGGCTTAATCACCCATTTTTTAAAACTGTTGCTATCCAAGGCCCCTGCCCAGCTATCGAAAAGCTGGACGCATTCCGCGCCTGCTGCAATTTGATTGATGAGGTAACTGGCTGTGGCTTCGATCAGAATATTTATTAGATTTGAAAACTCTTCTTCCTGAGCATAAGCAAAGCTTTTGGTTTTGAAGAAATCTTTCGATGAGCCGCCTTCGATCATGTAGGTGGCTACTGTCCACGGACTTCCGGCAAAACCAATCAGCGCGGTATTTGCAAATCCTTCACTGGTCAGAGCCGCTTTGGTTTGTTTGAGCGCTTGATAGACGGGGGCAAGATGCTGATCGAATTTGGAAAAATCCAGTCTGGAGATATCGCTAGCCTCATTGATTGGATCAAGCTTTGGTCCCTCTCCTTGAGCAAATTCCAGATGCTGTCCCAAGGCGTGCGGGATAGTCAAAATATCGGAAAAGATAATAGCTGCATCCATACCAAAACGCCTAATGGGCTGCATGGTAATCTCGGTTGCGATATCCGGATTATATGCCATTTCGAGAAAACCGCCTGCGCTTTCCCGTAAATCCCTGTATTCGGGTAAATATCGCCCTGCCTGACGCATGAACCAGAATGGAATTTTATCAGTGACATGACCGTTTAGAGCATCAAGAAAAGGTTTATCGGTGCGGAGCATATATTTTCCTGTTTATGTTAATTTCGTGTTTCAAGGTCTTTAAACATAGCCTGTAACATAAAAATAAAAAGTATTTTTAAAAAGGTTTTTTTGGATAGTAGGGGGTGTGAGAATCGGGGATTAAAGTTATGCGGAATTTATACACAAAACTGTTCAAACATAATATCGTTGCATTTATTCGGAGTCGGAATGATTCGCTCCGAAAATGTTTTTTGTCATAATAAATTTTATGCCCTATGGACGACTCACTATTTATAGAGAAGGATAAAATAGGGGTAACTTCATCCCATGAATTATACAAAAAAGCCTGCCGGATTCGCTCACAGAGTTTTCCCAACAGCAAGGCTTGATTTTTAGACATAAAATCTCCAATATCGTATCAGTTTTGATTTTCAAACCCTATTAAGCGAATCACCTTAGCCCATGTTCGATGAATCCTATACCAAATTAGAGCTTGATGATGTTGCGAGCATTATTCACGAAATCAATAAAGATGTTGAGGGCAGTATATTTGATCCGCTGGAAACGACAATCATGGTCATTGATGTGCCTTTTTATGATGATTATGTTTTTTTAGATATTTCCGATCATGCTACTTCACCGCCGTTACAGCGCTATGCCTTCCAGAAAAAAGGGGTAATGGAATTTACGGTTCTGGATTGGAGCTATAAGGTTATTTACGATCTTAATCTCAAAGTACCTATCAAATTGACCGAGGATAATCTTATCGATTATATCCGCTTCTTCTTTGGTTTTGTTAAAGGTCGTCACGGGCGTTTTATTATTTGCGAAAATGCGGACAGCATAAAATGGAAAGACGAGCCGCCCGATGAGGTCAGGTTAGCTTTGAATACAACAATTAAGCCATTGAAAATAATAGAGAAACGAAAAGACGGGGTCTTTCAGGTCGAAGCTTATATGAATTTGAACGATTCTATCTTTAAAACTATGCTTTATATCGAGCCTAATGGCCGTATCACCATGTCCGATCATGAAATTTTGATTGATGATGTGCCTGTGATTGACTCTGTTTTGGGGAATTAGGGTCATATCTTAAGCCTTCTTTCATAGTCTGTTAACTCTTTGTTAGGAAACGGAAATTTTTTTCTTAAATAATGCATTTTTCTTATTTTTAGAAAGAAAGCGTTAATAACTCTCTGCACATAATAAGAACATATCGCGCAATAAAGTGCGGTTTTCCTCTGTTCTTATGGTTTGGGCAAAATGAGCGATTTTTTCGAAATATTCTCCGGTAGGGATACGGCGCAAGATAGAGTTTGCGCTGTGGCTTATACATTAGGAAACGAGCAGCCGGTTATTTGCACATATATAAGTGACCAGCCATTTTTCTATCTGGACTTTGAAGATGAATATGAAGACGAGGATGAAAATCTTTTCGATCCTTCCGAATTGAGGATGTATGAAGAAGAAATCATGGCGCTTAAAGAAGAAATCATGGCGCTTGAGAATAAAGTTGAAGTTATTCCCCTATCACAGGAAGAAAAATATAAACGTTTTGCTGAAAATGCAGAAAGCCTTTGCGCTGAATTTTCTTTGACGGGGCCTGAGAAAAATAAAATTATTTCCAATTTGAAATTAACATTAAGAGAAAGCCGTCTGGCAAGTGCTTATCTGGATCTGGCGGAAGACAAGAAGATTGAAATATTGCTAAGCAAGCAAGTCGAAGATGGATTTTATGATCGTAAAGCAGGAAGCATTGTCATAAATCCGTGTATGACTGAAGAAGAACAAATATTGATTTTAGCACGTGAATTGAGACGCCACTGGCAGCACAGAAATGGTGCGCTAATTAATCCCCTGCGGTTTCAGCCGGAACATTCAATTTTGATAAATCGTGCACAAGAAGCAGATTTGACGGTTTCCGTCATCAGGATTGCATGGGAGCTGCAACTGGCAGGTAAACGGAATGTGTGGGAGCGGGTTGAAAACTCTCCTTTGAATGATCTGGCACGAAGTTTTGCCCGTGAGGCTTATCGTGATTTCAGAACTATCAATAACGGCATAGGCGCTGCGGCTGTGTTTGAAAGCTGGTTTTTATCCGAGCGCTGCCGTATGAAAGACCGCGAGATCATTC
>JAOUOR010000027.1 GCA_029880245.1 Alphaproteobacteria bacterium
GGAATATAGTTGTTTATAAAAATCCGATTGGGGCATGATATATCTGTGATCGCGAATATGTTGCATATTTACAACAATAGTGACTTTTTTTCAACAGCTATTAGAGATTAAGAAAAAAAAACATATAATGAGCCAACCATTTTTTCATGTCATTCTTGTTGCCGCAGGTAGCTCTAGCCGGATGATGGCTGATCTGCCAAAACCGTATATGGATTTGGCAGGAAAGCCAGTCCTAAAGCATTCCATTGATTTATTTTCCTCTATAGATATGTGCAAATCCATAACGATAGCTATTAATCCGGATCATCAGAGCTTGTTTGATGATCTAATACACTCTGAGAAAGTCACAACTGTTCATGGTGGAAAAACCAGACAGGAGAGCGTTTATAGGGCGCTTAAATCTCTTTCTTGCGCTGATGATGATATTATTCTGATCCATGATGCAGCGCGGCCTTTGGTTAATGAGATTGATATAAAAACGCTATGCCTGGCTTTGACAGAGGAAAAAACTGCAAGCCTTGCTTCACCTGTGCGTGATACGCTGCGCTATCGCGATGGCGCGGGTTATGCTTCTGATAGTGTTGATCGTGAGGATTTATGGGCTATCGAAACACCGCAAGGGTTTCATTACGGGCTGCTTTTAGAGGCGCATGAAAAATTCGGCTCTAAAAAAGAATATACAGATGATACAAATATCACCTCGGAACTTGGTATCCGTACAAAGCTTATCCCCTCAACCAGCCCGAATTTGAAAATAACCTATCCTCATGATTTCATTTTGGTTGAATCTCTTTTATTGTCCGATAAGGAGAAATAGAAAATATGGTCAGACGTATGGATTATGAATTTTGCTCTGGGTTAGGGTTTGATGTCCATAGCTTCAGTGATGAAGTGGCAGAAACAATCCGGCTTTGCGGCGTAGACATACCTTTTCACAGAAAACTTAAAGGCCATTCAGATGCCGATGTCGCTCTTCATGCTTTGACTGATGCGATTTATGGGGCGATTGGGGCCGGAGATATCGGACAACACTTTCCGCCAAGCAATGACGACTTCAAGAATATGGATAGCGCTGTTTTTCTGGAACATTCCTTGTCTTTAGTGCGCGCTGAAAAAGGCGAGCTTGTAAATGCCGATATTACGCTGATTTGCGAGGAGCCAAAAATCGGCCCCTATCGACCCTATATCAAGGAAAGACTATCGAGTTTGCTTTATCTGGATAAAAGGCGGGTCAACATCAAGGCCACCACAACCGAACAACTTGGATTTACTGGACGAAAAGAAGGCATTGCAGCACAGGCCGTTGTGTCTATTGCAATTCCGATAGATTGATAGACGATGAGCAAGATCAAGTTTTATATTCCCGATCAACTGGACAGAAAAGCGCCTCATACGTGGCTGGCGAGTTGGTTTGGGTGTGGTTTTTTAAATCCAGCACCCGGTACATGGGGCAGTTTGGGCGCTATACCTTTTGGTATCCTGATTCATGCTATTGGAGGCATTGTTGCTCTTTTTATCTGCTCTATCCTGATTACCATTATAGGTCTGTGGGCTTCGGAAAAATTTGATAAGGATATGGGCGGACATGATTCCAAAATGATTGTTATTGACGAGGTTGCCGGTCAGTGGATTGCCATGCTACCCGCATTTGGTAATCCGATCTTGATCGTGTTGTCATTTCTTTTATTCCGTTTTTTTGACATTACAAAGCTTGGCCCTATTGGCTGGATCGATAAGAACATGGGTGGTGCAAAGGGTGTTATGTATGACGATGTGCTGGCCGGAATATTTGCAGCCCTCGTCGTATTCGGAGCAAGCTTTATATTATGAGCAAAAAAATTGAACAGCTTGTTGAAAATTTAAGCCTTCTTTTGAAAGATAAGGGGCTGATGCTTTCTACCGCAGAAAGCTGTACCGGAGGGCTTATTGCCGCAGCTATAACAAATCGTGCAGGTTCATCACAGATTTTTGATCGAGGGTATGTTACCTATTCAAATCAGGCAAAGCAGGAGATGCTTAGTGTAACCGAAGATATTATAAAAAATTATGGGGCTGTCAGTTCTGAATGCGCATCAAGCATGGTGGAAGGTGCGCTCAAAAACAGCTCTGCTGATTTGGCTGTTTCTGTTACGGGGATAGCAGGGCCGGATGGCGGCAGCGCTGAAAAGCCTGTTGGCCTAGTCTATTTTGGTGTTACTTCAAAATCTAGAGGCGTTAAAACATTTGAATGCCATTTTAAAGGGTCTCGTCATGAAATCCGCCGGCAAAGTGTTATTTTTGCTCTTGAAACCCTTATTGATTATGTATAGTCATTTGATTTTAGTTTCGGACATCGTTGCTTCGCTTCTTACGTATGTTTAATACGCTGCGGCGCTCGTGCCTTGTCCGGAAACTATCTCAAATGACTATAGAATAGCACTTATAATCATCGGCTAGGATGAGATGCGTCTGGACTGCTCTTTCCGTATAGCTCACGGGCTCTATCTTCAAAAGAAGAAACCATCCGACGGACAATCTCGTTGAAGAACACCCCCATTAAATTCTGTAGAACAAAATTTTTGAACTCAAATTCCACGTAAAAATCAATCGTGCAAGAACCATCCTCTTCCCTGATAAATTTCCAATGGTTAGAAAGATATTTCATTGGTCCGGAAAGATATTCAACGTGAATTTCATCGGGCTTTTTAAGAGTAACCTTGGAGGTGAATTTCTCTCGCACCATCTTGTAACCAATCACAAGGTCGGCATAAAAAACATTGTCGCCTTCACGTTTGTAAATATTGGAGGAGATACACCACGGCAGAAAATCAGGATATTGCCCGACACCTGCGACCAGATCAAAAAGCTGCTCTGGCGTATAGGGAAGATTTCTCTTTTCCGCGTGAACCGTCAAAGTCTTTACCTTTCGCTTTTTAAATCAGGCTTTGCAATAATAAGATACTGCCACCTATGCAAGAAATTGTAAAAATTACATGCCGGATTTTGGCCTTATCCACTTTCATTGCATAGCCTGCACCAAACCACGCTCCGATTGCCGCCATAATTCCAATCGGCAAAGCATAGTGCCAAAGCAGTGAGCCAAAAGTAAAATGCGTTAATGTCGCTGCTATATTCCAGAATGCTGCCAGAATAGTGATCATGCAGACAGTTTTCTGTTCATCCGAACCAATCAAATAAAAGAACAATGCCGCTATAAAAAAACCGTTGCCTGAACCAAATGTGCCTTCATAAATTCCGAAAAAAAACATAGAGGTTATCAGGATTATTCTTTTGGTTTTGGTAAGTGTATCTCCTGATTTGAACTTGCCAGAAAAATTTATAAATATCGATACAGCCAAGATCAGTAGAGCCACACTTATCTGCAGCACATCATTTGGTATAAAATGGATAAACCTTGCCCCGATATAAGTGCCAATAAGCCCCAGAAACAAATAATAATTAAAATCTGTTTTCAGAAAACAATCATTTTTGTAATAACGCCAGCCGCTCGCAACAGTCCACAGAGCCTCAAATTTATGAATGGCTATGGCTTGCACTGGCGTTAGGCCAGACAAAATCATCAGCGGCACAAGGATCAGTCCCGAACCGGATCCTGCCATGGCACAGAAGAAACAGACGATAGATGCAATAATTGAAAGCCCGCCTATAATAAGGATATCATAAGCCATAAAGTGTCACTCTGCAGCAACCTTGTCGCCGAATTTCGCTAGGCGGGCGGCTTTGAGTTTTTCAAAATCATCCCCCGCATGATGGGATGAGCGCGTGAGCGGTGAGGCAGAGACCATCAAGAAGCCTTTAGCCTTGGCCATTTTTGTAAGCTGTTCGAATTCCTCTGGTGTCCACCATTTCATAACGGGTGCGTGTTTCGGTGTAGGCTGCAAGTACTGGCCGATTGTAATAAAATCTATTTTAGCGGCGCGCATATCATCCATAACTTGCGCGACTTCCTCTTTCTCTTCGCCAAGTCCAACCATAAGACCGGACTTTGTGAATAGTGCCGGATTTACATCTTTAACGCGCTCCAGCAATCTTAGTGATCTGAAATATCTGGCACCAGGGCGAATAGTCGGATACAGGCGCGGCACTGTTTCAAGATTATGATTAAATACATCCGGCGCAGCAGATATAACATGGTCTATATCTGCTATATTACCTTTAAAATCACCGGGCAGTATTTCTACGGTTGTTTCCGGAGATTTCATGCGGATGGCCTGAATGGTTTTAACAAAATGATCTGCGCCGCCATCTTTCAGATCATCACGATCCACAGACGTTACAACAACATGCTTGAGTCCCATTTGCTTAACAGCGACACCAATGCGCAGAGGTTCCAGCTTATCAACTTTATCAGGTTTTCCCGTTGCGACATTACAAAAGGCACAGGCCCGCGTACAGACTTCACCCAGTATCATAAAAGTTGCATGTTTTTGCTGCCAGCATTCCCCGATATTCGGGCAGCCAGCTTCTTCGCACACAGTGGTCAGCTTTTGTTTGCGCACAATATCCTTTGTCTCGGCATAGACTTTACCCTGCGGGGCAGGCACACGTATCCAATCCGGCTTTCGCCCAGCGGGGCGATCCGGATTTTTTTGCTTTTCGGGGTGGCGTTTTGCCTTATCTAATAGTTCTTTCTTATAAGTCATATGCTTTTTTAAAAAATACCTCACTCAACGGGGACGGCCTCACCTAAACTAATATCAATTTTGCATTTGCTCTCTATCTTTTTAATAATATCGCCCTTTAGCTCAAATTTATCATCACAAACAGAAAGAGAATGTGCAGGCGTATCTACAATTTCACCTGATTTACCAGCTCCACGTATTATGAATTTCCAACCTATTGTATTGCCTACCGAAACTATTTTCCCTGTCTCATTAAGATCAAAACTTGTGATCGTATAATTCATCGTTGATTGCAGTGTTTCATTCTTATCTGTTTTTAAGCTATTCAATAACTCTGTTTTATCCATGCGTAATATAACAGGTTCTTTTGTGGTATTCATATCATAAGTACTCTCGATATAAATAGAGTCATCAATGTATTTTTCGGTAAATTCAATAATAGCGTCCACATCAGGTTCTTCGCTTGTATAAAATGCCTTAAGCTGATCAAAATACCCTTCCACCATTTGCGGTGTTATAGAAATATCTTCGGCTTTTACCTGAACTGGAAGCACTAAAAATGCACAAAATAAAATAAAGAAAAAGCCTTTGCTATACTGGTATGTTTTTCCTGTCGTCATCCCCGCGCCCTGCCTAAGCTTTAGCGAAGGCAGGTTAAATGGCGGGGATCCAGTAAAGCGTGCAGGCTTCGCCTGCACACATATTGCACTGGATTCCCGAATAACGTTCAGCTTCGCTTCACTATCGGGAATGACGGAGATATGTTTCAAAATGGGAATTACTGTAAAAGAAAATTTCATGTTATTCTTCCTTTTCACACAGGCAAAAAACACTAAGCCCGAATAATTTGTTAAATTTGAACAGGCTGAGCCTTTCTAAATCATGCACACTAATAAGGCTTTGATTTAACCAGTCAGGATAGAGTTTAAGTTCGCTTTTTGCCTCAATGTCGCCTTTTTCCAATAATATTTTTTTGGTCAAGCGAATAGCGGCTACGACCGGAAAAAGAGAGCCAAAGAAATAACGGCTCTTGATTGGCTGTAATCCGGCATTTTTGATTGTCTTTTCCATCATCTCGATCGTATAGCGACGATAATGCTCAAGGAAAACATCATGGCCCGACCACATTAACTGGAAGGCCGGAACGGTAATCAAGATTTTACCGCCTACAGGCATTGTATCGGCATATTCCTTAAGGAGTGCCGTATCATCGGGTACATGCTCAAGCACATCCATCATCAGAACCAGATTTTGCGTTGTGTTCTCTATAGATTTAACGAAGCGTATAGGTTTGCCATTTTGATCTTCCTCAGTCTCGGCTTCGTAATTCGGATCAACGCAAACCGCACTTTGAGCTATATTATGGTCTAGTAGCTGGCGAGAAAAAATGCCTGAGCCGGCCCCGACATCAAGGACTTCCTCGACCTTAATATCACCAAGAAATGCGCGCATAGCTTTGCCCTTGGCCACGTAATACCAATGGTCATGGATTTTATCGCCGAGAATATCTTCTTCTTTGAGGTCCATAGTGCTCTTTTATCAGGCTCGCTTAAAAATGTATCGCCTTATTGTAAGCAGAAAGTACGCTTTCATGCATCATTTCCGATAATGTCGGATGCGGGAAGACTGTGTGCATTAATTCGGCCTCGGTTGTTTCCAGCGTTTTACCGACTACATAGCCCTGTATCATCTCTGTAACTTCTGCGCCAATCATATGCGCGCCGAGCAATTCACCTGTTTTCTCATCAAAAATAGTTTTGACCAGACCTTCGGGCTCACCAAGTGCAATTGCCTTTCCGTTTCCGATAAAGGGAAAGCGTCCGACTTTTATCTTATAGCCCTGCTCTTTGGCTGCTTTTTCTGTAAGGCCAACTGAGGCAATTTGCGGATGACAATAGGTACAACCCGGAATATTGGATTTCACCAAGGGGTGCACATCCTTTTCTCCGGCGATTTTTTCTACACAGATCACACCCTCATGCGAAGCCTTATGAGCCAGCCACGGCGGTGCCGTTACGTCTCCAATCGCATAGACCCCTTTCTCGTCCGTTTTCAACCACTCATTGGTCACAATAGCGCCGCGGTCAATTTTGACTTTCGTATTTTCAAGGCCGATATTTTCAGTATTACCAACCACACCCACAGCCATAATGACTTTTTCAACTGCAACACTCTGGTTGCCCTTCGGCGTTTCGATTGTAGCCGTCACGCCGGATTTGGATTTATCCAGCTTGGTAACTTTTGCACCTGTAATAATTTTTATACCCTGTTTTTCAAAAGCCTTGCGCGCCATGCCGGAGATTTCCTCATCTTCAACAGGCAGTATTCTATCCATAACCTCAACCACAGTAACTTGCGCGCCCAATGTGCTGTAAAAACTTGCAAACTCAATCCCTATAGCGCCAGACCCTACGACCAACAAGGATTTTGGCATTTCCTCTGGGACAAGAGCTTCTTTATAGGTCCAGACCTGCTTCCCATCCGGCTCAAGACCAGGGAGGCTACGTGCCCGCGCGCCAGTGGCGATGATTATATGCTTGGCTGACAATGTATCAGTAACTTTTCCATCTTTTTCAACGGCTACTTTGCCCTTGCCCTGTAACTTGCCCCAGCCATTAATGACTGTAACTTTGTTTTTTTTCAAAAGATGAGATATCCCGCCGGAAAGCTGAGAAGATACACCGCGCGAGCGCTGAACAATTTTCTTTAAATCAAATTTGATATCTTTGGCTGATAAACCAAACTCATCCAGATTATGAAGCAAATGGTAAATTTCGCTGGAGCGCAGCAAAGCTTTAGTCGGGATACAGCCCCAATTCAGACAAATCCCCCCTAAGTGATTAGCTTCAATGACAGCTACTTTCATCTTTAGCTGTGCGGCCCTGATTGCAGCGACATATCCGCCCGGGCCACCACCAATAACAATTAAATCAAAATTTTTATCACTCATAAACTAAACACCCTTTACTTTTTACTGTCCGAAAAGGTTAGTAAGAAATTCATCAATCTGACTTATATCATTGGCACGAGCCGGTTCTTCGGGGAAATGCGCAAAAGCATCTTCGGGGCCAAATAAAATCAAAGGCTTATTGTATATCAGCCCCAAGGACACCTCGTTTTTGGTACCGTGTGAACCGGGTAAAATGATAAGTGCATGTGCTGTCATTACATTGGTCAGGTTACGGCTAAAGGGCATAGCATCACTTTGTGCCTTAGCACTGAGCGGAGTTACCATTGGAATTTCAATATAGGGATTAGGATATTCTTCCTTATCCAGATTTTGACCTTTGTAATCCACCGCAGGCAAAATACCTATTGCCATACCTTTTCGGTTATCAACTTGTGTAAAAGAGCGAGCTACCACGGTCATAATTCCGCCGCCCGCTCCGGTCAGCAAATTAAAACCGCGCCGTGCAAGCAAGTCTCCTACAGGATCCGCATATTCTTCCCATTCTTCCTGATGGGAACCCATAACGCCTATGATCGGCCTTTTATCTAACATAGTCCGATGCTCCTTCTAGCAATTTCCTTTTTTCGCTTGGCCCGGCGGACAGAAATCATGGTGATGATTATCATCCTCAATTTCAATCTCATAGCCTTCACCCTTTATTTTCACTTCGGGTGATTTGCTTTTGACGGTAGTTTGGCAAGCGCATAGTGGCAAGATAAACAGCGTTAGTAATAATAGATTTCTCATTATAGGTTTTCCTTTCATTAAGTTAGACCAGCATACTCACAGGATTTTCGATGAATTGTTTAAAGATTTGCAGATACTGCGCTCCCACGGCGCCATCAACACAGCGATGATCGACGGAAAGCGTACAATTCATTATTGTTTTAATCTTAATCTCTCCATTGACAACCACGGGGCGTTGTTCACCAGCACCAACAGCCAGAATACACCCTTGCGGCGGATTTACAATTGCTGCAAATTCCTTGACCCCGAACATACCCAGATTAGACACAGAGAATGAGCCGCCCTGAAATTCCTCGGGTTTAAGCTTGTTTTCACGGGCACGACCGGCAAGGTCTTTCATCTCGTTCGAGATTTCCTTTAGCCCCTTATCTTCGGCATTACGGATAATCGGCGTTATCAATCCCGTTGGCGTAGAAACAGCTACAGAAATATCGGCTTTTAGATATTGGTGAATAGCATCATCATTCCATGAGACGTTAGCTTCCGGAAAAGCCTTTAGCGCCATAGCCGAAGCCTTGATAATAAAATCATTAACCGAGAGCTTATACTCACCATTAGCTCTGTCGTTCAATTCTTTGCGGGCAGCCAATAATGTATCGAGCACACACTCCACCGTCAGATAAAAATGCGGCACGGTTTGTTTGGATTCAGATAGGCGTTTTGCCACAACTTTGCGAATATTGTTATTCGGTATTTCCTTATAAGCCATACCGAAAATATTAGTTTTTAGATCCGAGTTACAAGTTTCAAGAGTTCTTGCATCTTGTACCTTGTTACTTGTTGCTTGTAACTTCCCACTTGTAACATCGTTTTTAACAATGCGCCCATGCGGACCAGAACCTTTTACGGTTGAAAGATCAATTCCTTTTTCTTTTGCTATGCGCTTGGCAAGGGGCGAGGCGAAAATTCTATTTGAAGTTTTCTGAGGGGTTGAGGCTTGAGGTATTTCAGTTACAGGTTGCAAGTTACAAGTTACAGGATTTTCCTGTTTTGCATTCTCATCTCTTGTAACTTGTACTTTATTACTTGTAACTTCCTTAATAGCATCGGCAGATTCACCTTCTTCCAGCAAAACCGCAATCACCTCATTCACAGGCACATTTTCAGAACCTTCGGAGATTATAATTTTTCCGATAACACCCTCATCTACGGCTTCTACCTCCATAGTTGCTTTATCGGTTTCGATCTCCGCGATCACATCTCCCGCTTCGACCTTATCACCTTCGGCAACCGTCCATTTAGCAAGTGTCCCGTCCGTCATTGTCGGAGAAAGAGCTGGCATTGTAATATTTATTGGCATTGTCTATACGCATTCAAGTTAAAGTTGACATAGAATCCTTTTTCGGAGAGTGCTTTCATCAATTCGTCAGATTTATCAGCACTTTTAAGCATAAATGACAGGTTTCCATTTAGCTGGTAGTTTCTTGCCGAAGAGCTAGTACTGCAACCACCATTATTATTGGCATAGATATTATAGCTATAGCTTTGCAGCTCTAAATTTTCAATACCAAGACCAGTTGCAATTTCCTGAACTGTGCCAAGCTTATCATCCATCATGCCCCGGGCATTAGCCAGATCAATTTCCTGCTCGTTAAAGCTCATACTCACCGATACGGTTTCGGTCATCTCACAGCTTTTTCCTGTTATAATACTACTGCTTATCATAGCCCTTTCAGAAGCTATTGCCGGGGTAGAAATAAATAAAAACAGTATCAATAATCTTTTCATTACATTCTCTCTTTTCTATCCAAATCAGACATAACATACTTTCTTTGCTGCGTGAATAATCTCTTCCATTTGCGGCAAGGCTAATGCCTCAAGATTTGCCGCATAAGGTAATGGCACATCGGCAGCATGAACACGCGCTAATGGCGCATCCAGATAATCAAAGGCATGCTCCCCGATAAGAGCTGCTATTTCTGCGCCAATCCCTGCAAATGGCCAGCCTTCTTCGACTGTAACAATGCGGTTGGTTTTCTTAACACTTTCAAGAATTGTCCAGCGATCAAGAGGACGGATTGTACGAAGGTTAATCACTTCGGCGTCAATACCTTCTGCCTCCAGTTTCTTGGCAGCTTCCAGAGCCTTACCGACCATAATCGAGAAAGCAACGATTGTAACATCCTTACCTTGACGCTCGATCTTGGCACGTCCCAAAGGAATAGCAAAATCTTCCGAAGTCGGAGTTTCAAAGCTCTGCCCGTATAAAATTTCATTTTCAAGGAAAATAATCGGGTTCGGATCACGGATTGCAGATTTAAGCAGACCTTTTGCATCCGCCGCCGACCAAGGAGCAACAACTTTCAGGCCTGGAACATGGGCATACCAACTGGCATAACACTGGGAGTGCTGTGCCGCCACGCGGGCTGCCGCGCCGTTCGGGCCGCGAAATACAATCGGACAACCCAGCTTGCCGCCTGCCATATATAAAGTCTTTGCGGCGGAGTTTATTATATGATCTATCGCCTGCATACCGAAATTCCATGTCATAAACTCGACAATCGGCTTAAGGCCGTTCATGGCCGAACCCACAGCCATACCGGCAAAGCCGTGCTCGGTAATTGGCGTGTCAATCACGCGCTTGACCCCGAATTCATCGAGCAATCCTTGTGAAACTTTATATGCACCTTGATATTCAGCGACTTCCTCACCCATTAAGTATACATTCTTGTCGCTGCGCATTTCCTCGGCCATTGCATCGCGCAGAGCTTCGCGTACGGTTTGCTCTTTGGTTTCAGTAAATGCCGATTCATCAAAAGGCGGCGGCTCGATCACGACACCTTGGGCATAGAGAATGTCACGGTTTTCAACGATTGCACCTGTGGACTGAGAAATGTCATTCCGAGTGGAAACAGAGCTTTGCTCTGTTGCAATCGAGGAATCTTCCTTCGCAGCATTAATTTTAGATCCCTCGACTTCGCTCGGGATGACAACATCTTCAGCAGACTCACCGTCTTCCAGCAAAACCGCAATCGGCGTATTCACGGCAACGCCTTCTGTGCCTTCATTAATCAGGATTTTGCCAAGTATCCCCTCATCCACGGCTTCGACTTCCATAGTGGCCTTGTCGGTTTCGATCTCTGCAATAACATCTCCGGCCTCAACGCTGTCACCTTCGGCCTTCAGCCATTTGGCCAAGTTCCCTTCGGTCATGGTTGGAGATAAAGCTGGCATTAAAATTTGTGTTGGCATTATTAAAACTCTTCCTACTTCTTCATCAATTTACTTACGTTTTTTCCCTGAGCCTGGTGGAACAACAAGGACTTCATTATAATCTTTCTTCTTGCTCATATTACGTTTCAAACCTTTTTTTTCTTCAGTAGTTTTTTTCCTCAACTCATCCCAAATCTTTGATCTAGCATAACTCACTTGCTCCTCTTGAGTTTTCCAAATTTTATTTCTTTTATTTCTTGCTAAAATTGCTTTGTTTCTTCGGTTCATACTATGATCCCCACTTTTAATCCTCAATCAAAACATCCGTCCAGAGGTCTTCCGGTGGGGGTTCGGGGTTTTCCTGTGCGAAAATCGCGGCCTCATTAACGATATCCTTGATTTCCTTGTCGATGACCTTGATGTCCTCTTCCGGCACATCATGCTGTTGCAGCATATCCTTAACGGCTGTGATCGGGTCGCGTTCTTCTTTCATACAGGCAACCTCTTCCTTGGTCCGGTATTTTGCCGGATCGGACATGGAATGCCCGCGGTAACGATACGTCATCATCTCCAATATATAAGGCCCGTTACCGCTACGGATATAATCAAGAGCCTGACGCGCCGCATCCTGAACGGCGAACACATCCATACCGTCGACCTGCTCCCCTGGAATACCGTAACCTTCACCACGGCGATAAAGTTGCCCGGCGGAGGAACGCGAAACGCTGGTCCCCATACCATATTGATTATTCTCGATTACAAAAAGAACCGGCAAATCCCAAAGCGCCGCCATATTATAGCACTCGGCCACTTGGCCTTGATTAGACGCACCGTCGCCCATATAGGCCACGGCCACGCCGCCGTCCTCTTTATATTTATGAGAAAAGCCAAGTCCTGTACCAATGGCCGTGCCGGCACCAACAATACCGTGACCTCCGAAAAAGTTCTTTTCAAGGCTGAACATATGCATCGAGCCGCCTTTACCACGAGAATATCCATCTTTGCGCCCTGTAAGCTCGGCCATGATGCCTTTGGGATCCATCCCGCATGCCAGCATATGCGCATGGTCACGATAGGATGTTACAACCGTATCCTGAGGCTCTTGCACTGACGTAACACCCGTAACCACAGCTTCCTGACCGATATAAAGATGACAAAATCCACCAATCAGCCCCATACCATAAAGCTGTCCGGCTTTTTCCTCGAAACGACGGATTAAGAGCATCTCACGGTAAAAAGATTTTAACACCTCAACATCTGCCGCCGGAGCAGTTTTCGAAACAGTCTTGCTCTTTACAGTGTTTTTCTTTGCTTTTGTTGCTGCCACAAATAGTCTCCTGCCCAGATTTATAAAATTTCCTGAAACACCAGTTCCTTTCCCGAAACCAGCATCCCACTAGCTACAACATTTTAATGGATATGACCAGTGAAAAAATCTTTTTGTGCGTCGCAACATACTGTGATAAAAGGATAATTTAAATTAATGGGGGTTTTAATAATAATGTTTCAATACAGCGCCTTAAGCAAAAGTTCATTCGCTTAGAATGAGTTCTTTTTCTGCTTGATACCCTAAAATTTTTCGAACACGTTCCTCTAAAAAATCTTCCGAGATGGTATCATATCGCAACATTGTCACCTTTTCTTCTATTTCATTGCTCTCTTTTGTTATTTTATCAAGATTTTTAGACATGACTTGAATTTCTTTTTGCACTTCATTTAAACGCGCAAAACTTTTTGCCCCATATAAGATATGATAGGAAAAATAGCCAGACAGAAATACGCCGAAAAATATCAGCACAAATAGTTGTGGTACGCGGTAATTCAATGAGCGAAACTTCATAGAAGCCATAGAATCATAAAAAAACCTGTGGATCAATTAAAAAAACACTTTTAAGCCAATGACTTAGCATGAACATACTAAGAACAAATCCATTAAGCGATTCAAATGATTCAGTTTTTTTATTTCCAAAGATAACCTAGCGATAAAAGCCTTTACCTTCGTATCTAGCTATATTGCCGAGTTGTTCCTCAATCCGCAGCAATTGATTATATTTGGCAATACGATCCGAACGTGACAAAGACCCTGTCTTGATCTGTCCGGCATTGGTTGCTACAGCCAGATCAGCAATCGTTGAGTCCTCAGTCTCACCAGAGCGGTGAGAGAGTATAATTCCGAAACCAGCCTTCTTGGCCATTTCGATTGTCTCAAGAGTTTCGCTCAAGGTTCCTATCTGGTTTACCTTCACAAGAACGGCATTGCCTGCCTTTTCATCAATGCCTTTTTTCAGGCGCTTGGCATTCGTCACATACAGATCATCCCCGACAAGCTGGACCTTATCGCCAAGTGCGGCTGTCAGTTTCGTCCAACCTGCCCAATCATCTTCGCCCAAACCATCTTCGATAGAAACAATCGGGTATACGCTGCATAAATCTTTGTAGTATTCAACCATTTCATCGGAAGACAAGACTATCCCCTCGCCTTCAAGATGATATTTGCCATCTTTGTAGAACTCGGTTGAGGCGGCGTCCAGAGCAATCACCACATCTTTTTCCGGTTTATATCCGGCGGACTCAATGGACTTCATTATATAGTCCAGTGCTTCTTTCGATGATTTAACAGCAGGTGCAAAACCGCCCTCATCTCCGACATTGGTATTCAAGCCTGCTGCTGATAATTCTTTCTTCAGGGCATGAAACACTTCTGCGCCCATACGAAGCCCTTCACTAAAACTCGGCGCACTAACCGGCATGATCATAAATTCCTGAATATCAACCGGATTATCCGCATGAGCGCCGCCATTGATAATATTCATCATTGGCGTTGGAAGTGTATGTGCGTAGCTGCCGCCAATATATTTATAAAGCGGCACATCAAGTTCATCCGCCATAGCTCTGGCCACAGCCAAAGAAACACCCAGAATTGCATTGGCACCCAAACGCGCTTTATTCTCGGTCCCGTCCAGATCCAGCAATATCCGGTCGATTTCCATTTGATCTTCTGCATCAAGACCAATCAATGCCTCCAGAATTTCAGTATTCACATTCTCGACTGCCTTTAAAACGCCCTTGCCGCAATAAATTTTTTTATTGCCATCACGCAATTCTACGGCCTCATAAGCCCCTGTAGAGGCTCCGGATGGCACAGCAGCTCGCCCAATCGCGCCTGTTTCAAGCTGGACATCGACTTCTACAGTGGGATTGCCACGACTGTCCAGAATTTGGCGTGCGTGAATATCAATAATTGCGGTCATGAGTTTGAATTCCCTTTTTCTAAAACACAGCGTTCAAATAAATTCGCCTAATGTTTTATAGAAAAAGAAAAAAATATAAAGGAATTTTTTGAATTTTTAGACCTAAACTTCTTTATTAACGAGTGTTCCGGATGTTTTAGAAGCAAGAACAGAGCTGTTACTTTCTCCCTTCTCTCCTGCTAATTCGGGTGCTGAAATATCACGGCTTGACGGAATAGATGCTCTCAATCCCTTGATCTGAACCAAGGCCGCTTCTACTGTTGCACCAGAGCCACCCGTTAAAGAAAAAAGCCCGTTGAACGCCGTAGAATTTTGCTCTAATTGCTGACGGATAAGAAAACGGGCATTGCGGGAAATACCGCCGCCACTCACGGCCAACCTGCGCCCGACATCCAAAATGCTTTGCGCGCTTAAACCGCTTTCTTGTAAAATGGAATTTTGATAGGCAGGCAGGCCAAGTCGATTGGACACCAAAGCCTGATTAACAAATTGTGATGCGCCTGATACTAGGGCCATTTTTTCGGTCTCCTACCGATTATTACATCTTTATATTTTACAGGTTTTTCATGATTTTATCAAGTTTTACTAACTTTTCCAGAACATAAGGCAATTCACTCAGCTTGACCATGTTTGGCCCGTCAGAAGGTGCATTATCGGGGTCCTGATGCGTCTCCATGAAAACACCCGCCACACCTACGGCAATAGCGGCTCTGGCCAGAACGGGCACCATTTCTCGGTCACCCCCCGATGAACCGCCAAGCCCGCCTGGTTGCTGCACGGAATGGGTCGCATCATAAATCACCGGATAACCTGTTTTCGCCATAATTGGAAGGCTGCGCATATCCGAGACCAGCGTGTTATAGCCAAACGATGCGCCGCGCTCACACAGCATGATATTGTCATTGCCACTTTCCGAGATTTTGGCCGCTACATTTTTCATATCCCACGGGGCAAGAAACTGTCCTTTTTTGACATTTACGACCTTGCCTGTCTTGGCCGCTGCAATTAATAAATCTGTCTGGCGGCATAAAAAGGCAGGAATTTGCAAGATATCCACAACTTCACCCACAATTTTACATTGCTCTTCTGTGTGAATATCCGTCACCACAGGGACACCGAAATGCTCTTTTACCTCGCGCAGAACTTCAAGGCCCTTTTCAAGACCAAGGCCGCGCTGTCCTTTGAGAGACGTTCTATTGGCCTTGTCATAGGATGATTTATAAATAAAAGGGATGTCCAGTTTTTGCGTAAGCTCCTTGAGCGCGCCGCACATTTCAAATGCATGGTCTTTGCTCTCGATCTGGCACGGACCAGCCATCAAGACAAAAGGCTTGTTATTGGCAATTTCGATTTGATCGATTTTGATAGTTTTGGGTATCACTGATTCTGTCATGGGTTAGAAAGTACTGTGCACTGTGCAAAATCGCAAGAATGAAAATGAATTTGCATTTTTTTTGACTTGCAAAGCAATCTTTAACATAATAATAGTTAACTACAAAACATTAAATTATAAAGGTAAACTCATGGCAAAAAATATCGATAAACTACAAAACCTGTTTAGACTTGCTAAAAAGAATAGCGACACCTCTAAAATCTTAGAAACTGCAGGTGAAGCTCTTGGCGAAACCTTTAATTCGCTATCTGCATTAGAGAAAAGAATAACACAATTTGACCCAAGCCATGACAGTACATTAATGGGGCAATTATCCAACGCACTGAAACCCCTTGCACGGGAGCCAAAAAAGAAAAATTATAGTGGTTTTTCCAAAGCACCCACCCTCCCAGAAACGGGTATATGCTAGGTTATAATCCGAAAATCAGACCAACCGCCCCTGCTTTACTGCGGCCTTGATAAAGGACACAAAGAGCGGGTGCGGGTCAAAGGGTTTGGATTTTAGCTCGGGATGGAATTGCACACCGATAAACCACGGGTGGTCTTTATGTTCCACAATTTCCGGCAAAGTGCCATCCGGTGATAAGCCGGAGAACCTTAATCCTGCCTCTTCGAGCTTGGCACGATAAGACATATTTACCTCATAGCGATGGCGGTGGCGCTCACTAATATCAGAAGCACCATACACATCCCTTACCAAAGTACCCTTTTCAAGGTGACAAGGGTAAGCACCAAGGCGCATCGTCCCGCCTTTATCTGTCGATGCTTTACGCTTTTCAGTGGCATTACCTTTGACCCATTCTGTCATAAGACCAACAACAGACTCCTTACACGGACCAAATTCTGTTGACCCTGCATTCTTGATACTGCACAGATTACGCGCTGCCTCGATCACAGCCATTTGCATCCCGAAACAAATTCCCAAATAAGGAATTTTCTTTTCCCGCGCATATTGAACAGCCTTGATTTTGCCTTCTGCGCCGCGCTCTCCGAAGCCGCCCGGCACTAATATGCCATTGGCTCCCGCAAGATAGTCTTCAGGATTTTCTGATTCAAAGATTTCGGCCTCCATAAAATCCAGTCTTACCTTGACCTTATTGGCAATGCCGCCGTGAATAAGCGCCTCGTTCAGAGATTTATAACTATCGGCCAGATTTGTATATTTTCCGACAATCGCAATTTTAACTTCGCCCTCTGGCTCCTTAATGTTCTGGATAATCTTCTCCCATTTCGAGAGATCCGGTTTTTTGGATTTTTTAATGCCAAAGCAATCCATGACCTCATCATCCAACCCTTCCGCATGGTAAGTCAGCGGCACTTCATAAATCGAAGAGACATCCAGTGCGGGAATAACTTTCTTTTCATCAATATTACAAAACAACGCAATCTTGCGGCGCTCATCTTTTTCAATCTCGCGATCTGCGCGGCAGAGCAATATTTGCGGCCTTATCCCGTGGCTCATCAATTCCTTGACTGAATGTTGTGTCGGCTTGGTCTTTAATTCACCAGCCGCAGGGATATAAGGCAACAAGGTTACATGTATAAAAATCGCGCGCTCACGCCCGACTTCATTACCAAATTGGCGAATAGCTTCAAGAAACGGCAGGCTTTCAATATCTCCGACTGTTCCGCCAATCTCGCATAGAACAAAATCAGCCGTACCGTCTTTTTCACGGATAAAATCCTGTATCTCGTTAGTGATATGCGGAATCACCTGAATCGTGGCACCGAGATAATCACCGCGGCGCTCTTTTTGTAAAACGCTGGTATAAATCCTGCCCGTAGTGGTGTTATCCGTACCCTTAGCCGGAACGCCCGTAAAACGCTCATAATGCCCTAGGTCAAGATCAGTCTCCGCGCCGTCATCGGTTACATAAACCTCGCCATGCTGGAACGGGCTCATCGTACCGGGATCAACATTGAGATAAGGATCAAGCTTACACAGGCGGACCGAATAACCTCTGGCTTGCAATAATGCGCCAAGCGCAGCGGAGCCGAGGCCCTTTCCTAATGAGGAAACAACGCCGCCTGTTATAAAAATAAACCGTGTCATATTACTGTTCTGGAGCTTTCGTTTCCGAGTTACCGTTTTCCATCCCTTGTTCGCCGTCCTGATCCTGAACAGTTTCAGGTGGTGCAATCATCTCCACTTCCACAGGAACATCCGGTACATCCTGAGGAGGGATATACTCGATACCCGGGTTATTAGCCCCCTCTACCGGTGCCAGGACATTAATCTCTTCCGGTGTTACATCCTCAAGAAAACCTTTATTGACATTGGCCTGACCACTGGCCAGAACCGCCAAAGTCAGGGATGTAATAAAAAAGCCTGCTGCACAAAGGGCTGTCATCTTTGTCAGGGCATTGGCCGTACCACGCGCAGAGGCAAATCCACCAAGGCCGCCGCCACTTCCCCCGATTCCCAAGCCACCACCTTCCGAGCGCTGGATAAGAACGAGAATAATAATCACCAAAGCAATAATCAGGTGAATAACGAGAACAACTGTTTCCATATCGATAATAAACTTTACTATAATTTCATCTAAGCGGCTTTTCTAAGGCAAAAACCACTTTAAATCAATGTCGAAATCAAAAAGATAAGCACTTAATTTCCCATTGGTATTTTTATTGGCTCTCTAAGGGGCTGCTTTAGCTATCGCCAAAAACTGATCCGCTTTCAAACTAGCCCCACCTATCAGTCCGCCATTTACATTCGGCGTTGCTAATAATTCTCCGGCATTTTCCGGCTTCATCGAACCGCCATAAAGTATATAGAAATTTTCAGAATCACTAAACCGTTCTCCCAGTTTACCGCGTATAAAGCTGTGCATTTCTGCAACATCTGCTGCCGAGGCTGTTTTTCCTGTTCCGATTGCCCAGACAGGTTCATAGGCAATTATTGTGTTCTCTGCATTTGCACTTTCAGGCACTGAAGCCGCAAGCTGTTTCTCTACGACATCAAAAGCCTTGCCGTTATCACGCTGCTCCTCTGTTTCGCCGATACAAATAACGGCAATGAGACCATTATCAAAAGCAAGTTTTGCCTTAGTGCACACCAGTTCATCCGTCTCATTATGATATTGGCGACGCTCGGAATGCCCCAGCAACACATGAGACGCCCCGCAATCCTTAATCATAGCCGCAGATATTTCTCCTGTATACGCACCACTTTCATTATGTGAACAATCCTGAACGCCAACATCTATATAGGTTCCGGCATTCTTAAAAGCTTCGGTCACATACAAAGCCGGAGGAAAGACCAGAAATCCGCATTTATCAAGAAGATCACCATCAATTTCACTGTTAATTTCGGACAGCAGATCCTGCGTCATTTCCACAGAGCCATTCATTTTCCAGTTCCCGGCAATCAGTTTTTTCATATTTTTCACTCTGTTTGATACATTCCTTAACAGCCTTGTTTTGGCATGGACAGTAAAAAAAATCAATCATACCCTCTGAAAATTTGTGGGGCTATGCACTTGCGCTCTTGCCCTGATGTCATGCTCACCTTATAGTGCGCTTTAGATTTTTGAATTAAGTAAATAAAAACTAGATACAGGCATTTGACTATGGTTATGCAATCTTTACGTAGCGGCGCGACAGGCGGCGCCTTAAAATATCTTCTTCTTGGTCTTTTGGTTCTAGCCGTGGGTGGTTTTTTGCTCTCCGATGTCAGTAGTTCCTTTAGCAGCGGCGTCGGTAGCCGTGATGTTGCTAAAATCGAAGATAAAACCATTTCCATGAATGAATTTTACGGCACTGTGCAAAGAGGTCTGAGAAATTATAACCTTGATGTAAAACAAGCCTATCAGCTTGGTCTGGTAGATCAGATGCTTAATGGAGAAATTCGCGCACGTCTGGCACAGACCGACGCAGAACATATGGGCATTAAGCTATCAAATGATTATATCAAGAAAAAAATCGTGGAAATTATTGGCCCGATGGTACAGGAAGGCCAAACCATACAGCAAACGCTAGAACATTTTTTACGATTACAGGGTTTAAACGAGACGCAGCTTGTCGAAGGTATTGATCGAGAGCTTTCCATCGACATCGTAACGAAAGCACTCCAGTCTGGCTATATGGGGCCAAAAGATCAGCTTGCCAAAGACCTGTTTCAATCCCAGAACCAAACCCGTGATATCGAAATTATTGTCTTTCCAAATGACACTATTAATGATGCCTCCGAGCCAACGGAAGAGCAACTGGAAAAACTTTATGAGGCTTATAAAAATAATACTTATGCTATTCCGGAAAGGCGGAACATCACACTTGCCCTGATTGATGATGGCGCAGAATTACCGCTGCCTACAGATGATGAAATCCAAGCTTTTTATGAAAAAAATATTGGAGAGTACACAAAACCGGAAAGCTATGTGTTATCTCAGATCCTTATTAAAGATCGCGATACTGCCCAGAAAGTTTTTGATCTGGCACATGGCGGAAAAAGTCTTAAAGACGCCGTTATAGAAGTCACAGGAAGCGATGAAGGCTATTACCACGAAATTCCATTCGACGTAGCACTTTTGCCAAAAGAAGTCAGAAATGCCGTATTAGATAAACCGCCAGGGAAGATTACCGGACCGACTAAGACTGCCTTGGGTAATCATGTGACCCAACTTGTTCGTATCGACCCGCCATCAACCATACCTTTAGAGGATGTCCGTGAGGAACTGGAAAAAGGGCTTATTCAGACCAAAAGAGAGGATTACATTTATGACTTATCTATAAGACTTGATGATCTTCTGATCAGCGGGGCGGCAATTGAAGAGATTTCCAAAGAAATTCCTCTGATCGTCAATAAAATCAATGATATCCAGCTTACTTCCGCAAATGAGGGAAGCAACACATTTAATGCTATTAAAGATTTGTTTAATGAAGAACAGCAAGGAGATAAGCCGGAAATCATTACCTCAACTTTCGGGCTTAAAATCAAAGGTGAAAATTCCGGCCTTCTTGAACTGCCAAGTGGTCGCTTTGCCGCTATCGTGCTGGATGACATCATGGAAAAATCCAGCAAACCTTATGATGACGTCAAAGCATTAATCAAAGAAAACTTTATCGACGATCAAAAATCATCTCTCAATAACGAGCGTGTTGCAGGATTTATCAAAGCCATTGAATCCGGTGAACTGACATTTGAAAAGCTCAAGGCACAAAACAAAGACAAAATACAAAAGATCGAAAATATCGGGGTGCGTGGTATTCTGGAGCCGCCACTTGTCGAAGAGATGCGTGCGCCAATTTTCCGCTCTGAACTTAACAAACCCTATATGGTACCCCTTTCCGAGGAAAATGCTGTCGCTCTGATTTCTGTGATTGATTTTGATTTGCCTGACATTACAGATGAACTTCAGGCCCAAATCGCAGCCATTAGTGTACAAGTTGATAATGAGCTTAAAGACGAAATTTTTGCCATGTATTTACAGAGTTTGAGCAAAAAATATAATACGCAGATTAATCAAGGTCTTATGCGCGCTGTCTTTGCAAGGCAAGAAACGCAAGAGCAATAATTATGCTGGCCCCCGATTATAAGAGCTTTGAAAAAACTTTTAATAAGGCCAAGGCGCAGATTCTCTATAGCTGGATTTCTGCCGATCTTGTTACGCCTGTTTCAGCATATCTAAATTTATGCGGCCATAAGCCTTATAGCTTCCTGCTTGAATCCGTAGAAGGCGGCACGACACTTGGTCGCTATTCGATTATAGGAATGCAGCCTGATGTCATCTGGACTTGCAGAGATAAAAAAGCCGAAACCGAAGACACCGGAAATAGTAAAGCGGTGATCAAGCATGATGATGCTTTAGCCTCACTCAAATCTCTCATTCATGAGAGCACCATCACGGATATCTCTCAAGATTTGCCGCCTATGTGTGGCTTCGGGCTGTTTGGTTATATTGGCTATGACATGATCGGGCTGGTCGAGGATATCCCTGCCAATAATCCCGATACACTCGGCATTCCCGATAGTACAATGATCCGCCCGAGTATTCTGGCTGTCTTTGATAATGTCAAACAGATGATCTGTATTGCTACGCCGGTTTATGAACATAAAGGCAATACAGATAAATCCGCCCAAAAGGTTTTTGAATCCCATCAGGCAAAAATTGAAGACGCCATTGTCCGCATCAATCAACCGCTGAATCAGGATCTCACCAATTATAAATCAGAACTGAGAGCCCCTTTAGAGATCACATCCGAAACCAAAAAAGAGGATTACCTTAAATCTGTTGCCAGAGCCGTTGAGTACATCAATGCGGGGGATATATTCCAGGTTGTTCCCTCACAGCGTTTTTCGGTGGATTTTGATCTGCCCTCTATAGAGCTATACAGGAGTTTACGCAGTGTAAATCCTTCCCCCTTCCTTTTCCATCTAAGCTTTGAAGGCTTTGCTCTTGTCGGCTCAAGCCCTGAAATCCTTGTACGGGTCCGTGATAACACAGTGACGATCCGTCCCATTGCCGGCACACGCAAGCGCGGCTCTACTAAGGACGAGGATAAAGCTCTGGAGCAAGATTTGCTCTCCGATGAAAAAGAGCTTGCCGAACATCTTATGCTGATTGATCTGGGGCGTAATGATGTCGGACGCGTGGCTGAAATCGGTAGTGTCAAAGTCACGGACCAATTCACAGTCGAGCGTTATTCCCACGTTATGCATATTGTCTCTAATGTCGAAGGCACATTACGCGAAGATCTGAATATCATTGATGCTCTTTTTTCCGGTTTTCCGGCAGGCACGGTCAGCGGTGCGCCAAAAATCCGTGCGATGGAAATCATTGACGAGCTTGAGCCATCCAAGCGCTGTGCTTACGCGGGCGGTGTAGGATATTTTTCGGATAATACAATGGATAGCTGCATCGCGCTGCGCACAGCTTTGGTAAAGGACGGTAAAGTCTATGTACAGGCCGGTGGCGGCGTTGTCGCTGATAGTATTCCTGAAAACGAGCATCAGGAATGCGTCAATAAAGCCAAAGCCGTTTTGCATGCTGCAGAACTGGCGATTGAACGGTTTAAGTAGAAGAAATATATTTTTTAAGATCAGGCTTTACTGTCTGTATCCGTTATCATGGCGCTGAATACGGCCTCAGCACAAACGGTATCACCGACTTTTGCAACGCCCTTGAATTTCCAGACAGGCCCGCGGGATTGTATTTTTTCAACATGGATATACATGGAATCGCCTGGGGTGACGGGTTTACGGAAACGCGCATTATCAATGGTCATAAAATAAACGACCTTACCCTTAGCCTCGTCTCCAAGAAAATCCACGACGACAAGAGCGGCTGTCTGGGCCATAGCTTCAATAATCATGACCCCCGGCATCACCGGAAACCCCGGGAAATGTCCCATAAACTGGGGCTCATTAATCGTTACATTCTTTAGACTAATGGCACTTTCACCGGAGTTCAACTCGACAATCCTGTCCACCAATAATATGGGATATCTGTGCGGAATCATTTCCATGATCTTATTGACATCTATTATTTCGTTTTTTGCTTTGCTCATTGCCTTACCTGAACTAATTGCTGGTTGTAATATTAACTTTTAATACGCAGTTAATCGCTTTTCTTCTTTTGAATCAAGCGGTTTAGTGTCGCAACTTGTCTTAAAAACTGACTTCTGGGAAAAGCAGGAGATCCCATATATTGCTCTCCGGCCGGAATATCATTCATAACGCCAGCCTGCGCGGAAACCTGTGCGCCTTTACCAACGCGCAAGTGACCTGCTATTCCTGCTTGCCCTCCAAAAGCCACATAATCCTCTAGCACAGTACTTCCCGAGATACCGACTTGAGCCACAATCACGCAGCCTTTTCCAATCCTGACATTATGTCCTATCTGGACAAGGTTATCTATCCATGTTCCTTGCCCAATGATTGTATCCGGTCCTGCACCCCTATCAATGGTTGTGTTTGCACCGATTTCCACATGATCTTCGATAATCACACGGCCTAATTGAGGTATTTTAACATGTCCGGCCGGATCTATTGCAAAACCAAAGCCATCTTGCCCAATGCGCGCACCTGTATATATACGTACATTATCTCCAATAATAGAGTGTGAGATCGTGGCATTTGAACCAATATGGGCATTATCCCCGATTTGCACGTTTTCCTGAATGACTGTGCCAGCTTCAATCCAACAATTCTGACCTAAAACTGCGCCGGATTTTATAACTACATTTGCCTCGATGACGCAGCCCTGCCCTAAAATGACGTCATGTTCGATGATAGCATGGTCTGAAATACTTGATTTTTTAGATCTATTTTCCGGATAAAATTGCTGTGCTGTCAGAGCATAAGACTTGTAGGGCGAATCTGTAATCAGACATATCGTTGTCTTTGGCGCATGCTTCGCCATAGATTTCGTCGTGAAACATGCTGCGGCTCTTGTATTCACAAAATCTGACTTATATTTAAGATTATCCAAAAAGGAGACATGACCACTCTCGGCAGCATCCAAGGGCGATACGTCACTAACCTTTAAATCCTTCGCCGCAGCATCAGATAATTCGCATCCTACAAGATCGGAGATTTCTCCTAGACTAATGGAGTCTAAAGCTTTTTTATGAAAACGATTATCCGGCATAGTTTCATGTATATATGCAAATGCATTCCATGTGAAGAAAATAAGTCTATAGAGGTCCTATTTAACATCCAAAGCCAATTTAGGCAATGTCTTGTCAAGATTTGCCAAAACTTCGGCGGTAATATCAAGAGCCTTATTTCCGACAATGATATTGTCCTTTGTAATGACCAGATCTATTTTCTTCTCATCAGCTATCTTTTGACAGACCTCGAATATAGACTTCGATAAATCAGCCATCACCTTATTATAGGCCTGATCAAGGTTTTTCTGTTTCTCTTGCAGATTCTTTCTAGCTTCCAGTCTTCTTTCTTCAAAGCTGCGGAACTGGCTCATTAACTCCTCTTTGGAAACCTTATCTTTAGCTTCCTCCAGCTTTTTTTGTTCTTTGCGTAAGACATCCTCTGCAGACTTTACCTCTTTTACAAAGCTTTCCCTTTTGGACTTTACCTGCTCCTTCACAGATTTTGCCGCTTTAGACTCTGACAGGATCTGATGAATATCAACGACGGCAATACTGACCTCGGCATTTGCCTGCAAGGAGCTAAATATCAGAAGCGCAAAGATAGTGAGCGTAAAACGCAGGAATTTCTCAGTGTTCATAACAGTACCTTTAAGATAAGTTTCAAGATTCTAAAATTTTTTATGTAGGCTTTTATAACTAGAATCTGGTACCAAAATCAAACCTGAATTTTTCTTCCTCATCAAAATCTTCTTTTAAGAACGGTGCAGCAAAATCAATGCGGATCGGACCAAAGGGTGATCTCCATGATAAGCCAACGCCTCCGGCTGCTCTTATGTTTTCTTCCTCCAGCAAATCCACTCCGGATTCATCAATATCCCAAAGAGACCCGGCATCAGAGAAAGCATGACCTCTTATCCCCATTTCCTCGGGTAAACCTATAGGAAAAGATAGTTCAACACTGCCCCGATAAAAGTAGTTCCCACCCAAAGCATCGCCATTTGTCGAATCTCTCGGGCCAACGCCGGAACGCTCAAAGCCACGTAAATTATTTCCACCTAGAAAATATCTCTCGTTGATTTCTACATCCTTATCGTCATAGCCTTGCACTGCGCCAGTCTCACCAAGAACATTCAGGATAAACCGGTCTGTTATCGGATAGAAATAAGATGCGCCTGTTTTCCCTGAAATATATTTTGAATCACCGCCTAAGCCGGATATTTCCGTATCCAGCCAATATATCAGGCCGCTTGTAGAAAATCTTGTGCTGTCCCTTGTGTCATAAACAAGACGCTGGGAAACAGATGAAGATGTTCTTTTGCCTTCCTGATCTCTGATAAAGCGGGATGCATCATCATCAACATCGGCAATTTCATTGTTTTCCAAACGATACCCAAGTGTCTGGCGCCAGTTTTTGGACAAGGGGTACCCCACCCTTAAGCCGCCGCCTGTTCTTTCCTGATCAAATGAGCTCTCGTCTTGCAAGTCCCGCGTTATGTGGAAAGCATCAACTCCGGCTGAAATATCACGGTTCAAGAAATAAGGCTCGGTAAAAGATGCATCAAATTCTGTTTTCTCCCCTGCAATTGTTGCCGATAATGCAAGATCTTGCCCTTTACCGAGAAGATTGCGCTCCCTAACCCTAAGGTCAGCCAATGGTCCGTCTGATGATGAAAATCCAGCGCCTATTGACAGCTCACCTGTTGATTTTTCCTGTACATCAACATCGAGAATTGTCTTATCCGGCGCGGAACCTTTTTTAACA
>JAOUOR010000080.1 GCA_029880245.1 Alphaproteobacteria bacterium
AAGGTAATGCGCTTCATATGCGGGCACATCTGGCATGTGCCGATCATCTCGACTGCCGGATTAGCAGCCGCGATGTTATCACTCATGGAACATTCGGTCATCAGCATGGCGCGCTTGGGCTGGTGTTCCTTGATGTAGTTATCCATTTGCGATGTCGAACCGGAGAAGTCGGATTCGGCTATAACGTCGGGCGGACATTCGGGATGGGCCAGCACGATAATATCATCATAGCTTTTGCGCATATCGGTGATATCTTGCGGGGTAAAGCGTTCATGCACCATGCACGTGCCTTCCCAGAAAATGACTTTGACTTTTGTTTCTGCCGCGATATTTTGAGCTAGATATTTGTCCGGCGTCATAATCACCGTATCGTGGCCTTGTTCACCAAGCTTATTGACGATTTTCAAGGCATTGGAAGAGGTGCAGCATACATCGCTTTCGGCCTTCACATCGGCGGAGGTATTCACATAGGTTACAACAGGAATACCGGGGTATTTTTCCTTAAGGGCCCGCACGTCTGCTGCTGTAATCGATTCGGAAAGAGAGCATCCGGCTTTCATATCCGGCATCAGAACTTTCTTTTCGGGGCAAAGGACTTTGGCTGTTTCCGCCATAAAATGCACACCGCACTGGACGATGATATCGGCGCTTGTCTTAGCAGCTTCTTGAGCCAGCATCAGCGAGTCGCCGACAATATCGCCTACACCGTAGAAAATATCGGGGGTCATATAATTATGGGCGAGGATAACCGCATTTTTCTCCTTCTTGAGTTGATTGATGCGGTGGATATAAGGCGCGAGGGTTTCCCACTGCTCCTTCTTATATTGCTTGGAAAGTTTGTCAAATATAGAGGCTGTAGCCTCGGCGACTTCTTCTGTGTATTGCAGCTCTTGTGCGCTCATTTCAAATAAAACTCTTCACAGGGAATTCGTAAAAACGCTATATTTCATATTCTTAACTCCAAGGTCAAGCATATGTCGGATTTATTTTCGCAAGAGAGCTAAAAACTACAAGGGAATGAAGAAAAAGCAGGTCATAGGCTGTTGGGCAGGATCACTTGATCGGGGCACTTTAGTCTTGGGCTGTGGTCTTGGTTTTGTTTTGTTCAAAGCATAATAAAAGGCCGCTTCCGGCAATGATGAGTGCACCAATTTTCATCAATAAATCCGGTGTTTCATTAAAAACCAAATAGCCTATAGTAAAAGCCAGCGGGAGTTGCAAGTAATGGAGCGGGGCAACGACAGCAAATCTGGCCAAACGGATTGAGAAGGAAACTCCGCTAATCCCGCAGACCAGCATGACTCCGGCAAGAGCGAAAAACGGTAAGTCGGTTAATGCCGGAATTGTACCTCTGAGTGCTGTATAGGGTGCAAGAACTATAAATGTCATGAGACAAGGGTAGAAAGATAAAGACAATAAGGTTTCATCTTTGTGCAAGGCGCGCGCTAGAAGTGCTAATCCCGCAATGCAAAATACTGTGAAAAACGGAACGATCAACCACGGATCCAGAATTTCAAAACCCGGGCGGTAGGCTACCAGAACACCAAAGAAACCTATGGCGATGGCTATCCAACTTTCTGGATGGACATATTCTTTGTAAATCGGGATGGCCATGATGGTGATCATAAAAGGAGCCAGAAACATAATCGGATAAACAGCTGTCAGATCCAGATTTTTGAAAGCTAGTACTACGCTTGTAGCCAGGCCAAGGTTGCATAAGCCTCTCCCTACGTGGGTTTTCAGGCTTTTTGTCCTCAGGGTTTTTTTCAGGCCACCTAATAGTGGTGAGAAAACAAGGCCAGTAATAAGGGCAAAAATATAGGACCAGACAACGATATCTATGATGTTATAACTGCCAGAGAGCCATTTGGCGCATGAATCCGAAATAACAAAAGAGCTAAAGCCGAAGAGCGCTAATAAAATTCCCTTTTTTGTATTGCCAGAGCTCTCTACCATATTTTAGTCATTTCTATTTATTCTTGCTCTTTGTTATGCGTCGTTTATGCATTGTTTATACGCTGTGCCTCTTATGCCTAGTGCAAAAATAAAGCGAAACGACTATATTTATATAAGATTAATTTGTAAGGTTTAAATACGTAATAAATATATAGGGCTTTTATGATTGCAACAATAGGAGTTATAGCATTAGGCGGTGCTTGTGGCGCGGTAGCACGCCATGGTGTTAATGTTTTGAGTGTCCAGATTTTTGGGCATGGGTTTCCATGGGGAACTTTATGCGTAAATATTCTCGGCTCGTTTATGATGGGATTACTTGTTGTGAAATTCTCTCATATGGCTCAGGTTTCATCTGAGATTCGGATGCTCTGTATGACGGGGTTCCTAGGTGCGTTTACTACATTTTCTACATTTTCTCTTGATGTTGTGACGCTGTATGAGCGCGGTGATATTGTGCAGGCGGGTGGATACGTTTTGGCATCTGTCGTTTTGTCTATTATGGGCTTGTTTCTGGGGTTAATGATAATGAGGGGTTTAAGCGCATGAGTGCTACGGGCGGCGGGGGTTTCCGGTTTATTACGGTAACCGAAGATGATGATGGTCAAAGACTTGATCGCTGGCTTAAGAAAAATGCGCCGGATTTACCTTATATTCTGGCGCAGAAATTTTTGCGTAAAGGGATGATCCGTATTGACGGCAAACGTGCCAAGCCCGAGCGTAAATTAGGGGCAGGTGAGGAAGTAAAAATTCCTCCTTTCGAGACTAAGGGACCTAAAAGCGAAAAACATGATAAAACCCGTAAGATTTCCGATGAGGATGCAGCTTTCATCCAGTCTTTGGTTATCTATGATGACGGGGATGTGATTGCTCTGAACAAGCCTGCGGGTATTGCCACGCAAGGCGGGACGAAGATCAAACGTCATATTGATGGTTTGCTTCCGGTGCTAAAGGATAAACAAGGCGTTGTGCCGCGTCTTGTGCATAGGCTGGATAAGGATACGAGCGGTGTAATGCTGCTTGCGCGTTCCAGCAAAGTGGCTAAAGCTTTGGGTGATGCCTTTAAGGGGCGCAATATCAAGAAGATATATTGGGCTTTGCTTTCGCCTGTGCCGGAGGTGCATTCCGGTAAGATTAACGCGCCTTTGATTAAGGCCGGAGGTGTGAACCGCGAGAAGATGATCATAGATGAGGAAGAAGGTAAATATGCGGTTACAGAATTTGCCGTGCTGGAACGTGCCGGAGAGGCCGCCGCATTTGTAGCTTTCTGGCCGCGTACAGGGCGTACCCATCAAATTCGTATTCATGCGCAAACGATGGGCAGTAGCGTGATTGGTGATCATAAATACAAACATATCAGAGACCCTGAATCCAAAAAGCTAGAGGCTGATTTTTCCGATATTGATATGGAGGATCGTCTTCATCTTCATGCACGTCGTATTATTTTGCCGCATCCGACTAAGGTTGGAAAAACACTGGATATTACTGCGCCATTATCGCCGGAACTTGTTAAAAGCTGGAAGGCGTTCGGGTTTAATCACAAGGATAAAAGTGATCCGTTTGAAGGACTATAGAATAATGATAAGTTCTGGATTTATAAAGTGATTTCACGTTATATAATCTGGCACATAATAAAAAGAGAGATTTATGGCCAAGGGTAAGAAAAACAATAAACAAATTGAAAAGTCGGAAAGTGTTCAGGCTTCGGAAGAGGTATTAGAAGATTACCGTTTAAAAAATGACAAAAACTGGTTTTCTTTTTTGGGGAAGTTGATTTTCTTTATCTTGGCTTTTTTCCTCGTCATATTTACGATTATGGCAAATATGGGCGGCTCTAGTGATATGCTTCGCGAAGGGATAGAGAGCTTTGCCAGCAGGTCTTTTGGAAATAGGCCTGCTAAAATTGAAAAACTTCACAATATGAGCTTTTTTCCTTCTTTTTCGATCTCTTTTGAAGGCTTGAAAATTCTGCCTTATCCGGAATCAACGAATGAAATTATCAGTATTGGTAAAATGCATACCAAGATGAGTTTTTTCGATATGATGATGAGTAGTGCCAAGTTCAAGAGTTTTCTGATTGAAGATTTTCGAGTTAAGAAAGGGATGTTTTTTCAAAGAGATAGTGTGGCAGATAAGATTTATATCGATCATGATGTCAGTAAAAACATATCATTTCTTAAAGGTGAGGGGTTGTTTGGGCCATATAACTGGAATGCGGCTTTGGGTGTGAATGTTTCCGGATCGGGCGGTGTTTATAAATACAGGCTTGATGGAGATACAGCCATAGAACTTCATGTTGCGGATTTATCTTTGGCAGGGGAAGTCAAATCCCAGCACAATAAATTTGCGCTTGTAGATAATGTAGTTGTCTCTTCACGGGATTTGGCCTTAAAGGGGCAATTGGTAATGTCTGCTGTGGCGCAAGGGATTATGAATATTCGCGGGGATTTAAAACCGGAAGGAAGCACGGCACTTATAAATTTTGATATCAATATTGATTTACTCAGAAATCCAAAGCAGGTGAGTGGAAGTATAAAACTCTCGGGGTTTCAGGATCGGGATCTTAGTGGACAGAAATCGATTTTTGCTCTCATAGAGCGTTTTGTCGAAATTTTTGTACATGAAGATGTACTTGAAAACTTTGCCCAGAAAAGCAAGGCTGAGTATCTTATGAATCAGTTATCGTCTTATGACTACGATCTTTCTATTGAGCTTGAAAAAGCAGCCTATGAAGATATCGGCGGGGAAGGCAATTTCTTTATTCACCTTAAGAAGCAACAGGGGCATTATTACCTCTCCGGTATTCATGGCGATATGGGCGGGGCGCAGATCAAGGTGCCGGATATGTTTATTGTGAGTAAGGGGAGTGGAGAGGGTTACACGATGCTGGTGACGGAGGACCAAAACACGGTTGATCTGGTATCTTTGATTCAAAATGGTATTTCATCCGATATAATAACCGTGCCAAAAGATAATGGGGCTTGCGCGGCCTATGAGTTTGTCCGGAATGGAGAGGGCGCATGGATGGCCGGTTCCAAGAATGTTGCGGCGGATAATCCGGTAGTTTTTTCTGAGGAAAACTATAAATTTGTCTCCTCTGTATTGCTGGGCAGGGGCGCAAATGATCCTTGCATGGCCTTTATCACCAAAGAGTAGATTTCCCTGATGAAACGATTTTACAAGCTTGCTTCTGTTGATCAAAGCGGTGATGCCTATATGGTTATGCTGGATGGTAAGTCTATTAAGACCAAATCAAAGAAAGTTTTGCAGCATAAAAGTCGGGATATTGCTATGTTGATGATGAAGGAATGGGCGGAGCAGGGCGATGTCATCAAGCCTGATACCATGCCTGTGACGCAAATTATCACGACGCTGATTGATCATGTGGAAATTAATAGGGAGGAAATCACAGGAAATATCCTAAAGTATCTGGATACGGATTTGTTATGTTATCACGCAGATGAGCCGGAAGATCTGGTTAAGCGGCAAAATGATATTTGGGGCAGATGGATATCCGGATTCGAAAAAAAATACGGGATATCGCTTAAAACAACACGTGGCTTGAGTGCTGTCAAACAGGATCAGGATTTGCATAGGAAAGTTGAATCGGACATACGAAATCTTGATCTTGACCGTTTTAATATTGTGCAAATTGTTACTTCTCTTTCCGGTTCACTTATTCTTGCATTGGCTTTTCTGGACGAGGTGGCAAACGCTGAAGATATTTTAGAATGTGCCTATCTGGAAGAGCATTTCAAGGAAGAGCTTTATGATGCGCAGCGTTATGGGCGCGATCCCTTATTAGAAAAACAGCAAGCTTCGAAGAGAAATGATCTTGAAGCCTGCGCGGAAATTTTATCTTGTTTTTTCATATTTTGAAGCGGCTCCTGATCCCGCAATTATCACGTTCTTAATTATTATTCATTCTTCATTGGAACGGGTATTGCCTTTGATATGCAGGTCCATCCTTTAATAAAACGATACAGAAGGTACATAATTACAGGTAAAAATGCAATTAAACTTGTCATTAAAAGGTGAGTGCTGTTTTCTTCAGTAAAAGCTTTTGCACAACTTCCGGTAAATTCAATGAGGCTGTCGATATTAAAGCTTCGCGTTATCGAAACAAGTTTTCCGGGTAGAAGCTCCAGACAAGGGCCGATGACGTGGTAATTCGCAAAAAGCAATAAATAGGTCAAGCCGGCAATAACGGAGTATAAAAGGAATAACATCGTATACCAGAACGTATGGATAAGGTACGTCATGTGGTTTTCGGTAAGACTGTCTTCCTCTGAGTTGAAGCGCGCAGAATAAACTGCGGCAAGCGTAAAACAACAAATTAGTGTGCTTATTAATGATAGATAAAGGGAAGGCATACAGATGAGAACAAGCGATCCGAACATGATGATATAATAGACCAGAATGCGCGAACGTTCTGTTGTTGGCTTTGTCTCTCCTGATTCTTCATAATCAAAATCGTTATTTTCTGTTGCCATGTCTTCTAATCACTTATCAAAAATATTGTTTCCTTAAGTTACGATCGCGAGAAGAGTTTTTCAATCTCTTTTAGTGAAAGGGAAATGTAAGTCGGCCTACCGTGATTACATTGACCAGATAAGGGTGTTTTCTCCATTTGTCTTAAAAGCGCGTTCATTTCCTGTGCGTTCATGCGGCGGCCTGATCTGACGGAGCCGTGACAAGCCATGGTCGAGAGAATTGCATTAATGCGTTCCTCAAGAGTTTGCGCGGTGTTACGGTCCAAAACTTCATCTGCCAGATCATAGACCAGACGCTTGATATTGGCCTTTGCACCCAGAATAGAAGGGACAGCCTGCACGGCTATGGCGTTACCTCCGAAAGGCTCGATTTCTAATCCCAGCGTGCTTAAAGTCTCGGCATGTTCCAAAAGTTGCTGTGTTTGTGTGTCACTTAATTCTATGATTTCAGGCGTTAAAAGTCCTTGTTTTTCAATGCCGCGCTCTGAGATTTGAGCTTTAAAGCGCTCATAGACCAGACGCTCATGCGCTGCATGTTGATCGACTATGACAATCCCTTCCAGGGTTTGGGCTATGATATAATTTTCGTGGAGTTGTGCGCGCGCTGCGCCTAGCGGGTAGTTTTCCGATGAAGGTTCGTAATTTTCTACTGTTTCAGGTGATTCATCTGTTCTCGCTTGTGGCATAAGAGCAAAGGCCGTGTTGCCATTGGATTCAGCCATGTGGTGCTGGTAATAATTAGCCGGTACCGCCCTATGATTGCTACGGGTTAAGGGCAAAGCGGGGCCGGAGGGCATGGAGTAGGAAGCGCGAAATTTTCCAAGAGTTGCCGCCGAGTTTGTAGATACTGCCATTGTGCCGTTTTCTAAAATGGCTTGTTTTAAAGCGCCGATAATCATAGAGCGTATGGTTTGTGAGTCTCTGAAACGTACTTCGGCTTTGGCGGGGTGCACGTTCACATCCACTTCCTCGCTTGGTAAATCAAGAAAGAGTGCAACAACAGGATGGCGATCACGGTGGAGTACGTCGGCATAGGCCGCGCGGATGCACCCTTGCAGCAATTTGTCTTTCACTGTACGTCCATTCACAAACATATATTGATAGGCTGGCGTCCCGCGGTGATAGGTCGGCAAAGCGGCAAATCCGGTTAAGGTGATTTCATCGCGGTGCGCTTCTATATCCATAGCATTTTCGCCAAACTCTCGGCCCAATATCGAGGATAATCTTGCTCGTCCTTCCAGTACAGCAGGCAGGTGCAGCTTTCTGTCACCATCATGGGTTAGCTTAAAAGCGACACTTGGATTGACCATAGCAAGGCGCGTGACGATGTCTTTCACGGCTATATATTCAGAGCGCTGCGTCTTTTGGAATTTCAAGCGAGCAGGCGTGGCATAGAATAAATCTTTGACCTCGATGCGTGTGCCTTTTGGGTGAGCGCAAGGAGATATGCCGCTTTTCTTGCCTGCCTCACAGGATATTTGCCAGCTTTCACCGCTAACGGAATCGTGTGTCTGGATAGTAACGCGGGCAACAGAGGCAATAGAGGCCAAGGCTTCTCCGCGAAAGCCCAGATAAGAAATATTGAGCAAATCATCATCAGGAAGTTTAGAGGTGGCATGGCGATCCAGAGCGGCAACAAGGTCTTCTTTGCTCATACCGCTGCCATTATCATTGATGATAATTTTATCCTTACCGCCATTATAAATGTCGATGTCAATGGCGCTGGCTCCGGCGTCCAGAGCATTTTCGATCAGCTCTTTGACGGCTGCGGAGGGGCGCTCGACAACTTCACCGGCGGCGATCCGGTTAATCAGGTTTTCCGGTAGATATCTTATATGCATGAGCGGGAGTTTAATCTGTAAAATAATGCGTGTCAGTAAAAGAATGGCAGATGGTTTTGACTATCGTGGATAAATATCACAATTAATCAGAGTTGATTGCTGTAAGATCAATAATGGCTTCATCCAGTTTTGCGTCGGTCAGGTTTGTTTTGGTTAAAATAGCCTTGCTTAAGTCAGCACGGGAAAGATCGGCATTAGACAGGTTTGTCTTGGTTAAATTTGCTCCCATTAAGATACAGTCGGATAAATCAGCATAGGACAGATCGGCATAGGACAGATCGGCGCCGCTTAAATTAACTTGCTGGATTTTATCACGGTTCTTGAACTGGAGGGCTCTTAGACGTGCGCCGCTCAGATTGGCACGCATTAATTTACAGTTTATTAGGCTTGTTCCTCTTAAATCAGCGCCGGTAAGGGAGCAATCCCTGAAGTCCGACCCGTCAAGAACACAGCTTTGTAGCTGGGCATTGCTTAGGTCCTGTCCGATGAATTTTGAATTTTTGGCTTTGATGGCTGTGAGCGGAAATTTTCTTAAGTTTTTGGCTTGTGAAAGATTATAAGCGCTTAGGTCTAGTTGCCTACCTTCATGACCTGCTGTGCTAATCC
>JAOUOR010000124.1 GCA_029880245.1 Alphaproteobacteria bacterium
GCGGTATACATAACAATTTGGAATAGCTCTGAGGGCTGAGAGATGCTCAACAGGCTGGTGCGTCGGGCCATCCTCGCCCAGACCAATTGAATCATGAGTCAGGACATGGATCACGCGTTGTTTCATAAGCGCAGCCAAACGGATTGAGGGCCGTGAGTAATCGGAGAATTGCAAAAATGTTCCGGCATAGGGAACAAGTCCTTTATGCAGCGCGATTCCGTTCATCACCGCAGCCATTCCATGTTCTCTCACGCCGTAATAGATGTAATTGCCGTTATAATTATCTTTATTGATGGTTTTAGATGCGCTGACTTGGGTGTTGACCGAGCCTGTTAAATCAGCAGATCCACCGATAAGTGCAGGGATTGCAGATACAAGTTTTTCGAGGCACATGCCTGAAGTCTGGCGCGTGGCTTTTGTGGGTTTTTCTTCTGCAAAAGCGGTTTTTAGGTCCCGTATTGTTTTTGTGGTTTCAATTTTGAAGTCGCCATCTATACAGACTATAAAATCTTCTATTTTTTCATGGTCTTTAGCGCGTAATTCCCAAGCTTGTCTTTGCTCTGATCCTTTTTCTCCGATTTCTCGCCAAGAGGTCAGAATATCTTCCGGAACTTCGAAGGGGGCATGGGGCCAGTCTAGATTCTTACGTGCGCCTTTGATTTCATCTTCGCCAAGCGGTGATCCATGCGCTGAATTTTTACCCTGTTTGGTTGGTGCGCCAAAGCCAATATGCGTTTTACAACAAATCAGGCTGGGTTTTGGAGTCCTTTGTGCGCGGTGGATAGCACGCTCAATTGCGGCATAATCATGTCCGTCAACTTCCATGACATCCCAACCATAGGCCATAAAGCGTTGTTTGGTGTTGTCGATAAATGTCATATCTGTGCTGCCGTCAATGCAGATTCCATTATCATCATAGAGCATAATCAGTTTGGACAAATTTAAATGTCCGGCCAGCGAGCAGGCTTCATGGCTGATTCCTTCCATTAGATCGCCATCGCCGCACATAACATAAGTGTAATGCGAAACCAGATCATCTCCGAAGCGGGCATTAAGGATGCGTTCGGCCAGAGCCATTCCCACGGCATTACCTATACCTTGTCCCAATGGCCCTGTTGTTGTTTCAATTCCTGCATCGGGTTCGACTTCGGGGTGACCGGCTGTGATTGCGCCAAGCTGACGGAAGTTTTTAATCTGATCGAGAGTCATTTTCTCGTAACCTGTCAGGTAATTCACCGCATAAAGCAGCATAGAGCCATGACCGCCAGACAGCACAAATCTGTCACGGTCAGGCCATTCCGGATTTTTGGGATCAAATTTAAGGAATTTTGAGTACAAAACCGTTGCAACATCGGCCATCCCCATAGGCATTCCGGGGTGCCCGCTATTGGCTTTTTGTACAGCATCCATAGACAAAGCACGGATAGCATTGGACATGTTTTTTAGATCATTTTCGGGTATTTTTATGGGCATAGTGGCAGCAAGTGCTTTGTTCATGTTTTTTACACCTATATTAGCTTTTATAGAACTTGGCATAACATGCCTTTGAATGCCGCATTGGTCAAGCGCTAGGTTGAAATTCTTGTGGTTTAATTCATAAATATTCTAAACACTGGTTGACCCTGAAACACATCGTTTCATAATCATGTTTGTAGTTGTTCGTGTTCTTGAATTCAAAGAAAGGTTACCTGTATGTCGTCGGTCAAATTTGCACTTGAAAAGCTTAATGATGCTGTTGAAAAACTGGATGTATCATTAGTGACCGGTAAAAGCTTTGAAAGCCAGAACTCTGGTGTCGGTACTGATTTTATTGTACAGCGCCTTGATAGTGCCATTCGAAAAGTTGAAATGATTCTTAGTGAGTAAACCTTAAAGGAGAAACTATGTCCGAAGTTACATTGCAAATTAACAATCGCGGCTATTGTCTGTCCTGTGATGATGGACAGGAAGATCGGTTAGAGAAAATCGGTCAATATTTGGATGCACGTGCGCAGGATATTTCGGATTCCGGAGCGGCTTCGAGTGAAAACCACCTTCTTGTTTTGACTTCTTTGGTTCTGACCGACGAAATTTTTGATCTTAAAGACGATATTGCCCATTTGCAGGAACAGGTGCGTATGCTACGCGATTATGCGGAAGAAGGGCGCGCACCAAGCACGGATGATTTAATGGTTGCCGAAGTTATTACGCATTTGGCCCAGAAAATCGAAAATA
>JAOUOR010000028.1 GCA_029880245.1 Alphaproteobacteria bacterium
CAATTAATATGTATTCATGTATATTATATATAATACATAAAGTATGCTTTACAGGAGTTTCATTATGCACCGTGTTACAATATCAGACCTACAGCGGCAAATCGGAGAGATTCAGGACATGGCGTTAAAAGAGCCTGTTTTTGTCACACGTAATGGCCGAGAGAAATATGTGTTTTTGTCTTCCGAAGAATATCACCGCCTCAAGCGCCGTGATCGTGAGGTTTTAGGCGTTGAAGAGTTGAATGAAGATGATATTCGCGATATAGCGGCGGCGCAAGTGCCTGCTGAGTATGCGTATCTGAATGATCTGCTGGACGATTAAGGGCTTTAAATATCATGTCTCATATTCCCGAACCGTTCCCCGGTCTGGTTATCAGCTATTCTTATCTCTGGCGCAAAGACTATAAGGCCGGACGTGAGGAGGGCGTTAAAGACCGTCCTTGCGCGGTTATCTTATCCAAAAAAACAAGCGGAGATGATACGGTTGTGACAGTCGCAGCGATTACACATACGCAACCTGAAAACCCCGATATGGCTGGTGAAATTCCCTTAAAAGTCAAAGAGCATTTGAAACTCGATAGTGAGCGTTCATGGATTGTTTGCTCCGAAGTTAATCGTTTTATTTGGCCCGGCCCTGATCTAAGGCGTATTAAGGGGCGTAAAGATACAGAATTTAGCTATGGTGTTTTACCCCCGAAGCTTTTAACAAAAACAACGCAAACACTAATAAAATCTCTGGCAAAGATTGTAAAACGGACGGTGTAATCATGATTATCGGCTGCCCGAAGAGCAGTAATATATTTTGATCTAATGTCTCCTTTTGCTGAGAGATCCCCTGCTCCCCAAGTGAACCGTCCTTTTCCTAGAAAATTAAGCAATATATCGGTCGCAAGGCGGCTATGTCGGCCATTTCCGTTTGGTAACGGATGTATTAAGACGAGCCTCTGGATGAAACCGCGCTGTGATTTTATCCAGAGGAAAGCTATTATGATCTACCTGATATTGAATATCACTAACGAGCTGGGCTAGTTCTGATGAGATGCTATACGCATCAATGCCTATGTTACGCTCAGATTTACGAAATTTGCCTGCCCATTCCCAGACTTCGTTATACATGCGTTTGTGTGAATTTTTCAAAAATGTGACATCAAGTGGATTTCGTTTTTTGGATTGAGACCATAATTCAGCCTTCATGATATTGCGCTGTTCTGCTTGGTTAAGTTCTGCGCGCGTTAAAGTATAAGAAGGAATTGACCCTTCTTTTTCCTCTTCCGTCAAAGGTGTGTTCGCATCGTCAGGTTCTTTGAAAATATCGTCCGTCATTTTAACTCATCCCACAGTTAATCTATGGGTTAATTTTTATAACTTTGTAATGCCAGTGGTGAATTTTGTACCTGTCAGGTGGTGAAAATTGTAGTTCCCATATTAGCTGTTGAGTTAGCTTTCCTGATAAAGTTTCAGTCTTACGCCGTTTTCATCAGCTTCATTTGGATCCATAAAAGCATTTGTTACCGCGAGCTGGCGCCGCGCTTCTTCAAAATCATCCCAATCAAGGCTTCTTGTATATTTTTGAGCAAAGTCGAGTGTTCGTATCAGCGGTTCTGTTCGCCCACTATGGGTCAACGCCTTGAGAGAAGAGAGATAATTGCTTCTATAGATCGTGGGAATAATGATTTTTTCTTCGTCTGCCGCGACCAACTCCGCATTCATCATAATCCGCGCCGCTCGCCCGTTACCGTCTGTGAAGGGGTGAACCTCGCTAATCAGGAACATCATAAAAATGGCCCGGTATAGAGGCACGTTCAATGATTGGTATATCTCAAACCCTTTTTCAAGTGTGCCTTCCACCAGTTCAGAGGCGACAAAAAGACTTGAGCCGGCCTGGTTGTTTTTGATCTTATATGTGCCGGGGTGTTTATCCGGCCGCAACTCCATAAAAACCGCGTGACGGCTTTTCAGCAAATGAGACAATTCTTCCGCTGAACTCGGCAATTTGGCCATTTCCGAAGTATCGGAAACAATTCTGAATGTCCCTAAAACATCGTGTGCGTCTTCCGGCCGGTCATTCGGGATGCGGCCATTGAAGACAATATCAACGGCTTCATCAATTTCAAATTCCGTCCCTTCAATGAAGTTAGAGAAATAAGCCTCAAAAAACGCCAAATTGGTTCTGGCTGCCCCGGTAGTTTCGCGCGCGCGGCGGTGTACGGGGGCAGATGCTTTTAAGGCTTCAAACAATGTGATGAATTTTTCCAATCTCACAGGATCAAAGGGCATCCCCCCTTTCCTGGCCTTGCCTATAGCACTTTTCATTTCTGTGTCGCGCGTTCCAAGCAGAGATCCGATCAGCTCGTCTAGTTCCTTAAACTCTTTTTCCGCATCGAGGTTTTTTGCCAGTGCGCGGGCTTCATCCCGAATGGCGTTCAGTCCGGCATTGCCACTTTGCCGCAATACGCGGTCAAGGCGTTCCTCAATTTCTTTTCGGGATAAGGTGCGGGAGGTATCACCGCCGCGCGTGCGCGATACGCGCATATTTTCCAGATAAGCCCGCCCGGTTGAGGACAGGTGTACCCCGCCCAGGAAAGGCTTGTCTGTTTCCAAGCCCCCTACTCCCGGCCTTGGTTTGAAAATAATCCCTGGCAGGACGGTTTCTCTCTTTTTCTTTGAAACGATAAACACCGAGCCGTCTGCCGCAGGTTGGTTTTCTATCGCGGTGCGGTCGGCAATCAGGGCATCGGGGTAGTAACGTTTAAGCAAAAAATACCAGTTACGCTTCACGATGCTTTCCGGCGTTGCTTCCAGATCCTTTGTGTAAAGCCTTGTGCCAAGTTTTCGGAGTTTTCCCGATTTTACAGCCTCGCTCACCAATGCCGAAATTTCGGTATTGGAGACAAAGACTTCCGGCAGATCGTCAAAAAAAGTGGGCATTAAAAATCCTTTCAAAGCCATTTTATTGAATTTTTGGGGTTTAAGAAAGGAATAATTTGAATTTTTGGGGTTTAAGGGCTTTTTTGTTTTTTCTCTTGGCTGTTTCGTTCTAGCCCCCCCTTCGGGTCGCGTAGCGCAAAAAAACGGTATCCCCACCCTTCCCTCGCTTTGCTCAGTGCAGGGCGGGTGATCCCCCTCCGTTTTTTCGGGGCGTAGACCGTTCCAGCCGCTTCCGTAGGCCGTTTCACGGCACTTCTAGGAAAGAAGTGCGAACCACATTTTAAGGAGAAAAGAAAATGAAACGCCTAGACATATACCAAACAGTTACCGACACAATCATAGAAGCCATTGAACAAGGGCTTTCAGGTGGGCTTGAAATGCCTTGGCATACAATGTCGAGTATTCCGCAGAACGTCAAAACAGGAAATCTTTATCATGGTGTAAATGTTCCCCTACTCTGGGCGCATCAATTAGCTCATGGCTATAAATCTGCTGTTTGGGCAACATATCGGCAATGGCAGCAGATAGGCGCAAAGGTGAAGAAAGGGGCTAAAGGTGTTCAAGTCGTTTTCTGGAAATCTTTTGAGGTTGATCCAGAAGACGATAATCAGGAAGCTGAAACCCGTATGTTTGCTTGTTACTCGACGGTTTTTAATGCCGATCAAGTGGAAGGATTTGATGTTAATGCCGATTTTGAGCCATCCGATATTCAGGCAATCGGCGCGGCAGATGCTTTAATTGATGCGACAGGCGCAGATATTCGTCATAATGAAAGCAGTGCTTATTACAATGTAGCGGCTGATTATATTAACCTCCCCTCCCCTGAGATTTTCAAAGAAACCAAAGGTGGAGACGCAACAGCTAATTACTACGCTACACTTTATCACGAATTAACTCACTGGAGCGGCGCAAAGCACCGGCTAGACCGTAATCAGAATAATAAATTTGGTGATGAAGATTATGCTTTCGAGGAACTAGTTGTGGAACTCGGTGCAGCGATGCTTTGCGCTTCAACGGGCATTGAATCTGCCCCGCGTGAGGAGCATGCCCGCTATATCCAGATTTGGCTTAAAGCATTGAAAGACGATAAGAAGTTTATCTTCGCAGCTAGCTCGCAAGCGCAGAAGGCTACGGATTACTTGTTCTCGTTTCAAGATCAAATGGAGATGGTGGTATAGACTGCCCTCCTCTTCCCTATTTATAAAATCATGGACTGTTAAAAACAGGAAGAAGCCTTGGAAATAGCATTTATCTCTCTTCGAAGAAAGTTCTGGAGTATTTATTTTTTCAACATGACGCGCTTACTTGCGAGTTCTATATTAAGGCAAATAGATAAGCCCCTGCCCCGCTTATTGTGCGGCTTTTTTTGATTAAGGCTGAATATCATTACTTATATAGATATATAGCTTAATAAGTATATAACTATATAGAACAGTAAAACATAAAGACACAAAGTGCGAAGTTCTACTTTTTGCTACTTTGCTATTTCTATACTTTAATGGTTTTGTAATTATTTGGTTATCTAAGAGATCACTTTACTACTTATGTTATTGCTTAAATTATTGTTTATTAAAGTATCTATTTATTGTATTGCTGTCTTTACCAATTCGCAAAGTAGTGATATATGTAGATAGTGAATTTATGTCTTAGCTAAGTTTCTTCTTGGCGAATGTTCATGTCAATGTCCTGATATTCAAGGAGTCAAAAATGTCTTATATTATTTCCGTATCCAGCTCTAAAGGTGGCCCAGGCAAAACCACAACGGTTGCGAACATGGCTGATTATTTTGCGCTCAAAGGCAAAAAGGTGGCTGTTCTCGATACCGACCCGAACGAAAATTTTTCAAAATGGTACAGCAAAGGCACTTATGAAGATGCTTTCAAGGGGGTTGATCTTGTCAGGATAACGGATGAAGAAACCATTATCGAAGAAGCTGATAAGGCAGCATTGGATCATGACGTAGTTTTGATCGATGTGGCAGGGGTGAAAAGTAAGGGGCTTTTATATGCTGCAGGGATTTCCGATCTGGTTGTTATTCCAGCACAGCCATCCGAGGATGATATTGATGAAGCGATCAAGACAGTTCGCGAGGTTCAAAATGCCGCGAAATTATCTCGCCGTGAAATCAAATATCGTGTTCTGCTAACCCAGACGCGCAAGGGGACTATTGTTTTGGAGCACGCGGCCAAGCAATTCGAGAATATGAATAACATTAATATTTTTCGTACGACTATTGGTCAAAGAGAAGTACATAAGCAAGCACGTTTTTACGGGACTACTGCTGTTCGTTTTGAATCGAAAGGGCAGGGGGCAATGGAATATGCCAATTTCACCAAAGAGCTTATCAAGTTTCTTAAAGATGGTGAAGCACCGGATAAGACTGCTACGGCTAAAAAAAGCAAGGCTGCGTAATCTGGTGACTTAATAAAGTTTCTAAGTCATAAAGTATTAATATTGAGGAGTTTAAACATGGCAAATGCAAGAAAAAGAGCCCTTCCTGACGTTAAGCCAGAAGGACGCGGCGGTGCGGAAATCAAGAAGCTTTTGGAAGAGGGGGCTAAAGAATATCCTTCCTTGAAAACAGAGGCGAAGAAAGAGGAGGGGGCTAAGGCTAAGAAACGTGTTACCAAGTCTTTATCCATGCCCGAGTATGTTTGGGAAATGATTTTTGAGGCCTCTTATCAAGAGCGCGAACCTCAAGGGGTCGTCGTGATGAAGGCGCTAAAGAAAAACGGTTTTGCTATCGAAGAAGCTGATCTGGTGGATGGACGCAAGAACTAGCAGGTTTACCTGATGGCAAGGAAGAAGGAGTCGAAGGCTGAGATTCCTGCTTACGCTGCATTTGATGATCGCGGGAATCTCTTATCTGTGATGACTATCTGGCCTATTGGACGCCGGAGCGGATAGAGCAGGCTAATAAAAATATGGAATATTTGAAAAAGCTTATCAAAGAAAAGGAAATGGAAAATGGACAGTAGGGCGAAAGGAGATAAGCCTTATCAAACTACGAGTGATATGGCAAAATTATTAGAACAAGCTGAAGCCACAAAACCTAGTTATGATGTTTCCATGCAAAGCTTTTTGGATGATCTTAAGGCACAGAACCCCAATCAGTTTAATAGTGTTGTATTTAATCCAGCAAAATTGAAAACAGAAGATAGAATACTTGATAAAGTTGCGTCTGATTATAACGGTAATGCTAACGAAGTTGCGGATTTTGTGCGCGGGACCTTCACGGCGGACACACCGGAAGAATTATTGCGTGTGCAAGAGGCGATGGAAGACAAATTTGAGATTGTCCGCGTCAAGGATAATATTGTTGAAGCACGAGGAGGAGGAGTATGAAATTTTCAGAAATTGACCATCCAGATAAAGTTATAGGTCCTGATGGTGAAGAATACCAATATGTTTATTATTCTTATGCAGATATCCCTGTGCGTGTGTTAGCTGATGATACAGGGTATTTGAAATATTCAGAGGTTATGGATTACAAAATCAAAGATTTCGATATGACAAATTATCATGTTGGGTCTATTCCGTATGATTCGGCGGGTGATGCCGTTTTGGTTACTAAAGAGGAATTTTACAAGCTTTGTGATGACTATCTGGCCTATTGGACGCCGGAAGAAATTGAACGCGCTGAACGTAATGCGATTGCCATGCGTAGAGCTGTAGAAGAAGAGGAAAAAAATGGATAATCGTGCTAGAGGTAAGAAACCAATTCAAGATATAAAAGAATTTGATGAGTTGCGTGCGCAAGCGCGAGATACGAAACCTGATTATGATCAGGCAATGAATGGCTTTCTCGACGATTTGAAAAATCAAAACCCGGGAGGATTTGACAGTGTCGTTTTCCATTCGGCAGAGCTAAAAAATGCGAGCCGTATTGAGGCAAAAATTCAATCTGACTATAAAGGTAACCCCGCCCGTGTAATAGATATTGTGCGCGGGACCTTCACGGCGGACACACCGGAAGAATTATTGCGTGTTCAAGACGCCTTGGAAAATAAATTTGAGATTGTTCGCGTTAAGGATAATATTTTTGAACCCATGGGCGGTGGCCTTCGTAATTTCAATACCAATATCCGCATGCCCAATGGCCATATTGTTGAAACGCAGGGAGGAATGAAATGAAATTTTCAGAGCGAGAACACCCCGATACAGCCTTTCACCATGAGGGGATGGAATGCAGAGTAGATTATTATACTTATGCCCATATACCCGTCAAAGTTCTTCTTGATGAAAAAGGTAAATGGATTGGGTCTCAAAATTTGAGCTACAAAACAAAAGAGTTTGAGCCAAGCAATCATTTTCTAATGATTAAGAGAGATGCAGAGGGTGATGCGAAACATGTTACTAAAGAGGAATTTTACAAGCTTTGTGATGACTATCTGGCCTATTGGACGCCGGAGCGGATAGAGATGACTAGACAAAGTAATGAAGAGTTTCAAAAAAACCGTGATTACTACGAAAAGCTTTTCGAAGAAGTTAACCGTAAAGCACAAGAACAACAAGAGGTGAGAGATGGAAAACAGAGCTAAAGGTGAAAAACCTTACCAACTTACCGAAGATAAGGGAAAATTACTTGAACAAGCCGCAAAAACAAAGCCTGATTATGATCAAGCAATGAACCGCTTTCTTGATGATATTAAAGAGCAAAACCCAAGAGGCTTTGGAAGCGTTATGTTCCATGCTGGCTCTCTTAAAACTATTGATCGTATTGAAGCAAAAATTCAATCTGACTATGGTGGTAACGTCAATGAAATCGCCGATATTGTGCGCGGGACCTTCACGGCGGATACACCGGAAGAATTATTGCGTGTGCAAGAGGCGCTGGAAGATAAATTTGAGATTGTCCGCGTCAAGGATAATGTTTTTGAACCAATGGAGACAGGGCTTCGTAATTTCAATACCAATATCCGTATGACTAATGGCCATATTGTTGAAGCACAGGTTATGCCTTCACAGCTTTGGGATATTAAGGAGCATACTCATGCTTTAATGGAAGACATACAAAAAATTGAACGCTCTGACATGCCCATTAGTGCTGATGATGCTTCTATACAATCAGCTTTATCCAAGGATGCGCGTTTAAGCAGTAATATTGCCGTCCATGATACGGGTCTTAATGAATATATGAATCCTGAATGGGATCACAGGCAGCAAGCGCCTTTTCGCGTTACGTTTGATCCGACCGCGCAATTTTCGAGTGTTTCCCAACCCGATGCCCAGACTCTTACTTATAAGCCCGATGCTACGGATGTGAAGTTGAATTTAATTGAAGGTAAGGGCATTCTACTTACCGGCGGTTTAGCAATAACGGCTGGCGGGTTAACTCTTTTTTCGGGAGGAAGTCCTGCGCAGGCCGGAGAGGCTATGGTTGAAACGGTAAAGCCGGAATATTGGGATGCCGGAATGATGGCGGTGCATGGTGATAAAGATGGCGCATTTGAAGAGTTTGTTAAGGTTACACCCGGCGTTGTGGGTTGTGGCGGCGGCGGAATATTAGGCGCCTTCGGCGGTGGTGGTTGGGGGTCTATCGTCACGGGAGCGGCTGGCTGCGAAGGGGGTGCGCGTATTGTCGATAATATGGCGCGGCCCTATGTTAATAAGATTATCGCAGAGCATCGTTATCCGGCGGCGCAGCTTGAAGCAGATTTGGCCGCACAGCAAGCGATTACGCCTGATCCTGAAATCCTTGCCCTTTATGACGCAAGGCGTGATGAGGAAAGGGCGGCACTCTATGCCGGTTATGATGCTGCGGCGCTTAACGCGGCGACCAGAATTGATACAGACATCCTGCCTCCTAATCTTGAAGTGCTCAAATACCGCCTTGGCGGGGAATTACCAGAGGAGATGTTGCCGAAAATTCCTACAGGCAATCCTGATCTCGTTATGAGTGATGATGCGCAGTGGTTGGCTTCGACGGAGGGTGAAATAAATGGACCCTATACAGAAGCATCACAACTCATTGAACGGATTAATGACCCTTATAATGAAATGGATCCGGTTGAATATAGGCAAGGCTATGGTTATCTTACGAATTCAGAGACTCCTGTCGCAGCGATTAATCTGCTTGAGAGCAGGTATCCCGACGGTATGCAGAAATTACGGGATGAAGAATTAAACCAGCTTGATAAAAAGGCGAGGGAGGCCGCTGCGGAAATAGATCGTAAGCTATGGCTTGAACAGCAGCAGCGTGAATTTGATCTTTACAATACTCAAAATGCACAGCAAACACAGCAAATGGCTGCGGGTGTTAGATAGATATCTTGCTTAAAAAAGCATTATCGATAAAATCTTAGAAACTTTAACCATTTTTAAGACGAATAGTGTATTATGGCTGGAATGAAGAATTATGTACTTGGATTATTGATGCTTATTATGTTCACGCCGTCTCTGGCGTGTGCGATGAGCTTTTGTCCGATGCAAAAGGCGCAAGCGGCGGATATGCCGTGCCATCAATCCGGCGATGACAAGACTAAAGCCCCTATGATGTTTAAGGATTGCATGGGGGTTGATTTATTTCAGCAAGATGTCAGTCATGATTTCCAACCGGATCAATCACTGGAGAAAGTTGAATATGTTTGGGCTGGTCTGCTGAGCGATATTAGTCTTGCGCCAAACTCAAGCCATGATATTCGCGGGCCGCCGGACTGGCCGGATATTTTGCGATTAAACCCATCTATTATCCTGACAACACAAAGATTGCGCATATAATACCAACCTTTTTCTTTAGAGGTTTACCCAAAAGATTAAGGAGCAATTATGCGCATATTCGTTTTTTTATTATTACTATTTGTTTTTACCCCAAAGGCCTTTGCAGCCGAAAACGCCTATATCTGTCCTATGCACCCGCATATTAGCGGCAATGAAGGCGATACGTGCCCGATCTGTGGTATGAGTCTTGTGCCTAAAATGGATAAAATGCAAGATGGTGACAGTCATGAAAGTCATGGAGGCAAGGCACCGGAAGGAGCTTTTAAAATTGATCCTTCTTATGTGCAGGCTCTTGGCGTCAAAACCGCAGAAGTGGAGCATCATACATTTGGCAAAAACATTCGTGCCTATGGGAAGATAGCGCCAAGCACCCGTCTTGAATATGCAGTAGATGTGCGGGCGAAAGGGTGGGTTGTTGATCTGGCGGTTGATGCACTTGGTGATGCGGTTAAAAAGGGTGATTTGCTTTTCACCTATTACAGCCCCGATCTTATGAGGGCGCAGTCAGATTATCTTCTGAATTCGCGCATCGGAAATGCCGAGCAACAGCTTCGCCTTTACGGGATGGACGAAAAAGCCATAAAAGAGTTAAAGAAAAAAGGTGATTTTCTTGAAAAAACGCCGTTTTATGCGACTGCTGATGGCACTGTAACCGAGCTTTCTGTTCGAAAAGGTTCACATGTGAATGAGGGGGGCAATATTATGGCGCTTCAGGATTTCTCAAAGCTCTGGGTGAATGTGGATGTGCCGTTGCGGGAGGCCCAGTTTTTATCGGTTGGCACGAATGCCAAAGTTATAATTCCCGAAACAGGCGAAGATTATGAGACAATTATTGATTTTATCCACCCTGTGACTGATCCAAAGACGCGCACTGTTGCAGTTCGGCTTATCCTTGATAATCCTGATGGTTTATTAAAGCCGGATACTTACGTTGATGTGCTTTTCGATGCAGAGCCTAAAAGTCGTTTGGCTGTTCCTGCGGAAGCTGTTTTATATAGTGCTATGGGGGCTTATGTGATGGAAAATGTCCGTGACGGGTATTTTCGCCCTGTGATGGTTGAAACAGGCATCACATCTAACGGTTTGACGGAAATAAAAGCCGGTCTGACACACGGGCAGAATATTGTTACTTCTGGTCAATTTATGCTGGATGCGGAGAGCAACCTAAAAGGCGGTATGGCTGCGATGGGGCATGATCATGGTGGTATGGCAGAGCAGCCAAAGCAGGAGGCATCAGGTCATGTCCACTAATCAGATTCACGATCCATCCAAAAGCTTTGCAGCCAAGATCATAGACTGGTCGGTTGGCAACCGTTTCTTTGTGATGCTTGGCGCATTTGCTTTGCTTGTTGCCGGTATTGTTTCCATTCAAAAGATTCCATTGGACGCGATCCCTGATCTGTCGGATACGCAAGTTATTATCCGCACAGATTGGCCCGGACAAGCGCCGCAAGTTATTGAAGATCAAATTACTTTTCCGCTTTCCACGCAAATGCTTGGTTTGCCAAAAACCAAAGTTGTGCGCGGTTTTTCCATGTTCGGAACAAGCTTTGTCTATATCATATTTGAAGATAAAACAGATATGTATTGGGCGCGCAGTCGCGTTCTGGAATCCCTTTCGCAGGTCAGCAGCAAATTGCCGGAAGGTGCGCGTCCTGAATTAGGCCCTGATGCCACGGGTGTTGGCTGGGTCTTTCAATATGCTGTGTTTGATCGTACAGGCCAGCATGATTTGTCCGAGTTAAGGAGTTTGCAAGACTGGTTTATTCGCTATGAACTGGCTACGATTGACGGCGTGGCAGAAGTCGCGAGCGTTGGCGGTTTTGTCAAAGAATATCAGGTTCTGGTTGATCCCGTTAAACTTCGTGCTTTTGATATAAGCTTGCCTATGGTGATAGAAGCGGTTCGCGGTGCCAATCAGGAAACAGGCGGGCGCACGCTGGAAATGGCGGAGAGCGAATATTTGATCCGTTCTCTTGGCTATGTCGGCAAGCCGGAAGATTTGATGATCGCGGCCCTAAAAACAAAAGATGGAACGCCTGTCACAGTTGGCGATGTCGCCCGTGTAGTCGAAGGCCCAGCCATAAGGCGCGGTGTGACAGAGCTAAATGGAGTAGGGGAGGCTGTGGGCGGCATTATCGTGATGCGCCCGGGGGCCAATGCTTTGGATGTTATTCATGAGGTGAAAGAGCGTCTTGACATCATCAGGCAGGGCTTGCCGGAGGGTGTCGAGATAAGGGCTGTTTATGATCGCAGTACTTTGATTGAAGGCTCGGTGGATTACCTGAAAGACAAGCTGATTGAAGAAAGTCTGATGGTTGCGCTTGTGATCTTTCTCTTTCTTTTCCATGCAAGAAGCTCTCTGGTTGCTATTATTACGATACCGCTGGGGATTTTGGTTGCTTTTATCATTATGAGTGCACAAGGGATTACGGCTAATATCATGTCACTGGGCGGTATTGCGATTGCGATTGGCGCGATGGTTGATGCGTCCATTGTCATGGTCGAGAATGCTCATAGAAAACTTTCTAATATGAAACCGGAAGTGAGCGCACAAGAAAAACAAGCTGCAATAATTCAGGCCGCAAAAGAAGTCGGACCCGGACTGTTCTTCTCGCTTTTGATTATTACTGTTTCTTTCTTTCCTGTTTTTGCGCTCACAGGGCAGTCGGAAAAATTGTTTACGCCGTTGGCTTACACGAAAACCTATGCCATGGCGGCGGCGGCTTTCTTATCTGTAACAATTGTTCCTGTTCTTATGGTCTGGCTTATCAAAGGCAAGATAAAACGTGAAGAGGATAACCCGATCAACCGCTTTTTTATAGCGCTCTATCGTCCGATTTTGAATATTGCTTTAAAGGCCCGTAAAGTTACCATCATTATAGCGCTTGCTGCGCTTGTGAGCACGGCATTTCCAGCCTCGAAACTGGGTAGTGAGTTTATGCCTCCCTTATATGAGGGAGGATTGCTCTATATGCCGATGACCTTACCGGGTGTTTCGATCACCAAAGCACGGGAGATATTGCAAGTGACCAATCGCCAGATCATGACAGTTCCGGAAGTTGCACAAGCTTTCGGTAAGGCAGGTCGCGCCGATACGGCAACAGATCCGGCGCCTTTGGCCATGATCGAAACGTGGATTGAGTTAAAGCCTCGTTCGCAGTGGCGTTCCGGCATGACACCGGAAAAACTGATTGCAGAAATGAATAAAAGGGTAGGTTTGCCCGGTATGATGAATAGCTGGGGCTTTCCGATTAAAATCCGTCTGGATATGCTCACCACCGGTATTCGCACGCCCGTAGGTATTAAGATATCGGGGCCTGATCTGATGATGATTGATAAAATCTCGAAAGATATCGAAGTGCTGGCGCGTGACGTTGAGGGTACGCGCAGTGCCATTGCAGACCGCGTTGTTGGCGGCAAATATATCGAAATTGAGCCAAATCGCCGTGAAATTGCACGTTACGGTATTTCTGTTCGAACCGTGCAGCGTGTTATCCAAACCGCTTTGGGTGGTATGCAACTTGATGAGATCATTGAGGGGCGTGAACGTTATCCTGTTATGTTGCGTTATGACCGCCCATTCAGGGAGCATGTAAATGATCTTGAAAATATTCTTGTTCCAACCCCGCAAGGCGCACATATTCCTCTTGCGGATTTGGCGGATATACGCATCGCCGACGGACCGGCAATGATCCGCTCGGAAGATGCACGTTTGAATGGGTGGGTGTTCGTGGATATTGAGAACCGTGATATAGGCTCTTATATTACAGATTTGCAAAAGGCCTTGAAAACCCTTGACCTTCCGCAAGGTTACACACTGAAACTTTCCGGCCAGTTCGAGCAAATGCAAGAAGCCAATGAACGTCTAAAGCTGGCTATTCCGGCGACGTTATTTATTATTCTGACGCTTTTGTATCTGCATTTTGGCAGGTGGGATCGTACGCTTTTGATTATGCTCTCTGTTCCCTTCGGTGTTATTGGCGGTGTGTGGTGGGTGTGGCTTGCCGGATATAATCTTTCCGTGGCGGTTGCTATTGGTTTTATTGCGCTGGCGGGAATAGCCGTAGAAACAGCTATTGTCATGCTGATTTATATTGATCAGCAAATGCGTGAACACTGGCCGGAAACATTTGAAGATCTGCTAGAAAATGTACGGCACGGCGCTATTCAAAGGCTGCGGCCAAAACTTATGACAGTGAGCACTGTAATTCTTGGCCTGATCCCGATTTTCCTGACCATCGGCCCCGGATCAGATGTCATGCGCCGCATTGCTCTGCCGATGGTTGGCGGGATGATCAGCACTTTGATCTTAACATTGATTCTTATTCCTGTTTTATATGCTGCGCTCATGCAGTGGAAACTCAAACTTCCTTTGGAGAAGACAAAACCATGAAAAAGAAAACCACAAAACTTATGACGACTACCGGCATTATTGCTGCTGCAATTTTGAGCGTACAAAATGCGGAGGCACATAAGGAGCCGCGCAAAGGGGACGGCATGGAAAAATGTTATGGCGTTGTGAAAGCCGGACGAAACGATTGTGCAAGCAAGGCAAACAAGCATTCCTGCGCGGGATTTTCAAAGGTGGATAATGATCCGAATGAGTGGATCAAAATGCCGCAAGGTCTTTGCGAGAAACTTGTAAGTGGATCAACAGAACCTAAAGACGAATAAAAGCAATAATTTCAGTTTTTTATGCCTGCGGCGCTTGGTTTTTTATCACACCCAGATTAGAAGACCACGGGACTATATTGTCATTCCGACCGACCGTAAGGGCGTGGAGGAATCTGATCATGTTGATGGGGATAAGATTTCTCCATGCGGCTTTGCCTTAGTCGAAATGACAGGCGGGTATGGGCCTATCATCAAACTTGCAATGATTCTGTAAATATTTTACAAAGAGGATTATCGAAAACTTTTATGCAAATTATAAGGGGTAAATATGGGTTTAGTTAGTTTATGGAATAAGATTTCAAATTATAAAGCGGTGACGGAGTTTTATAAAAAGATGCAGAACACTTGTAATTATCTTTATCGGGATAAGCCAGTAACTCCCGATGAGTTTATGTCTGCGATAAAATCTGTTACCGAAGATCCTGAAACAAAAAGATTATTTGATTTATTTGCGGAAGATGAGGGAAAAGATACCTCACCAATGTTTCGTGTGGTTTCTGAATTTGGTCATTTTCTGGCTCACAGGGTTCAATTTTATATGCCTCAGGAAAGTGCCGTTGAATTAGCAGAACATATTCAAAGTAATCCTATTACACGTAAATATGCCGAGAAATATGGTGCCGGCATGACATATTTTTTGTACAATATGGCAGGACATATAAAAGATAGTGATAAACTTTCCGTGCTTGCAGCCCTTGAAAAGGATAAAAATTTTTTACCGCCTGTGATTAGAAATTCGCAAGGAGATTTTGCAGCAGATTTTTTTGTACAAATGAGAGAAGGCATGAGTGATGATCTGGCTGTGGCAAGGTTCAGGGCATCACGTGCTTTTCAGGCAGGGGCAGAAAATAGTGAGTTTATTGATTATTTAAATGCGAAGGATCCGGTTTTGTTGGGTGCTATATCTTCCGGTATAAAAAACACACATGATTTTACCCGTTGATTGATTTTATTATGTGCATCCCGACGCAAGTCAGGATGCGGTCTGTTTAATTGATCCTTGTCATTTCGTTTATTGTGTATCAGTATCATAATCTTCGCAAACATATGAGGCACTGAGATGTATAAAACAGAAAAACTGATCGGGCACAATGAAAAGCTCATTTCGCTGCGTAGGCCGCACTGGATTTATCTGGCGGAAGGTTTCTTCTGGTTGCTTTTGATGACCGCAGTCGGGTTTCTCATTGAATTTGTTTTGTTCAAATATGCAGGATCAAAGATTTTATATAATTACGGATTGTTGCTGGATGTCAATTTGCGCTGGGTCACATTCGACCAGTATTTTACGCCGTTTCCGGCTATGATGTTTGGTGTTGGTTTGGCTGTATTCTGGCCGTATTTCCTGATTTATATCTCGACCGAAATTGCGCTGACCAGCCAGAGGATTATTCATAAGAGGGGGCTGATCTTTGTGAATGTCGATCAGGTGGATCTGGAGGATATCCGCGCCGAGCATGTTGATCACGGGCTGATGGGGTGGTTTATAGGCTACGGGGCGATAAAGCTTGATTGCCGTTTTATCGATGATGTTCGACTTCCGGCTATTGGCGAGCCGTATAAGCTTGTACGGGCTTCGCATAATGCAAGGCTGAAAAATTCGGCTATTGACTATGGAGAGGAAGAGTTCTCGAGCCATGATAAGCGTATTAAAGCTGCTGAGCAGAATAATAACCGCAAAGAGAAAATGGCCCGCCTGAAAGCCAAGATGAAGGCAAGCTTCAGGAAGGCGACTTAGGTGCCACTCTCCTTTGGTCTTTCTCCCCTTTGGGGGAGGAGGAAAGACGCGCAAAAGTCAGGGTGAGGGAAAAATGTCATCCCGAGCGAAGTCGAGGGATCTAAAAAGATTCCTCCATGCCCCCGCATCAAGTGCGGGGTTAGTCGGAATGACAATAGGAGATCAAGCCGCATCCTTTTTCGTCACTACCGCACTCTGGATTTTCTTGGTAGTTCCTGACGTACATATGAGGTTTCAGGGATTCCTGTCCCAATTATATTCTGGTAGGCGCTCAATAAAGATTTTGTAACGACGTCTTTGCTAAATAAGCTTTCATAGGTTTTCCGGCCATTTTGAATAAGCTCTTTTCTAAGGGGCTCGTTATATAGTGCCTGTTTGAGATTTTCGGTCAGAGCATTTACGTCATCAATTTCGCTGAGCAAGCCGTCATATTCGTGAGTTACATATTGCTTTGCTCCCGCAGCTTTGGTTGCAACCAAGGGCGTTCCGGCATACCAGCTTTCCGCGATAACTGTTCCAAAAGGCTCGTATCTGGAAGGTAAGACACACGCATCGGCAAGATTCAAAAGCGCAGATCTGTCATTTCTCCATCCCAAAAAACGCACTCGATTTTGAACATCAAGTTCCCGAGATAACGTCTTAAATTTTTCTAAATCCGGCCCGTCTCCGGCCAAAAGGAAATAAACATCATCCAGATTTTGTGCGGCTTGCAGGAGTGTATCTACGCCTTTTTTCCAGTGCATTCGTGATAAAAGCAAAACAGTTTTGGCGTCCTCCGGAATATCAAAATCTTTACGGAAAACAGGCGGGTCTTTTTCCAAAGTTCCAAAAGTATGAACCAGAAAACTTCTGTCAGGGTTGCCGGTTTTTTCTATAATATGCTCTACAATGCCTTTTGTAACACCCATATAAAAATCACAATTTTTGTAATTTTTCAGGTCGTAATACCCGCCAAACCAACCTAAAACCGGAATATTTGTATTTTTTGGCATGAAAGAGGCCGCACGGTTCATCCAGCAATGAACCAGATCGGGCTGAAATCTCTCGATTGCCTTGCGAATGATTTTTTTCTCTTGTAGTTTTTTAAACCTGTTGAAGGTTAGTGGCAGATATTCGATATTTCTATCTTTTAAGGCCTGAATCCTGTGTTCAAAAGGGCGGCACAGAACATATTGTTCGCATCCTTCCTCGTGAAGGGATTTCATGGCATCCAGAGAAAATGTCTCTGCGCCGCCGTGTTCGGCACCAGCAATGATATGCAAAATTTTCATGAGCGGAATATAACGTCACGGCAGTGTAATGACAAGAAGCTATTCGCTATTCCCATACTAATGTCATTCCGACTAACCCCGTACTTGATGCGGGGGCATGGAGGAATCTAAAAGATCCCTCGGCTTCCGCCTTCGCCAAAGCTTCGATGGAAAAAACTAATCGTCATTGCACGCTTTTTACACGTATAAAACGTGTAATAAAATGCGTGCAATCTATGGATTACACGGACAAGCCGTGTAATGACGGAGTGGAGGTTAGGGATTAAGCCGCATCCTTCTTAGGGGCTACCACATCAGAGATTTTCTTTTCCGGTCCTTTTTGTGCGGATATTTCTTTCGCGCGGATGGCGGTCTGAATAGATTTCTCCAGACGTTTTGCATTTTCTAAATCGCTGTCCTCGGTGAATTCCAGAGTGACAACTTCCAAAATAGCGCCTGCACCGATTTGTTGCTCCGATCTTATCTTGCGGGTTTCCGCCAAGGCCCAGAGGATAAACTCGATATCATCCTTATCCGTAACCTCGTGTAAGCTCTCCGGTTTCGGCCAAGCGCTGACGTGCAATGAAAGGGAATCCTCGCCGAACTTGGAGGCTGCCTGATAAAGCTCTTCGGTGACAAAGGGCATGAACGGCGCAAACAGACCGAGCAGCATTCTTGTCGCCTCGAATAGGGTGCTTTGCGTGGATTTTATTTCCCCTTCGCTCCACTGGCTATCTTCTTGGAAACGCAGTTTGATCATTTCCAGATAATTATCGCAATAGGTCATAAAGAAGACGCGGTCGATGATATTTCTTGCGGCGGCGTAATCGAGTTTTTCCATGTGCCCCGTGGCCTCAAGGGCGATTTTTTGCAACTCGGCAATAATCCATTGATCTTCGATTGTGCGGTTTTTAAGGGGCACAGCATCCTTCGCATAGTCGAAATCCTTCATATAGGTAAAGGCCATGCGCGCAGCATTCCAGAGCTTGGTCACGGCAGCTTTACCGCGCTTGATCTCTTTTTCCGAGAAGCGCAAATCCTGTCCCAGCTTCGCACCACCAGCCCAATACCGAACGGCATCCGCGCCGTACTTCTCGATCAGATTATCCGGATTAAAGCGGTTATAGCCATCCTTATCGGTTTCCTGCTCCAGCGAACGTTTGGAGATTTTCTTGCCCTGTTCATTCAAGCCCCAGCCGGAAATCATTGCCGCTTCCCAAGGAAGGCTATCTGTGTGATATTCGCTCTTGATCATCGTATAAAACAGCCAAGTACGGATGATCTCATGCGCCTGCACGCGAAGGCTCATTGGGTAAATACCGCTGGCGGTCAAATCCTGATCTAAGGACTTCCAATTCGCATTGATGAGCGGGCTGACCGAGGAGGTCATCCATGTATCCATCACATCGGTTTCGGGGACAATCGTATAATCCTTGAATTTTTCCTTCGCCCATTGCGGCGGATCAATTTCCATTGGGTCAACAGGCAAATCGGCTTCGTCGGCAATGATAGTATCTATGATCTTGCCGTCTTTATCGGTCACATACCAAAGCGGGAAGGGGACGCCGTAATAACGCTGGCGCGAGACATTCCAGTCATATTTCAGTCCGTCAATCCAGTTATAAAGCCGCACTTTCATGTGATCGGGGAACCATTCCAGTTCCTCGGCGCGCTTTCTAAAACGCTCCTTGTGGTCCAGAACCTTGATGAACCATTGCGGCGCCATATGGAATTCCACAGGCACTTCGGAGCGCTCGCCCACAGAAACGCTTTGATTAACGGTCTTCTCGCCCTTAACGAGGTCCTGTTCTTTCAAATCTTTGATAATGCGGGCTCTGGCCTCGACAATTTGCAGGCCTTCATATTCGCCCGCAAGCTCGGTCATCTTGCCGTTCTGGGTTATACAAATACGGGTGTCGAGATTGTTTTCTTTCCACTTCTCGACATCTTCGCTATCTCCGAAGGTACACACCATCATCAATCCTGTTCCGAATTCCTTTTCTACCTTGTCCGAGGTCAGGATCGGCACTTTATGTCCAAAGATCGGCACAATCGCGTTTTTGCCCTTTAGATGCGCATAGCGTTCATCCTCGGGGTTGAAGAACATACCCACACAAGCGGGAATAAGTTCCGGTCTTGTGGTGGAAATCACCAGCGGATCGCCGCTTTCGGCCTTAAACTCGATATCAAAGAGCTTGCCTTTGCGCTCTATGGTTTCGAGGTCAGCTTGGGCTAAGGCGGTTTGGAACTTCGTATCCCAAAGCACAGGCTCTTCGGCGCGGTAGATCAGTCCTTTATTATAAAGATCGATAAAGGAAAGTTGGCCTACGCGCTGGCAACGCTCGTCAATCGTGGAATAGCGCAAATTCCAGTCCACGGAAATCCCCAAAGCGCGCCAGAGTTCTTCGTAGGTTTTCGCGCCTGCTTGGGTTTCCTGCACACAAAGCTTGCGGAAATCCGAGCGGCTGATCTGGGATTTGTCCTTGATGTTATGGACTTGCTCGACATGGCGCTCGGTCGGCAGGCCGTTATCGTCAAAGCCCATAGGGTAAAACACTTCGAAGCCCATCATGCGTTTATAGCGCACAATAATTTCGGCCTGTGTATAGGACATGGCGTGGCCTACGTGCAAATGTGAGGCCGAGACATAAGGCGGGGGTGTGTCCACGGAAAAGACGGGTTTGCCCGAATTGGGGGTGAACTTATGGATTTTATTCTCCTCCCAGACTTTCAGGGCTTTTTTCGAGATTTCTTCCAAATCAACGTTAGTATCAAGTTCCGGAAACATATTTATTCTTTGCACCTATCATTTTTTATTTCTTCTCCCCCTCCCTATAAGGGAGGGGGTAAGGGGGAGGGTTGTAGTTATTTTCCCCTCTCCCTAACCCTCTCCCCTTAAGGGGAGAGGAAATGTGAGTGTGTGACCCACGGGGTTTGCAGTCTAGCGAATTGGCATAAAAAGGGAAGAGTTTTTCTTGTATATTTTGCATGTTTCGGATATTAATACGTAAAATTTAAAGAGGAAAAGTAAAAATGCCGATTTATAAAATATCAAAACAAAATGGCTCTTTGCCTAGTTACGAATTAAAAGAAGATATTATAAAATTTTTTAATGATCTTGGTGGTGATGTAACAAAATATGATGAAGGGAATTACTTCGTTGTGAAATCGAAAGGTTATTTGCCTGAGGATCAAATGGAATTTATTAAGTTACTTGGTTTAAGTGTGAATGTTGAGTCGGATGGTCAGGATTGCCAGCAAGGTGGTGGGGGAAAGTGCTCTTGTCCTGGTTTTCCATCTACCCCTGAAGTTTGATTATAAGTCCTGATGTTTTTTCTGGCTTTTGGTTCTTGATTTTTTGCTCTAACATTACTCTCTTCACGTCATTCCCTGAATTTGTGTAAACAAATTCTAAGGGAATCTAGTGATGTTTATGGATCGCCCTAGAATCTGCAAGAAGCAGATTCAGGCGATGACGTCTTTGGATTCGTTTTTTTATGAAACTCGTTCTTGATTTTTTGCTTCAAAAAGAATACATCGTAATTCTACGTGATTTTATACGTCCATGAGCGGGTGTAGTTCAATGGTAGAACGTCAGCCTTCCAAGCTGAACACGTGGGTTCGATTCCCATCACCCGCTCCAACCGCTCTTCTCTTCGCTCCGAGGGTCAAGGTTCAGAAGGCTTTCCATTAATCTTCGAACTTACCCTTTTTGGTAATTGCTACAGCATGAAGGGTATTGAACGTCATTTATACAGCCGTAAAGGCTACTACTATTTTCGTAAATCATTTCCAAGAAATCTGCACTTTCTTCTTCCCTGTAAAGAAATCTGGATAGGTTTGAATACGCAGGATTTAGGCAAAGCCAGAATATTATCTGTGCAAATAGATTACGAGTTTTCTAATCTGCTGGATAAGCTGAAAGGGGATTTGAGGGAATTATTGCCTGAACAATCGACGGATAAGGCTATCCATGACTGTGTTACAGCAATCAATAAGATCAAGGATTCCTACGGTTATGAAATGCCAGCCAGATACGATCATATCAAGAGACAAAAGGGAGAAAATCTATTTGAGGAGATACTGAGCCAATAAGTAGTAATAAAAAGGCTATGTTTACAGTAACGAAGGTTTTCATAATGTCGTCCTTTCTTTCTAAAATTTCTTAATCTTCTGTACTATCTATAGATTCAATTATTGATACAAATTCTTTCTGAACAGATTCAGGGGCACTTAAAAATTTATAAAAGAAAACAGCTAATTTAGTTTTCTCATCGTCCATCATCTCTTTAGATATAGTGATCTTCTTAGAAGGAGATGCTGTTTTTCCAAAATGGTGAGTGGTTTTTAATATCTGATAGAGTTGTAAATCGCCGTCCCTTTTTGCCTCTTCCATTAAATATTCTATAGATAACAAAATATTTGATCGAGTACCTTTCTCTTCTTCTCTTACATTTTTCTTTTTTTGATTTTTAAAAGACATTTTCATGCTGCTCCTCTGTTCGTTAGTTGTTGGACAGATTTTTCTTGACCATAACGGATGAGTTTCTCTTTAATTCCTGTTGTCTTGCGAACATTAGCTAATGTTTTTTGCGATACTTTTAAACTTCCTGCTACGATCTTCAAACCCTCATCACTTTTGCAGACTTCACCTAGCCATTCTGCGGGCCAGCCGGAATCAATAAAAATAGTTCTCCATAATACTGGATAGGTGACAGCAACGATTTCCTTAATATCTCTATCTAATGCAAATTCCAGTTTGGCGATAACCAGTTTGTGCAGAATTCTTTTTCGTTCATTGTGGGGTAAGTTATGATCTACACAAAATCTGGTCGTTTCCCAAATACTCTCATCTTTAGGGATTGGCCTTTTTGAAATTAAATGAGGAAAATGCTCTTCAAGCATGTAGGGGCGGGATGTTGAACATAAACGTGAAACTCCTGTGGCTCTTCCAAAAGAATTACGGTTTACGAGATAATAGCTGGCAGGATTATCATAGTTATCATATTCCATGTCCCTGACAAATGGCACATTCCAATTGTTACGTTTTGTAATGGATTCATATCTTAGTTTGTGTTGGGCACTAAGAGGATTCCCTTCGAATAAATGATTGGTTTCTAATGTCACACACTCTACCATTTAGTATCTCCATCCTTTCTTTACATTTGGAGATACAAAAATTTATCCAAAACATCACCTAACAAATCTGATAGGGGTATTTAAAATCTTTTCAAATATGTAGGTAATATGAGGCCATGCCTAATGGCTTTAACGACAGCCAAAGTTCGTTCATTCACTTCTAGTTTTCGGAATATATTATTCATATGGAACCTGACTGTGGGATAAGATATTCCCAATATATCGGCAATCACAGGATCACTTTTCCCTTCTGAAACCCACAGTAATATTTCACGTTCCCGATCGCTCAAGGAAAGATTTTTTTGTTTGTTCAAGATAGTTATTCTTTCTGCTTCGGATAAGGCTGCCTCTTTTTCTGCATAAGCTATGTGAAATTGGATTGATAATGCCCGTATAATGCTCATACTATCTTTGTTGATTTCTGCATTACCTGACGTGCTAGCTAATCCTATAGCTGTAAGTTCATTGTTTACACCATGTATAGGGACAGCGAGACCATCTAAAAGTTTGGCTTCTGTGGCTTCGTTCATTAATAATTTTTCATCATTTGCAAGTTCTTTGCTATTTACTAGTGCGTCCCATGAAAAAATTTGATTTGTTTTGAAGCAAAATTGTAAGACAGGATCGATTTCCTTGTACTTATTTTGAGAATAATACTTTATCCATTCATCTGGATAATTTTGCATAGCACCATGATTGGCTTTTAACCCATATGTTGGATGGTCTGTTACTAGGCAATAACAAATTCCATCATAGCCAAATTGCTTTAATGCTTTTTGATATAATAAGAATATTTCTTCTGATGTTTTCGCTCTATTCGTTTCTTCTATAAACGTCTCTAATGAAATCATCACACACACACACACTCTCTCTCTCTCGTATTATTCTTTTAATACAGATTTAAGCATTTTTATAATGGCCTCTTTAACTTTTGGATCTGAAATATTTTTGAAGTCCTTAAATAGTTCCATAGCTTCTTTATCTCTCGATAAATCTGAGCATTGGCCAGAAAAATTGTTATTTTCTGATTTTCGATCTAAACCTAGAAAAAATTCATTCACATCAACATCCAGCGTCTTTGACAGTGAATATAATCGCGAGGCACTGATTCTATTTATTCCCTTTTCATATTTTTGAAATTGTTGAAAGGTCACTTTAACTTCATTGGCAACGTATTCTTGTGTGTAGCCATTCATAAGCCTTAATTGTTTAATATTATTAGCAACATATTTATCTACTTCATCAGCTCTTGGTTTAGGTTTAAACTTTTTTTGCACTGTTTTATAAGCTCCTTTAGAAGATTAAACTTGATATAAGTGTATTATGGTTGTTTGCTATAGTAACCAGTTTAAGTAGTAAAGAAAAGACTTATGTAATGTTTGGTGTTTTATTAGGTAACTTTGACTCATTAGATTTTTTTCATTCAAATGATAATTATCCTGCCGAATTTCTAGATGAAGATTTTTGGATTGATTTGATACCATAGATAGAGTTTTGAGTACACGGGTATGTAGATGCTTATCCTGATATCTAATTAAAAAAGAAAAGTGCCTGATAGTAAAATGCCTTTTGTTTATTTTCTAAGAAGTATAAAACCACCAGGGCAACCCTACACTGGTTCAACTGAATAGCCCCTATGGATCTAGACACCTTAACCGATATAACTTATATCAAGACGCATGAAGGCTGGCTGTATCTAGCGGTCGTTATTGATCTGTATTCACGGCGCGTGGTGGGTTGGTCTATGCAATCTCGGATGCAAATGGATCTGGTGCTTAGCGCCTTGTTGATGGCGGTTTGGCGCCGAAAGCCAAAGCACCGAGTCGTCATTCATTCCGATCAGGGTAGCCAGTTCACCGGTCATGAGTGGCAAGCTTTTCTTGCCAAGCATAATTTGGAAATGAGCATGAGCCGCAAAGGGAATTGTTATGACAATGCTGTGGCAGAAAGTTTTTTCCAGCTCTTGAAACGAGAGCGTATTAGGCGTAAAACCTATGCTACGCGCAAAGACGCACGCGATGATGTGTTCGATTACATAGAATTTTTCTACAATCCGAAAAGAAAACATGGTAAAAACGGATTGCTGTCACCAATCGATTTTGAAAAACAGCAAAAATGGAAAAATCGAGGTGTCTAGATCCATAGGGGCTATTCAAAAGAGCGAAGCGTATTCCCATCACCCGCTCCAATTTCCTTATGGAGTGAATTGGTTATTATAGTCTGAATTAGGGTTAATGGCTTGCAATAATACCGGATTTCTTGTTTCTAAGTGATCAATAAAATCCTTAAATTCCTTATTATTAAATTGCGCGGCCTGAAAAGCGGGAGATACTCTGAGTCTTGCGATAGCGACATTATCTTCCATGCCTTCACACATATTTGCAAAAAAATCAGCTGCTATTGATCCAAATGCCTGGGCCGTTATATGTGGCAGGTATGTCTCGTCTTTTTCCAATCTCGCTAAAAGAGAGTGCCTTTTTGTAACAGGGTAACTTGATGATATACTCCGTAATTGATTCATGGCCTTCATGGGATATTTTTGCGCCCATTTTCTCATATTTTGGTTCGAAATCATATGATCAACAAAATCATCTGTGGCTTCGGCAGGTCTGTAAAAGTTTAATTTCATTAAAAAAAAGCCCAATTCATTAACTGGCCATTTTGCAGGGTTGTCTTCTGTAACTCGTTCATCTTCCATAAAAGCATCAATTGCCTTTGTGGTATCCGGGTCTTCTGTAATAGTTTTGAGTGAGGTCATGAACACTTCTGGGCTGACTTCATTTGTAGATCTATCATGACTATTCTCCACATAGTGAGTTTGTTTTATAATATTGTTTATCATATTTATTCGCGAACTTTGCGCCCGTGCTTTTCGCCATATTTTACCAATATCCATTTTAATAACCCCTATATCTATATATTGACCAAGTATTATGGATTATTTTTTATAGAGTGTTGAATAAAAACGCAAGTATTTTTGATCAATCGTAAAGAGTCTCTGGAAATTCAGAAAATAATTCCCCTAAACCCCAAAAACCCGTTGACATGGGGGCTTATGTTTTCTACATGAAAGCATTAGTTTAATTTGCCTGCCGGTGTGCGGGTGTCTCTACATATGACAGGACGAAGGAAGAGAAAAAATGTCAAAGGAAAAGTTTGAGCGGAACAAGCCGCATTGTAATATTGGGACTATTGGTCATGTGGACCATGGCAAGACGACGTTGACGGCGGCGATCACGAAGTATTTTTCGAAGGATTTCAAGGCGTATGACGAGATTGACGGCGCGCCCGAGGAGAAAGCCCGCGGTATT
>JAOUOR010000029.1 GCA_029880245.1 Alphaproteobacteria bacterium
CGTGCTGGTCGAAGATAGCTTCATACCCGAACCGCCAGCCAATGTATTCCACTGCCATTCCTGCGCAAAGGCGCCGCTGTCAATCGTGTTTGTGGCTGTCGCCGCCGTGATGGAGGAGAGGGCCGTTGAGCCACCCGCCGTAATAATATCCTGCCATGATCCGTTCTGATACCCTTCGAACTTATTGGTGGTGCTGTTATAGCGGATCATACCGTTGACGCCAGTAGGTTGCTGCGCTGTGGTGCCTGCAGGAACGGATAATGCGCCCGTGCCGTTAAACACATGGCGCGTAACCGCAGAATCCCCAAAACTCATCATGTTACTGGCTGTTACAACGGCATTCGCACCCAGAGCCGTCGCATTCGTATAAGCCGCTCCGTTAGCCTGCGCATAATAGCCAAGGAAGGTGTTATAGGTACCGGTGGTGTTGGCTGTACCAGCCTGTCCGGCATTTGTACCAAGAGCAGTATTATAGCCACTTGTCGTAGAACCAAGAGCGCTATTCCCGATTGCCACATTAGAATGAGAAGCGGTATTAGCGGATAGAGATCCATAGCCGATTGCTACGCTGCTTTGACCTGTACTGTTTAAAAGCATGGCATAACTGCCGATAGCGGTATTGCTGTACCCCGTTGTGTTGCCAATAAGGGCATCAGTACCAATGGCGATGTTGTTGGAACCGCTTGTATTGTTTTTCAATGTAGAAGCGCCAAGAGCTGTGTTTCTGACGCCTGTATTGCTTGCTGCTGTCGCACTGCCTTTCAGAGCATAAGAACCAAGAGCCGTGTTATAGGTATCCACAGCCGTTGCCGTATCATTGGCGTTTAGCATCGCCTGAAAACCAATCGCCGTACTGTGGTTATTCGCATTGTTAGTCTGCAGGGCAAAACCACCGATCGCCGTGTTATATGACCCTGTGGTATTGGCATTAAGGGATTCCCGACCCATAGCAACGTTATTATTACCGCTGGTATTGCTAAACATGGTGTTATAACCAAACGCATTGTTACTGAAGCCGGTGGTGTTGGCTACAAGGACGTTAAAGCCAAGTGCGCTATTGGCATCGCCAGTTGTGTTGCTAATAAGGGCGGCCTTACCAACCGCAGTATTTGATGTACCACTGGTATTAGCGGCAAGAGCCGACCAGCCAAGAGCTGTGTTGGCTGTCCCCGTATTCGCACTCGGGGTCGCGCTGCCCTGCAACGCATAAGCGCCAAGTGCGGTGTTGTAGGTAATCGCCCCAGTTATCGTATCGTCGGCGTACTTCATGGCCGCATAACCGACTGCCGTGCTTTCGTCTTTATTCCTGTTATTTTCAAGGGCAGACTGCCCCACCGCCACGTTGTTATCGCCGCCGCTTCCTGCAAGAACACCGAACATGGCTCTGTCACCAACAGCTGTGTTGTTCGCCCCGCCCGTGTAATAATGCATCGTCTGATAACCAACGGCGGTGTTCATAGTCCCCGAAGCTGTCAAGGACTGCATGGCATTAAATCCCAAGGCAGTATTGCGATTGATTGTTGTAGCTGAATCAAGTGCGCCATAACCGATGGCTAGGTTATCATAACCGGATGTCAGGGCTGTTAGGGCATTATAACCAAGGGCGATGTTGCGGTCGGTTGTTGCGGTACTATTGGCAGATGTGGCACCCGCACCTTCACCAATAAACAGGTTCTGTACCGCGCCCGCCGTAAGAGCAGCCGCGCCTGCGCGGCCCATAATCATATTGCTGGTTACACCTGCATCATAGATCGTATAGGCATCCGACAGATCGTCAATCGCCAGTGAGGCACCGCCGCCGCCACCCCCTGCTGCCAGAGCCCGCCAGGAGCTGGCGTTACAAAATTGCATCGTGCCGCCATTATAACGCAGCCCGCCTTCCGTCGTGGCATCACATATCTCTCCGCCATCGGCAATCTGCAGCGTACCCACAACATCCAGTGCAACATTCGGTGTCGCAGTCCCGATCCCCACGAGGCCATTTTCAAATATGGCTGCGTAATTATTCGTACCGCCGGAGGCGCTTGCATATAAACCAACATTCGTTGATGTCGCGCCTGTGTGGGTGTTGGTGAGGTAAGCACCGTAAGTCGTTTGTGATGCTGTCGCATTTGCTCCGGAAAGCGCAAGCTCAAATAGTTTTTGCGTATTTGTCGCAGCTGCCGTGCTGGTCGAAGACAGCTTCATAGCTGTACCGCCCGCCAGTGTATTCCACTGCCATTCCTGCGCAAAGGCGCCACTATTGATCGTATTTGTTGCCGTGGCTGCTGTGATACCGGATAGGGCTGTAGCGCCGGAAGCAACAGAAGAAGCCGTGAAACAGTTATTACCGTTCTGGTCACAATAATTAATCGCGCCGATATCGCCCTCTACATCAAGCTCAAGGTCTTGCGTGCCGCCTGTGGAGGTTGCAAGCTGTGTCGCCGGAACATTGGGGTCGATCATCAGGCGGCCGCCGAGCAGGGACATCTGGTTATTGGCGGAAACCACCAGCCCGTCCTGATCACCCATAAAGATACCCATGGACTGAAGGCCTGTGACTTGTGACGGTGTAGTAATGACGACAGCATTGTCCATCAGGCCCAGCGCCATGGATCCATCGCCAAGGCCGCTATTCGCTACGCCGTTACCGGCAACGACATCTCTACCCATTGCTATGCTTTCAAAACCACTGGCGGTCGTGTCCTTACCGGTGGCGAAACCGCTCTGGCCGCTAGCCGTAGTAGAAGCACCTATCGCTGCACTTTGATGACCGCTAGCCGTGGCTTGAGAACCAACGGCAAAGCTGTTCTGACCACTGGCAACAGTAATATTACCCAAGGCCACACTTTGTAAGTTGCTGGCCGTGGCGAGTCGTCCAATTGCGGTGCTGTAAGCACCGCTAGCGGTCGTTTGCCACCCCATTGCCGTGCTGTTAGGACCACTGGCTGTTACAGCATAACCAAGTGCCACGCTGTTCGCGCCCACATTCGCATCGTCCCACTGCGTGCCGGTAACCTCACCAGCCCGGAAAGCGCCTTTTGATTTATCGAAGAACATGCGGGCATCATGGGTTATATCGGTATCATCTGCCAGCTGCGGGGAGCCGAACACGAAATCCGCTGTTCCGTAGCCTGTACCAACTGAACTTTTCATACGAACAACATCGGGATCAGGCACCTCGTTAACCTCGAACACGCCGGCATTAATGCCGCTGCCGCCTGAACCGGATGTATCAACCTCACAGACCCAGGATGTACCGCTCCAACGGTTAAAGCTACCGGAAGAACAAGTTGCCGGTGTAAAATCGTTGCCGTTCCATGTGTAATCATTGGCCTCCAATGTTCCGCCGATATCACCGCTTGCAGCTGTAACACTGCCGGTTATTGCAGCATTACTTGAAACATCAAGGCTGTCATTAATACTTACATTTCCCGTAGAATTGGAAATAGCACCTTGCGCATCGGTGGTACCGGTTATCACAACATTATCGCCAAGTGTAAGATCACCGAGACTATCAGAAACTGCGCCCCGCAGATCGGATGTGCCTGTGACAACCACGTTATCCGCGATTGTAAAATCACCCAGACTATCAGACACATCACCTTGTGCATCAAGTCCTCCGGTGATTGTAACATTATCACTTAAGGATACATCTCCCAAGGAATTGGATATAGCACCTCGCGCGTCTATAGCCCCGACCAGCGTGGAGGCACCATCTACATTAAGTGTTGTATCGAAATCCACTGCGCCTGTAGCATGTAGAGTAGAGACCGTTGTTCCTGCCAATGTTGTGGCGCCGGTAACGCCGAGCGTAGAACCAAATGTCACAGCGCCCGAAACATCCAGCGTTCCGACAATATCCAGCGTATTATTCGGGGTGGTCGTCCCGATACCAACTTGAGGTGTGCCCGTATTGTAATATATGTCACTTCCTGCACCTTGGGTCCAAATACCTGCACCACCTACAGAAACCCAGCCACCGAATGTGTTGTCACAAACTTCCAGAGTATCGGGGCTCGTCGTTGTGTTAATACGAAGAAGGCCATCATTCGCCGCGTTACAGGTTGTCAGCGTTGCCTCATTAGGGAACAACATAGACGCCGCACCAAGCTGTAGGGCTGAAGTGCTTCCGGTTAAATCGATACCGGCCGTAAAGCTTGCTCCACCTGTAACTTCCAGATTTTTGCTGATTTCAGCTACAGAAGGATCTCCGCTTTTCAGGTTCCACAGGCCATTCGTTGCTGTCACGGCTCCCTGATAAGTGTATTCTACAACAATATCATCGCCGCCTACTGTCACATCAGGCGTCAGGCCGCCTGTACATGTGGTGCTAAATGATTGATCGGGACCGGCAGAAATAACAGCAATAATGGTGTAGGTCTCATCTGTAGGGCTGCCATTACCATCAAGACGATAATAATTAGTATCCGAATTAAGGTCACAAGCCATGGCATCAATGACATTACCGGCATCCCAGGCACAATACCCGTATTCAGTACCCCATGGGTCAAGACGGGAAGAAGAAACCTCGGGGGGAAGGAAACCTCCTCCTGTCGGACCGTTTCCAGCCGCATTGGTCCATTCCAGAGGTTCAACAAATCCATCACTATCACAATCGCCATTTGCGGCGAGTTCGGTTGCTTCAAGAAGTGCCAGACGGGACGCGATAGCCATTTCACTTTCCGCTTGTGTGCGGTTTTGAACTTCTACCATTGTACTTAGAGGGCCGCGCATCGTCGTTATGATGACTGTACCAACGACACCGATTAGGGCAATCGCGCCGAATATGGCAAAAAAGATATTACCTCTTTCGCTTAAAAGAAACGTGCCTCTTTTAAATAATGGCATGTATTCCTGACCTAACCACTTGCAAAATCATTCTGATTTTTCTGTTTACCAATATAAGTGTATACGCAAAAGCCGCCATTTAAACGGCACACAAATTCCCATCAACCATTATGATGCCTAAAAGTTGATAAAACCTTACTAAAAAGTAAAAAAACCCAATTTTTTCTTGGGGATAACGGAAGAAAGTTAATAGCAGGACGGATGTATTTGTGAGATGTTACGCTTATTGTACAATATCATGCAATTCCAATACCTTTGATTGTGTATCATCCAGTTTTTTAGTGTCAAATCCTTCAATCATTTCATTAAAGACCTGATACCAGTTAATCTCGGCCTTAAGGTGTAGGAAAACGGAACCAAGCCCAAGAGCGGCGCGATCCATAAACACAAATTCGCGAGGCACGTGTACGCCGCCAATTTCACGTAGTTTTTTATGCACTTTTTCGGCTGTTTCCCGCCCATAAATACCGTTGGTAACTTCACCAATTGACCGAATTTTATCTTCTAAAATAGGGGAGTACAAGAAATTGGCCCAAATATTAAGCGTTTCAATATGCTCGCTGCTCAGATCATGAAACCCCCATGTTTTATAGGCATGAACGGCCAAATCATTATCCCCGCTGAGTAACGCATGATAGAGGTCGATAACGCCACCGACAAATTTGGCCGGAAAGATACGTACACAACCAAAATCCATTAAGTTAATGTCCAGATTGTCACAAACTGTGTAATTGCCAAGATGCGGATCTCCGTGAATAATGCCGTAGTTATCAAGCTGGACATACCATGCGCGAAACATGTTCATGGCAATTTTATTGCGCGTTTGTGCATCACTTTCCTTAAAACTCAGAATTTTACGGCCTTCCAGCCAGTTAGTCGTCAGTAGCCGTGAAGTTGAAAGTGTATCTACGACTTCAGGGACATGGACATGATCCTCGTCACGAAGCATATAGCCATAGAGTTTGCAATATTTGGCTTCCAGAATATAGTCCAGCTCTTCTCGCAGGCGTTCGGAAAGCTCCGAGTAAATTTGTCCGGTTTTAATGGCCTTGTCGTATTTCTCATAGATCGAAAAGATAATTTTAAGCTGCTTCAAATCGGCATCTATAGCCGATCCCATATCCGGATATTGAAGCTTGCAGGCCAGATCGCGCCCATCAAGTGATACGGCCTTATGTACTTGTCCAAGACTTGCTGCTGCTGCGGCTTCTTGTTCAAAGGATTTGAATTTGTTTTGCCAGTCCGGTCCTAATTCACTCTTCATCCTGCGGCGCACAAATGGCCATCCCATAGGGGGTGCATTGGATTGAAGTTCTTGAAATGTATTTGTATATTCGGTTGGAAGGGCTTCGGGGATAGTAGAAAGTATCTGGCCAATTTTCATGAGCGGCCCTTTGAGATTTCCCAGAGCCTTGGCCAATTTTTCGGCATGATTCTGACGCTCGATCTTAATGCCGAGATAACGCTCTCCGGCAAGCTTTCCGGCAAGTCCGACCATTGTGCCTGAAACCTGACTATAACGCTTAAGTCTTTGCCCGAGAGTATTATGTTCTTCCATAAACAGGAATATCCGTTTTCTATTCATTACGAGGTGTAAGGATGTTATAAATAAATGCAATGAAAAAAGATAGGGCAGGTTTTCCATGAGCGAGAAAATACTCCGGATACAAGGGCCGGATCAAAACGGCATATATGGACGCATCAGGGAAACCGGATCCGATAAGTTGATTATCCATCTTCATGGCATGACCCATAATATGGATCATATGTTAGAGGTCATGTCTGCCGATTTTTTTACGCAGCATGGTTTTGATCATTGCCGAATTAGCCTGTATGCCAGAGTTGATGATTCAAGGAACCTTGCAAACTCGACACTTTCAACCCATGTGCGGGATATAAGGGCCGTGCTGGAGCATTTCAGGGATATGTACAGGGAGATTTATATCACGGCGCATAGCCTTAGTGCTTTGGCGGTGTTGATTTTATGTTCTGATGATATTGGGGGTATCAAGGCTATAAGCTTTTGGGATCCGGCTTTTGATGTGACGCATTTTTGGTCTACCGGTGATTATTTGCATTACATGCCGGAATACAAGCAATATCAACTGAATTACGGGGCGGTTTTTGTTCTGGGTGAAGACATGGTCAGGGAAATAGCCGAATATCCCGATGCAAAATGCCTTGAGCTTGCCGGAAACTGTAAAATTCCCGTGCAGATGGTAATTCCGGAGCAAAGTATTTTCCTTGCCAGCCCGCACACATCACCGGAAAACTACGACAGGGCTTTTTCGGGCCCGTTTTCTCTGGTTCATATTAAAGGCACTGATCACCGCTTTGCCACGCAAGGAAAGCAAAAGGAATTATTTGAAATAGTATTAAAATATTTCAATAGTGATAATGACGTATGCTAGTATGGGCCTTTAAAGTGATTCACGAATAAGCGGATAAGGTTGTAATAAAAGGCAGGTTTTACATGAAGTTGAAAACTTTTATTCTTTTTGGCGCTCTGAGCACCATATTTACTTTTTCACATGTAAGTGCCGCATATGCAGAAAGTAGTTGGTGGGAGTTCTTTTTTCCTTCTCTGCGCAATCAAGGTCCTAATCCTGCGGAAACACTCAAAGCGCCCTTCGCCGATCAGGATGCAATTCTTGAAGGGGCATCAATCGAAGACAGAATGGCTGGAAACTCATCACCATTGCATGTGCGTCACAGGTTGAATGAAGATATCGCCAAATGGGTTGAATCCGAAATGTCAGACCTTATATCTTACGATTCAAAGTCTTATAAGGAAGATTATGAGAAGAAAGCCAGATCCTTTGATAAAAAGGGATTGAAGGAATATGTCGGCTTTTTGCAGGAGCATAAAATCGTCAGTAGTCTAAAAAGTGGGGCTTACAATGTTCGCAGTATTGTGAAGGATGTTCCGATTTTATTGAACCAAGGTCCTATAGCGGACAGGTATAGATGGTTATATCGAGCAAAAGTCTTGGTTTCCCTTGTGCCTATTGGAATGGAGGGTTATTCAAAAGGGGGGGGCACTAAGGTGATTAATAAGGAAATCACGATTGATGTTCATCTAGGGCGTGTTGAAAGTGCAAATAATGAGCACGGTGTTTTAATAGAAGGCTGGACGGCAAAATCCGAAGAAGAATAGGCGTAAACCAAGAAGATTGTTTGAATTTTTTGTAAAATCTCTTATAATGGATATGTTGGCTTGCCAACTATGATACTAAACGTTGGTGCGGAATAAACGTTGTGGACCCGGGGGCGGTACCCGGCGGCTCCACCACTTGAGACGGAAATAAGATATTTGTCTCATGCGGCGGGGCCGAAATAGGATCGACACGCGCAGTAAAGGCATTCTTGCGGTATCCGGCATTGTATCCGCCGTTATCGGGCTAAATTCATAAATGCAAACGATAACTTTGCGTTCGTAGCCGCTAACGACAACTCTGTTGTTGAAGGTGAAGGTCGTATCGCTGCTTAATTTTAGCAGTAGCGACGCTACAATTGATTCTTGATTAATTAACGTTGGTTAAGTGGGGTCTGCCGGTACCTAGCAACAGAAACCGGCATTTTAACGGGGTACGCAAACAGCATTTGAAATTAAGGTTTTAAGTCATGACCGATATAAATGATACGCCGCCATTATTGATTATTTTTTGCGCCATGAGCGCTATGACATTTATTATTGCTGCAATTGGCTGGATTTTTTCTGCCGGTTTTGAAGAAGGAGAGGGAAAATCCTTGCGTTTCACAATCTGGAAGGCGCAGCTACTTAATTTTGTAGCTATTATGATTTTCTCGGTGTTTGTAACTATGCATGACTCTATGTTTTACCAAGTTGATGCCAATATTATTGGGGAAATAGTCGCTATGACGGTGATCCTGATTGGCTTTGCATTTCATTGCATCAGGAATAAGAAAAATATCTTTGTAGGCCTATGGAAATCTTTTAAATCTATGGTCATGGTTGTTTTGATGAGCCTTGGCGGGTGGGGTTTTTCAATCGTTTTTTATTGGTCCATAGGAATATTGCTTGTTTCAGGGCTGGGAACGCACAGAGTAGACGAATTAATGATCGTGCCTCCTTTTGTAACGGGGCTGGTTTGGAATGTGCCTATTATATGGGCGTATTTTTATTATAAGAATAAAAATACGGACGCGGAACTCGCGAGCAAAAAACTTCACAATCTCTTATGGCCTGTATTGCTGGCTTATATTGTTATGATTATACCCTTATTTATCCAGCATGTAACACAGTCTGAATCATGGCAGGAATGGCAGCACTCAAAACCGCCAATCAGCAAAATTTAGCCTTTAATATTTTTTTTGAATGTATAAATATAAGAAACATTTTTTCCGCGCTTGATTTCGGGCACGGTTATTTGCGAAAACTAACAAATGATGAATGAAGACGAGTTTCTAAGATATGATAAAATGGTCGAAAAGGCACTTCGCGGTGTTGTGCGGAGTTCTGTCGAAGAGGTTATGGAACATGGCCTCTTAGGGGACCACCATTTTTATATTACTTTTATCACGGATTATCCGGGCGTAAAAATCCCCGAATACCTTAAAGATCGTTATCCGGGGGAAATGACTATTGTGCTTCAATACCAGTTTTCAGATCTGGCCATTAAAAATGAATGTCTCGAAGTATCTCTTTCATTCAATAATATTCCAGAAAAACTTATAATTCCTTTGGCGGCAATCAGCATTTTCGCAGATCCGTCTGTTAATTTTGCCCTGCAATTCCAGCCTCTGGAAGAAGACAGCCCCGAAGAAGAGGCTTTACTCAATGAGCTTGACGATGACGACGGTCCCGATGATGGCGGGGGTGGCGGAAAATCTTCAAAGGGTGATAAGACCGGTGAAGTTATATCTCTTGATAATTTCCGCAAAAAGTAACCCATGATTTGGACACCTCAAAGCGTTTTATCCCGTGAGCCATACAAGGTTTTACTCAAACGCGGGGAGTTTATAGACTCCAGAAGAGAGAATCGGTTTGTTCCCTATAAAATCTATTACCCGTCTGATTATGATCAGGATATCAAAGCCCCTGTCATCTTATGGTCTCATGGTTTTGGCGGCAATCGCGACGGAGCCTCTTTTATCTCCCGCTATATTGCCGCGCATGGCTATGTGATTGTTCATATGACGCATCTCGGCACGGATAGCAGCCTGTGGGAGGGCAAAGAAGGGCACCCTTGGGATATTCTGCGGAAAGTTAAAATCAGCCGAGAGACGACATTAAATCGCATGTATGATGTGCCCTTTGTGCTGGATCAATTGCCGATCTGGGCCAAAGAAAATCCGGAAATAGAGCAAATCATGGATCTGGGGAATATCGGCATGTCCGGTCATTCTTTTGGCGCAATGACCACACAAGTTATGGCAGGAATGCGCTTTCCCAGGGAAAAGGATGATTTAAGCGATTTCAGGGATGAGCGCATCAAAGCCGGAATCCTCTATAGCCCCGTTCCCATTGGCCATATCACAGATGAAGCGCCAGAGCTTGTTTATGGCCCGATATCAATTCCCTTATTGCACATGACGGGCACACAGGATGATTCACCGCTAGAGGGGTTTGACTATACGCACCGGCTCGTGGTCCACGAACACAGTAGCCATCCGGAGAAATATCTCCATGTGCTGGAAGAGGGGGATCATATGATTTATAACGGCACACGCGGCAAGCTTGGCGCTAACCCAAACCGTGAAGCCCATGAAGAGGAAATCATGGTCAATTCTCTGGCTTTCTGGGAAGGGTATCTCAAGGACCAGGATCACGCCCTCGAATATCTGAAAGCTCAGGGGCTATAAGGCTTATCTTGACAGGTGAGGAATATTCTCAGGGTTAATAGCTTGAAAGGCCATGAAACAAAAAGGATACCGCTCCGGCCCTGTGTGTGTGTGTGGGATAAAGGATGGCCGGAGCGGCTCAGGTATTAAAGTGGGAGGAGAATACCTGAATTCAGTTATCTTGTTCTTCGATTTTTTGCAGTATTTTGGAAAAGACCTGGTGTCTGTTCTTCGCCGTCTCCAACGTTTCCTCAGCAGCATGAATGCTGGAGACGAGAGCATCCTCAAAGGATCGCAATCGCTGCAAATCCATTTCCGTCATAAGATATGACTTTTTTTCCAATACTTGTTCCATCTTCCTTCCCCTATTATAAGAAGTTAACAATCACGATACATATTGTAATTTTGTACCCATAATCTTATTCGTGAGAACAATCTATACACATCAACTCTAACGACTGTCAAGGAAAACATATAAAAAAAATTCTAAAACATTTATTTAATATTCTTATGCTATTATCAATATACATTAATACATAAATTATGTATTTTAAAATATGTTGCTGAATATATATTAACTGCTTATTGTTGATTTTTTTATAAAATCATTGTATATAATTTGCATAATCTTAGGGACAAGAAATGTATTTATCGTCAATTCAAGTGAAGAATGCACGACACCACCTGAACATGTCGCAGCAAGAGCTTGCCGATGCTGTGGGTTTAAGCATTAACCCAATAAGGGATTATGAATCAGGCACAAAATTAATGCGTGAAGATAACATGCAAAAATTGGTCAAGCTATTTGATGAAGGTGGCCTGCGCTTCACACCCTATAATGGCGTTGAAGAGAAACCCAAGGAACAAATCGTAACTCTTATAGGACGTGAGGGGCTACAGAGGTTTTTTAATGGTGTCCATGAGCATGCAAGCTTAAATGGCGGAACCATTGTGATGATCGGTATTGATGAAACAAAATTCATCGATACGATAACACCTGAATTTTCACAAGATTATCTGGCGCGCATGACAGAAGTCTTAAAAAAGCGCGGTGATCTTGAGGTTCTCTCTATTATCTGTGAAGGCGACACGAATTTTTGTGCCTCTGAATATAATGAATATAGATGGATTTCTAAAGATATATTTCATGACGTGCCTTTTTATATATATGGTGACACCTTCGCGATAATGGATTTTGAAGTAAAGCCTGGACCGCAGATTACTCTCATTAATTCCCCTGCAATGACAAAAGCCTATCGCAAGCAATTTAAAGTTCTCTGGGATAAGGCTCAGCCTGTAAACATTGGAGGCCAATAATGAGTCAATCTAATGACGTAATAAACAAAATAGCTCCCTGTGATGTTCTTTACATTACAGAGGACTCATCTTGGGGAGAAATTGGTTTCGAAGCTGTAAGAGAAATCTTCCCCGAGGCCACGCCTATATTCTGGTCACATGGGATGCCCAAGCCTGATCTGGATAATTGGTGTGGGCAATGGATACTCTCATTTAAATCTGATCTTATCATCCCCTTATCTGTGATAGAACAGGCCAAAGAGGGTGCACTTAATTTCCATCCGGCACCACCGAAATATCGGGGAATAGGGGGCTATTGGTGGGCGCTTCAAAACATGGATCATACATTTGGCGTGACCTGCCATCATATGAATGAGCGTATTGACTACGGCGATATCATAAAAGTGGATGTCTTTCCCATTAAACAGGGTGAAACGGAAGAGAGCTTAAAACAAAAATCTGCTTATTTTTCTGTGAACTTGTTTAAAGAGATATTACATGATATCGCTAACAAGAAACCGCTTGAGCCTAGTGGGGATCAATGGCATAAGCACCTTTATACTTCAAAGGAACTTGAAGAGGCTAAGGCAATAGCCGAGATGCCTGCTCCGGGCCGTTCCTATGGGGTGTTGCCTCTTACTCGAAGTCAAAGCTCTAACCGGAGCGGCCACCTATCAAAATAAAAATCATGAGGGGCTATAACCATCACCTTGACAAAACAGGAATATTATCCTATAATCCCCGCATGTTTATGTTATCCACACAGCAAACCCCACAGACGTCATTCCCGACAAGCGCGGCGCAGCCAAGCGCTGATCGGGAATCCAGAGCAAAAACGAGTGCAGGCAAAGCCTGCACTCCTTACTGGACCCCCGCTGTTTTAATTCGCTACGCTCATCGCGGGGGTGACGAAAGTCTTTTAAAGGTGATTTTTATTAAGCTATTGAAAAAGCATGATAAAATGAAAAAAGCGAAAATGAAAATTCCGGAACAAACTATTAAAGCCATGGACGGGAATTTTTTAAAACGCGAAAACAAACTATACAAACAGGAAAAGGATAAAAATTACAAACAAAATGAACAGAGAGACTAAATTGATAAAAATCAATACGTTACAGTATGTTTTGGCTATATCTTGGAATGCGTTCCGTCACAAAAAGGCTGCTTGCCTGAGCGCTTACACTGGCATAGCCATGCTTTCCCTGTTTTCTCCGCTGTGAATTTCAGGGACTTAAAGCCTGTATCCTTATGCGACCCATCGCAAAAGGGTTGATTGCCGGACAAGCCGCACGTGCAAAACCAATAATCCTTGCCTTCTTCTAAATCCACGCAGACCGATTCTTTGGCAGCTATTTTTGGTAAGTCTTCGCTCATGATTTCAAGTCCCTTTCTTATAAACCGGCTTTTCGTTTCTCAATCAGATCATCAACAACAGATGGGTCGGCCAGTGTCGACGTATCCCCTAAATCATTGAACTCTTTGGTGGCTATTTTGCGTAAGATCCGCCGCATAATTTTCCCCGATCTCGTTTTCGGCAGGGCAGGGGCAAAAAGCACAATATCGGGTGTGGCAATAGGCCCGATTATCTTGCGCACTTGCTGTATAATCTCCGGTTTTAGGTTAGACTCAGGTTTATCACAGCTTTGCCGCGGCGTGACATAGGCGAAAATACCTTGCCCTTTAATATCATGCGCAAAGCCAACAACAGCGCTTTCCGCGATTTCTGGATGCTGGTTGATCGCATCTTCGATCTCGGCAGTGCCCATGCGGTGCCCCGACACATTCAAAACATCATCCATTCTTCCCGTAATCCGGTAATTCCCGTCCTTGTCACGATGCGCACCGTCTCCCGTAAAGTAATAACCTGGATAATCAGCAAAATACGTTTTTTCAAAACGATCTGGATTATTATAAACGCCGCGCATTTGCCCGGGCCACGAATCGGCAATACATAAAGCTCCTTCAGCTTCTCCCTGTATCTCTTGCCCTTGACCGTCCATAATCGCAAGCTTAATGCCAAAGAAGGGCTTTTGCGCCCAGCCAGGTATAAGATCAAAGCTCACCAAGGGGGTGATGATATGCCCGCCCGTTTCGGTCTGCCACCACGTATCGATGATCGGGCAACGCTTGTCACCGACGACATTGTAATACCATTCCCATGCCTCGACATTGATAGGCTCACCCACGCTGCCCAATACCCGTAAGGACTTTCGGCTGGTCGATGTGACAAACTCATTGCCCTCCCGTAAAAGCGCCCGTATAGCTGTCGGGGCGGTGTAGAAAATATTGACTTTATGTTTGTCCACGACTTGCCAAAAACGTGAAGCATCAGGATAATTCGGTACGCCTTCAAATACGACCGAAATCGCCGCATTAGCCAGCGGCCCATAGACGATATAGGAATGCCCCGTGACCCAGCCAACATCGGCTGTGCACCAATAAACATCACCCGGGCGATAGTCAAAGACATATTCATGGGTAAGGCCTACAAAAACCATATATCCGCCTGTCGTATGGAGCACGCCTTTGGGCTTTCCGGTCGAGCCGGACGTGTACAAAATAAAAAGCGGGTCTTCGGCGTTCATTTCCTCGCAAGGACACTGCGTATCCTGAATATCGACAAGTTCGTGCCACCAGACATCACGCGATTCGTTCCAGTCAATCTCGCCGCCGGTACGCTTGAGGACAAGCACAGTATGTACATTGATACAACTCTTAAGGGCTTCATCCGTATTGGCTTTAAGGGGAATTGTCTTGCCGCCGCGATAAGCTTCATCGGCTGTAATAACTACATTTGCACCGCAATCAAGGATTCGATCCTTTAAGGCATTGGGTGAAAATCCACCAAACACAACCGAGTGGACCGCACCGATTCTCGCACAGGCCAGCATGGCATAGACGGCTTCGCAGACCATGGGCATATAAATAATCACGCGGCTGCCTTTTTTAACACCCTTAGATTTCAAGGCATTGGCAAGCTGGCATACATAGTTCTTAAGTTCGCCATAACTCACCTTGAAATTTTCATTCGGATCATTGCCTTCAAAAATCAGGGCTGTAGAATTTTCTTTCTTGGGTAAATGTCTGTCCACGCAGTTATAGCAGGCATTGAGCACTCCATCTTCATACCATTTAATTGATACAGGAGAGTTGAAGCTCGTATTCTTTATCTTGGTCGGTTCTTTATACCAGCTAAGGCGCTGCGCCATTTCTTTCCAGAAAATATCCGGTTCATTTATAGATTTCTCGTATAGACGATTATAGTCGCCTTTGGAAATTTGTGCGCCTTCCAGAGTTTCCTCTGACGGTTTGTAAATGGCTGTCATGGCATTCCTCAAAAGTCTAATTCTTCCTTAATCTTGCGATTCAACATTTCTTTCATCGCTTCGTCAAGTGACAGGTCACCATGCAGGCAATTATACACAGCCATGGAAATCGGCATTTCAATCCTGTGCTTTTCTGCCAGATTAAGCGCTGTGAGGGCGGTGTGTACACCTTCGGACAGGGATGATCCGCTCCTTTTCATTATAGATTCAAGGCTTTGCCCTTGTGCCAATAAAAGCCCGAGTGAGAAATTTCTTGATTGTTCGGAAGAGCAGGTCAGCATCAAATCACCAACGCCACATAGCCCCATAAATGTTTCGGCTCTTGCCCCCATCGAGACGCCTAATCGGCTAATTTCAGCCAGACCCCTAGTCACAAGACTTGCTCTTGCACTCTCACCAAGGTTTAGGCCGTGTGCTATGCCGCAGGCAATGGCAATAACGTTCTTAAAAGCGCCTGCAATTTGCGCTCCGATGATGTCATCTGTTAAATAGGGCCTAAAATAAGGCGTAGCAATTAGGTTTTGTATGGTTTTGCCGACTTTCTTATCCTCGCAGGCCAGTGTCGTTGCTGCTGGCTTTCCTTGTGCTATTTCCTTAGCGAAATTGGGGCCGGAGAGAATAGCCAGTTTTGTATTAGGGAGAATATCCTGTACCACTTGGCTCATCAGCTTTTCAGAGCTTACCTCAACACCCTTGGAGCATAAGACCAAGAGGTGATCTGGTCGAATTAGAGGCTTCATTTGCTCAAGAATATTTCTCGTCGCCTGAGCAGGGGTAACAATCAATAATATTTGTGCCTTTAAAGCGATTTCAAGGCTGCTGGTGGCATTAATTGACGGGTTCAAAGAAATGTCACCTAAATAAAGCTTATTGCTGTGTAGGGTGTTTATTTCCTCAGCCAGTCTTTCTTCGCGGCACCAAATGGTTATATCACGATTATCTTGACTGCAGACTTGCGCCAGAGCTGTGCCCCATGCTCCTGCTCCAATAACGCTGATTTTTGAAATCTCTTCCATTCTTTAGGCCTTTATGCTCTTTAAGCTTTAACTCCGGCACCATGGCGCGGTTCTGCTGTTCCGTCAAGAGGCCAGCGCGGTCTGGCTTTAAAATCAAGGGCGCTTGTATATCCCAGCCTTAAATGTTCAAGCCCTGCCCATGCGATCATGGCGCCATTATCTCCGCTCAATTCCAAAGGCGGGGCGCAGAGTTTCATGCTGTACGTCTGTGCAAGCTTATCCAGTTTTAACTGAATTGTCTGATTCGCTGACACGCCGCCGCATACCACCAGAGTGGGGGATCGTGATTTGTATTCCTCAAGGAATCGTTTAATTCCGTGTTCACAGCGATCAGCCAAAACATCTGCTGCAGTGTCTTGAAATGCAAAGGCCAGATCGGCGATATCCTTCGGATCTAAATCCCCTTCGGGGAGTTTTTCTACGTGATTTCTGACGGCTGTTTTTAGGCCGGAGAAGGAAAAATCGCAGTTTTTGTGCTGGGTCATAGGCTTTGGTAGTGGGTATTTGTTGAGCGCAGCAACTGGATTTTCAACGTTTTTGGCTATCTTTTCAAGATTCGGGCCGCCCGGATAGGGAATCCCCATCAGCTTGGCAGATTTATCAAAGCACTCCCCCGCAGCGTCGTCGAGCGTAGTCCCCCAACGTTTATAAACGCCTACATCTTCGGCAACTAATATCTGTGTATGCCCTCCGGAGACTAGCAACATAAGATAAGGAAATTTAATGTTATCCGTTAAGCGTGCCGTCAAGGCATGTCCTTCAAGATGATTGACCGCCAGAAAAGGAATGCCTTGCGAGGAGGCAATGGCCTTGGCGCTCATCATTCCAATCATCAGGCCGCCAATCAGCCCCGGCCCGCATGTAGCGGCAACGCCGTCTAGCTCTCCTATCGTGAGTTTAGCATCGGAAAGGGCGGCTTTGATAATGCTGTCCAGATGCTCCATATGGGCGCGCGCAGCAATTTCAGGAACGACGCCGCCATAAACTTCATGTTCTTTGAGTTGACTAAGTACGACATTAGAGAGTATTTCTCTTTTATCGTTGACGACAGCAGCAGCCGTCTCGTCACAGCTGGTTTCAATGCCAAGTATAATCATAAGCTATAGGTATCGTTGTATAACATGACTGTCAAACTGGAAAATAAGAATTTGGATACGTTAATCCGTCTGGGAACAAGGGGGTCACCTTTGGCACTGGTGCAGGCCAATATGGTGCGTGATGCTATTTTGAAGGTAAAGCCTGGAATAGAGGTCAGGATTATCAAAATTACAACTTCCGGCGACTGGAAGCCCGAGCATGGTGAAACCCGTCTTAAAGAAGAAGAGGGCGGCAAGGGGCAATTTGCTAAAGAAATTGAGCAGGCTTTGTTAGAAGGAACAATAGATATTGCCGTGCATTCTATGAAGGATATGGAGACGAGGCAGCCCTATGGGCTTGAAATCCCCTTTATGCTGCCCAGAGAAGATGTCAGGGATGCTTTTTTATCCTTTAAGGCAAATTCTATTTCTGACTTACCGCAAGGCGCCGTCGTGGGAACGTCAAGTGTAAGGCGCTCGGCATTCTTAAGGTCTATACGTCCTGATCTTGAAATTGTACCTTTTAGGGGTAATGTCCAGACCCGCATCGATAAGATGAAAGCAGGGCAGGTTGATGCAACGTTTCTGGCTTGTGCAGGACTAAATCGTCTGGGACTGGCGAATCAAATAACCTCAATTATTCCCGTGAAAGAATTTTTTCCTGCTGTTGGTCAAGGGGCGGTGGGTATTGAAATCCGAAGCAGTGACAAGAATAATTTATCCTTTTTTAGCCAATTTCTTTGCGCTGAAACGTATCTTTGTGTTGCTGCCGAGAGGGCCGTGCTTCGAGAATTGGATGGATCATGTCATACACCGATCGGGGTTTATGCCTGCAAGGAGGGAAATAAGCTGTTTCTGCGAGTTTCGGTGGTATCCGAAGATGGAAAATTCAGACTTGATGAAGAGGATAGGGATGAATTTCTCAATATAGATTCCGCTGAAAAGCTTGGAAAAGCAGTTGCCAAGAGGGTAAGACATAAAATACCGGACGGCATTTTATGAGCGGCAAAACCAGAATATTGATTACGCGGCCGAAAGAGCAAGCAGAGGCCTTTAAAAGAAGGGTTGAAAAAGAAGGCCGTGAATATGAGTGCCTGATCGCCCCTGTTTTACAGATTGAATATAGGGATGTATCAATACAAGATTGTAAATATGATGCTTTGATTTTTACCAGTGCAAATGCGGCTTCATCAATTGGAAAACAGTCGTTTTTTGATTTTTCTACCCCCGTTTTATGCGTTGGTCAAAAGACGGCCCTGAAAGCAAAAGAAGCAGGGTTTAGCAATATTCACCACGTCGCAAAAAATGTGCAGGCTTTATGCGAATATATGGCGGCCGGTAAGGATAACTTTAGGTCTATATTATATCTCAGGGGCATGGATATTTCTTTTGGTCTTAAGGAAGAACTTGGTAATTTAGGAATCAAAATTACAGAACATATTGTTTATGAAGCTATTAAATCTAGCAAGTTACCAGAGGAAATACTCCGTGATCTTAAAGCCTCGAAAATAGACATTATAACCTTTTTCTCGGCCAGAAGTGCCGGAAGTTTTATAGAACTAATTGAATCTCAAAAGATAACTTTAGGCACGACAAAAGCTTTGTGCATCAGTCATGCCGTGCTAGAATCCCTGAGTGGTTATTTCAAGGACAGAGTTTACGTATCGCGTACACCGGATGAAGACAGTATGATAGAGGCTCTGGTCAATTTGTCGTAAGGCTTGAATAATGCAGTACAAAAGGGCATTGTATTAATCTGATTTAAAACTGGTGAAAGGCTTTAAAGGACAAAAAGATGGTGAAATCAGGAAACCAACCTCTTGAGAATGCAGAAGAGATTATCGAACGTTTTGGTGGTATCAGGCCAATGGCTTCGAAAATTGATGTGGCTGTAACGACAATTCAAGGATGGAAGAAACGCGGCGTTATACCGGCAAATCGTAAAAGCAACATTATCAGTTCCGCGCAAGAGAATAACATTGATCTGTCCGGACTCATAGAAGGCTTGGCTCCTCCGGCTAATGAAAGCACGAGTGACGTAGAAGAGGCGCAGGTGATTCAATTTCAGGAGCAGGAATCTGAGGAAATGGCCGATGCTGAGACTGAAGTTGATTCTGAATTTGAGTTTGATCGTGAACCCGAGCCCGAGCCCGAGCCCGAGCCCCTAGACCTTGACTCAGACCTTGAAGGCAATGAGGAGGAGGCCTCTTACAAAGAAGAGGATTCAAAGGAGGACGTAAAAGAAGAAGTTGTAGAGACTGCCGAGGAAAAGCCATCCTACACTGAACTTAACTTGTCCAGCAGATCTCATACCGAAGACCGCAACACAGAAAACTTTGCTCAACTTGCCATAGAAACTGAAAAACGGGCTGTAACAAAAAGTGCAGTGGTCACATTCGCCGTTGTTTTGGGAGCTATTGTAATGATCCTTATGCCTAAAATAGAACAGGTAGATCATCAAGACCAGCGCATTACATCGCTGGAAGGGGAAGTTAATAAAGTCAAAGAGGACCAATCCTCTTTTAAAGGGTTGGTGCCACGTGACTGGTCAAAGCAGTTGGATGACTTGAAAAAGCAAGTGGCACAAGCCGGACAAGCTGTAGCACCGGCAATTAAGAGCGCCCAGAAAGTTTCTGGAGATTTTATTGAAGGAAATACAGGGGCTATTCAAGAGCGTGTAAATGAGCTTGAATCTTATGTCTCTGAAATGAAAAAATCTACCTCGGTTTCAGGATTCATGGAACGTATAAGTGAGATGGCCAATAATGTTATGGGGCAGCAAGTTCTGGATCAGTCCGTATTAGATCTGAATTCGATTTACGCAGCATTTGGTGCTAATAATATTAGCGGCGAGCAAATTAATGCCTATCTGGATCAGGCACGCAGCCAAAGCGCATCACTTGGACAGACATTTGAAAATGTACCCCAAAACGATTTACAGGCTGCGGCCATGCTTTTGGCAATGACACAAATGCGCAGTAGTTTGAACCGCGAATCAAAGCCGTTTGATGATGATCTCGGGCTTCTTATGAATATGGTATCGGACGATAATATCGAACTGCGAACCTCTTTGGAGAAGTTGGCACCTCATGCTAAAGAGGGTATTCTGACTCCTGATGGACTTTCAAACGAGTTTCGCTCTTTAGCAGGTGATGTCATTGAATCATCACTTAAGGGAGAGGACGTTTCCTTACTGGAGAAGGCTCAGGCTCGTATGAATAACCTGCTGGCCATTGAAAAAGACGGCGAGCTTATCACGGGCACAGATACACAAGCCGTGGTTAGCAAGGCACAAAAACAAATAGAGCAGGGGAATGTAGAGGGGGCCCTGGACGTGCTAAAAAGCAGTCTTACAGCGAATGAGCTTGCGCCGCTAAAGGAATGGATCGGTAAAGCAGAAGGCTTCATAGGATCAAGGGAGGCTATAAGCATCATTGAGGATATGATTAATATGAATTCCGGGAGCGGATATCTAGGGGGAGCAAATCTTTTAGGAAAAGACCGAGTCGATAGATACAAACATTAACTTTAGCTGGACGAAAACTGCAATCAACAAAGATTTTTTTGGGAAATAAAAAATAATGATACGTGCATTATGGACTCTGGCTAAAATTTCTATCGTTGTGGCGATTGTACTCTGGGTGGCCGAGCGCCCGGGAACAATTATTATTGACTGGATGCAATATAAGCTGACTTTCCATGTCGGGTTTTTCATTCTTTCCCTTATGACTGTGGTGGTGTTAGGGATTTTTATCTTCAGTACGATAAAATATGTACTGGACTTGCCAAAGAACATACAACGTTACAACGATATCAAAGATAAGGATAAGGGCCTTAAAGCTTTGACATTGGGGATATGCGCAGTAGCCTCCGGTGATAAGAAAAGCGCTAATTACCAATCTATTCGGGCGAATAGGTTTTTAGGTGAGGAAGAGCCATTGAGTTTGCTGTTATCTGCGCAGGCTGCGCGTCTTGATGGGCGCGAACATGATGCGGCGACAAAATTTGCGCATCTGATTTCGCAAAAAGAGGTCTCGTTTTTAGGACTTAAGGGCTTGCTGCAATCAGCTCTGGATGCAGGGGATTATGAGGGCGCCAGAGAAATTGGTCATGAAGCGCTGAAACAAAACCCGACTCAGGACTGGCTTTTACAGGTGGTCTACGGATTGGAAGTTAGGCTCCGTAACTGGGATTCTGCGGTTAAGGTGCTTTATACAGCAGAAAAGAATGGTGCAATCTCTGTTAATAAAGCCAATAGTGACCGCGTGGCTATGATTCTGGCACAAGCTGACGAGGCCGGACGTTCAGGTAATGAGACAAACTTATTCCGGCTGCTCCAGAAAGCTTATAAGGTTGATCCCAGATTTATTCCAACGGTAACGAGACTGGCAGGAATGTATCTTGATCGCGGAAAACGCAAGGCTGCACTTTCGATTATTGAAGAAGTCTGGAAGATTACACCGCATCCGGATCTTGTAACGCTTTGGGGCATGGCTGTGCCTGCGGGCAAAGAAGGTGATGAAGCTATGGCCCGTATGCGCTGGTTTGAAAAGCTTCTGGAATTAAATCCGAAAAGTGTTGAAGGCCTGCAGGCTGCCGCAAGGGCGTCAATGGAAGCCGGACTATGGGGGGAAGCCAGAAGACATCTGGAGCAGGCAGAATCCATCCGTCCGAATGTGAATTTGTATAAACTATGGGCAAAGCTTGAAGACCGCACGACACAAAATGACGAGGCTGTGCGTGAATGGCTGAGCAAGGCCGCTGATGCACCTAGTGAACGCGTCTGGATATGTAGTGAAACGGGCCGTATTTACGGGCAGTGGTCACCGATTTCAGATAGAGGGCTCTTCAACACGATTATATGGGATTTTCCTCAGGGAAAAACTGTGATTTCAAATGACTTTGTTCCAAAGCCAAGTGCAGATTCCTTGCTGTTGGAATCAAAAAACAAAAGAGCTTAAAACCGTAATTTACCTTTTTGCCAAAGATGAAATAAAAGTAAGCCCCCCAGAAATCCACCCAAATGCCCTTGCCATGCAATATCAGGTGAAAGAAGCCCTCTGCCTATAATCAGGCAAATCCAGATCAAAATGACGGGAATAAGCCACTGACCTTCATATCCGCCCATTTCTCTTCTTCTTTGATCGATAATGATAAGAACAGCACCAAAAAGGCCGCTAATGCCGCTTGAGGCACCAACAACCGTCGCCGTAGAAAAGGGGCTGTATACAAGGCAAAATAAGTGACCACATAATGCGCTGGCCAGAAACAGGGCAAAAGTATATTTGAAACCGTAATTTTGCTCAAATAGGGAACCAAGAATAACAAACATCAGGAGGTTTGCAATCAAGTGTATCCAGCCAGTGTGCAAAATTATGCTGGTAAAGGGGCCAATAAGGGCAAAATTAGACCATTCAAGAACGCCCGTATAATAACCGGGAACAAAGCCAAATTTATAAAGAAAAACGGTCATGTCCTCTGGCTTTACAAAGAAATAAATAAGAATGTGAACCGCTAGAATGAGCCCTGCAAAATAGCGTACAAAAATTGGTACTTTTTCCCAGTTTATGAAAGGCTCTTTCCCGCCTGCGCTCTGACGGGCCATCTGACTGCGCTGCTTAGCATATTCAGCGCGGTACCGGGCTTCCAGCTTTTCTCTATCCTGATCTTCCCGTGATCTCTTTGAACGGGCTTTATTTAAAAACGTTTTTTGTTTTTTTCGTTCTCTACTCGAAGGGAAATGGATGATATTTTTATCATCCTTATCGCCTTCATTTTTTTGATCATCATCCTCGTGCATAGCTGTACCTGATTATGCCATAAGTTTTGCCTGTTTATCCTTATCGCGAGCAGGTGTGAGGGGCAAGAGAATTCCTCGTTGAAATAGCTATGATGTGTAATTTACATTTTTGGGCGGAACCCTATATTTGCGTTCTTTTCGCGGTCGTAATTATATTTTACGGTTTCATCACCCTTAGGTTTCAAAAAGCTTGGCGGTTGCACACGTGTTACAATATCTCCGGCTTTGGCGAGTAACTCGGTCGCTGCAATGTGGGACGCTTTGATTTGTTTAACGATCTCGTTAAAAACGGAACTAAATGCATCCTCGGCAACTTTCATACCCATCACCATCATTTCGACTATTTTTCCGGCGGAAGGGATCTTGCCTTCAGCTTCCTCTCCGAATCGTTGGGCAATTTTGACAATATCTTTCAGTTTCTTTTTGGCCAGTTTCTTGCCTCCACCACTGCTACTGTCACTTTTGCCTTTCTTACCTTTTCCTTCTTCGTCTTCTTTTTTATCGTCATTATCATTAACGATCTCGATTTTGACGTAAGTTGGCATTTGCAGGCAGACCGGATATTTCTTCAAATCCTTGTTATCAATAGCTTTTCCGCTAAGGCCTGCTTTGACTTCCATAAAAAGTGTATCCGGATTATGCCAATCCATAACGACACAATGGCTCTTGAACTCACCTGTTTGCTTACAGGGTTTGATACTTCTTTTTCCCGGATAAACGGGATCTTTTATCTCGATCTCTTCAAGAAGTTTGTGAATATCCAAAAGCATACTGATCTCCGTCACGCAGTTGTTGTTTACATAATACAATAGCTATATTCCCCTTAATTCATTAATAAGTTCTTAAATTTCACCAGTATTTTTCTTCGTATCGGAAACGCTGTGATGCATAAGTATTTTGCATTTAGATGGGTTTTATTGTTATAGTGGATCAGGCATATATTTTTGCATTTGATCAGGGTTTTTAGATGCGGCGTTTGTTTGTTTCAGTAGTGGTTTTTGTAATGTGTTGCGGCTTTTTTGGCATTTTGGTGACGCAAGGGTTTATGAAGGCCGAAGCTATTGAGTTATTTAATCGCCCTTCGGGTTCTCAGGCACCTGTTGAAGGTGATGGGCCGCCGCCTATTTTTAATAAACAAAACAAGGGTCAAAACGGGTCATCATCCAAACTTGAAAAGAAAAAAAGAGTTACAGCTTTTAACAAGCTGTCAACACATCATACTCTGGCTCGTATAACTCCTAAAGAATCAAAAGTTACGGCGATGCTCACCGAAGATGTCCGTAAAAGAAGACAGGAACACACAGACAAAATTTTAGACCGCGAATTTAAAACAAGAGTAAGCACCTATAAAAAAATTCAAGAAGACAAGCAAAAATATGAGCGACTAAAACAAATAAGATGGGATCATTATCTGGCTAAAGCTAAATCTATTGAAGAAAATGGCAAGCGTTCTCCCGTGACTATGGCTGATTATATAAAAATAGCAGATGAAGAAATTGAGTACATGAAAATGCTAAAAAATCTTGAATCTGGTCGTTAAGTTTTTTTGATATCAATTAGAGTATCCTTTAATCTTTAAATAATCGAAATAATGAATGACATTTTTGTAAATCTTGAATGGGTGGATATCCTTGTTCTTGTACTGATGCTTGCTGCTTTGGGAGCTGTTGCAGGGGTTCTTGCAGGGCTTCTGGGGGTCGGCGGGGGTATTGTTTTGGTGCCCGGCCTTTATCTGGTTTTTACCAGTTTACCTGTTTACATGAGTATTAACCCTGATTATCTCATGCATGTATGCGTAGGGACATCTCTATCGACTATTGTGTTTACCGGTTGTTCCTCGGTGCTGGCACACAGGCGCTATGGCGCGGTTGATAGTGAAATAATTAAGCTGCTAGGCCTTGGTATACTTATAGGTGTTGCTCTTGCCACGATAATTGCCGATAAAATTGATAGCCTGACCCTTGAAGTATTTTTTGCTTGTGCGCTTATTCTATTTGCAAGCGCTATGATCATTAATCCGGCGCGTTACAAATGGAAAAAGAAATTGCCGGGAAAACCGTTTCAGGTTGTAGCAGGATCTATTATAGGCTTTGTTTCCACGCTTATTGGTATTGGCGGGGCAACAATGAGTGTTCCGTTCCTGAGTGTTCACGGTGTTGAGATGCGCAAAGCCGTGGGTACAGCCTCGGCACTTGGATTGGTTATTTCTATTCCGGCAAGTCTGGGTTTTATTTTTATCGGACAGGATGCTCAAAACCTGCCTCCTTTTTCTTTTGGCTATGTTAACCTTCTGGCGTGGCTGTGTATTGTGCCCGTGAGTGTTGGTTTCGCACCATTAGGCGCTCGGCTGGCTCATAGTGTTGATAAAGATAAGCTACGCCTGTTTTTTGCGGCTTTTATTATTTTAGTGGCTTTGAATATGTGGCGCAGGATTTTAACGGGATAAAATTTCTGAAATGGTTACAACGCTTTCGAAAAGACCATACTTGAATTGCGATTATAGACTTGTTGCTATACTCCTTCTTTGCACAATTTACGCACTTTCAGGATCACCAACACCCGATAATTTGGGCCTGTTTG
>JAOUOR010000081.1 GCA_029880245.1 Alphaproteobacteria bacterium
ATTAAAGCGAATGATTTGAACTTCAACAGTCTGACCAACGTGCAAAACTTCTGATGGGTGATTAATGCGCTTCCACGAAATATCTGTAACGTGAAGCAGACCATCCAGACCACCAAGATCAACGAATGCTCCGTAATCGGTGATGTTCTTAACCACACCTTCAAGAATCTGACCTTCGGAAAGATTCTTAAGAAGATCACTACGAGCTTCCTGGCGGGATTCCTCCAGAATTGAGCGGCGGGAAACAACAATATTTCCACGGCTCCGGTCCATTTTCAAAATGTGGAACGGTTGAGGAGTATCCATCAAAGGAGAAATATCCTTGATCGGACGAATATCAACCTGAGATCCGGGTAAGAAAGCTACTGCTCCACCAAGGTCAACTGTGAATCCACCTTTTACACGACCAAAGATTACGCCTGTTATGCGTTCTTCTTTTTCATGAATCTTCTCCAGTTCTACCCAGACTTCCTCGCGTCGTGCTTTCTCGCGGGACAATACAGTCTCGCCATCTCTGCCTTCCATACGTTCGACAAATACCTCAACAGTATCACCTGCTTTGATTTCCGGATCTTCTCCGGGCTTTGAAAATTCTCTCAAAGCAATGCGGCCTTCTGATTTAAGGCCGACATCTATTACGACTTGATCACCATCCAAGGATACAACAACACCCTGAACGACGCTCCCTTCGAATTTATTTTTTTCTCCAAGGGTTTCTGCAAGTAATTTTGCGAAATCCTTAGATTCTTCTCTATCTTTTAAATTTGCGGCTACATGTGCCATAATAATTTAGTTCCTTTCGAATTATATTTTGCATGCTTTTTAACTGTTTCTCCCGGCCTTTTTTGATCAGGGGGGCAGAAAAAACATGCAAAGTATTTTTGCTCACTTGCAAGGTGTGATCAAAGCTCTAAAGTCCTCTGACTTTTTTGGCATATGCCAGCGCTTTTTCTAACACTTCATCTTCTGTAAAATCAGAAGTATTAATCACAATCGCATCTTCTGCTGCACGAAGCGGGGCGGTGTCTCTTTGAGTATCACGGTCATCGCGTTCGCGCATCTGAGCAAAAACGGCATTATATGTAACGTCTAATCCTCTGGATTGCAACTCTTTTAACCGTCTTTTTGCTCTTGTCTCTAAATCGGCTTCTACATAGAACTTTATATGTGCATTCGGGCAGATTACAGTGCCAATATCACGTCCATCCAGAATAACCCCATTAAAGCCCTTTTTTTCCTGACAAGAGAAGTCTATTTGGATGGATTTTAAGGTCTCGCGAACAGAGGATATTGAGGCCAGCTTCGAAGCTGCATTTCCTACCTTATCGTTTCGTAATTCAGGGTTTCCCAATATAATATTGAGATCCGGTGTGCTTTGAATCTTCTCTTTTAATTTTTTGCAGCCCTTTAGGGCATCTTGTTCATTAGACGGATCACCCTTTGCTTGTAGAACTTCAAAGGCACAGCCGCGATATAAGGCTCCCGTATCCATATGCCTGAGATTAAGAACGTCTGCAAGTCTCCTCGCCAGTGTTCCTTTTCCGCTAGCCGCCGGACCATCTATAGCGATTATCATGTGATTTTTTGTAGAACCTGACATATTCTAACCAAGTGCCGGGATTGGTGGGTATCCGGCTGAGGTAATGTTTAATCCAATATCATTCATAAGTTCGATAAAGTTTGGAAAGCTTGTCGCTATTGGGGCCGCGTCATCAATAGAAACAGGTTCATCTGTAATACTTCCTAAAATTAGAAAACTCATGGCAATGCGGTGATCCAATGCCGTTTCGACGCAAGCACCGCCAATACAAGGCTTGCCTTTTCCCTTAATGACAAGACTATCTTCACCCATTTCAAGGTCTACGCCGCAAGCATGCAGACCTTTTGCCATCATCAGCAAACGGTCACTTTCCTTTACGCGCAATTCGGAAAGTCCGGTCATTTTTGTTGTACCTTGTGCCATAGAAGCGGCAACACAAAGAATAGGAAACTCATCAATCATCGAAGGGATGCGGTCTTCAGGGACATCTATCCCTTTCAGAGAACCTGTACCTTTTACACGGATATCGGCAATTAGTTCTCCGGCCTGCATTTTTTGATTTTCAAATGTAATATCAGCGCCCATTTCTCTAAGCGTGGTATAAAGTCCTATGCGCGTTTCATTAATGCCCATATTGCTGATAGTTATGTCAGAACCTTCATTAATTAGGGCGGCAATGACCGGAAAAGCCGCTGAGCTGGGGTCTCCAGGCACATCTACTGCGCAGGGCATAAGGTCTTGTTGTCCTGTCAGATGAATAGCTTTGGCTCCGTTTTCTAAATTTTCTGTTATGACATTAACACCAAAATGACGGAGCATGTTTTCGGTATGATCCCGCGTAGCATGGGTTTCAATGACAGTAGTTTGTCCTCGAGCATTTAATCCTGCCAAAAGTATTGCGGATTTCACTTGTGCTGAGGCAACAGGTAGTGTGTATTCAATGGCCAGAGGGTTTTGCGCACCCTTAACGGTTATGGGTAGGCGCCCGCCATCTTGAGCCATAAAGCTTGCTCCCATCATCTCCAGAGGATTGATCACGCGGTTCATCGGTCTTTTTGTCAAAGAAGCATCACCGGTAAAAGTCGTTGTTATGGGTTGTCCACTAACTAGTCCCATTAAAAGGCGGGTTGATGTACCGCTATTGCCCATATCAAGGACGCTGTTTGTTTCTTTTAGTCCGCCTATACCAACGCCGTGGACCCGCCATAAACCATCAGAACCGTGACTGATTTTTGCGCCCATTTTGCGCATGGCCTCCGCAGTATGCAGCACATCTTCACCTTCAAGAAGATTGCTGATTATCGTCTCACCCACAGCCATTGCTCCAAGCATTAGAGCGCGGTGTGATATGGACTTATCTCCCGGAACTTTAATTTGTCCGCTTAAAGCCTTTGATTTTGCAGAAATCGTTTCAGTTTTTGTGTAATTATCCATGCCGAAGTTTTGACACAAAAAGGCCCTGAAAGGCAATCCTAATAATTGTCTCTTGACTAAAAGTGTTTAATTAAAGGTGCTGAGTTTGCCGTTGTAATTCTCGATAAATTTACGCAGTTCTTCGACAGGTACCGGTTTAGAATAACGGAAACCTTGTACTTCGTCACAACCCTGCTTGATAAGAAAATCCTCGTGTCCCTTGCTTTCCACACCTTCTGCAATGACTTTTAAATTCAATGAATGACCAAGATTGATAATTGTTCTGGCAATAGACGCATTTTCTTTGTCATTTAGGGCTTGGCGAACAAAAGATTGGTCGATCTTTAAACGGTCAATCGGGAATTGACTTAGATATGAAAGGGAAGAATAACCTGTACCAAAGTCATCAATAGCAAGTTCTACGCCCAGAGAATGTAAGTTATGAAGAATTTGAACAGTTTGCTTAATGTCATCCATAAAGACGCTTTCTGTAACTTCAAGTTCAAGGAGATTCGGATTAATTCCGGTTTCTTCCAGAGCTGTGGTGACATCCTCACAAATATCACTTTGGACGAATTGGTTGCCTGAAACGTTGACAGCAAATCTTATATCCATGCCGTATTCATCATGAAACTGTGCAGCTGTTTCGCAGGTTTTCTTCAAAACCCACTGACCAATGGGCACGATCAATCCCGATTGTTCTGCAACAGGAATAAATACTCCGGGAGAGACAAAACTGCCGCCTTCTTTGCTATTATCTGGCTTCCACCATCTTAGCAAAGCTTCTGCGCCGATAACTTTGCCGCTTTTCAGATTAAGCTGAGGCTGGAAGTGAAGAAGAAGCTGTTCGTTTTCAAGGGCATAGCGTAGGTCACGCAGCATCTGAAATCGTTCTTGAACAGCACGGTCAAAATCCTCAGAATATTCTTTGATTGTATCACGTCCTTCTTCTTTTGCACGGTTAAGGGCTATATCTGCGTTTTTGAGAACTATATCAGGTTCTGAACCATCATCAGGAAAAGTAGATACTCCGATTGAAGCTCTAACCTGAAATTCTTCGTTAAAGACTTTGAACGGCTCGGCGCGAATAATACCAATTACACGTTCCGCAACGTCTCGTGCAGTTAATGTATTCCTTACAAGCGGTGCCATAAGAGCGAATTCATCCTCTCCCATTTTAGAAACCATAGAATTTTCCGGCATAGAAGAGCGAAGACGCTTACCAACGGCTCGTAATATGGCATCGCCAACATTATGGCCCATGGAATCATTGATGTCCTTAAAGTGGTCAAGGTCAAGTGTAACAATTGCAAAATGGCTTTGCTCACCGTCTGAATTTATTTTAGAGGCCTCTGCGAGACGTTGTACGAATAGTGATCTGTTGGGCAAGCCTGTGAGGCTATCATAATAAGCAAGCTTATGAATCTTGTCTTCTGCTGTGACTTTCAAATGGTTGATGTTCTCAGCGTTCTGGAAAATAAGCTTTTGAGTTAATTCTATAGCTGCCCCAATTTCATCTGACGGACTAAAGGGAGAAGGGGGTATGTCCGGATTTTCAGGATTTTTAAAGGCAATAATAAGGCTTTCCTTCATGAAAAGCATTGGTTCCAGCAGCCATTTGCCCAAGGCAATCATCAAGACTGTTGTGACAAGTAAAGACAGGATAAACATAATAGTGATGCTGCTAAACACAAAAGTATTTATGCGAGACTGAGCATTTTCTGCATAAATCTGTGCGACAATTCTGAATTTATTTTGTACGCCAATATCCGAACCATTAAATACGGCTTCGAATGTTTTTCCATCATCACTAAAGTAAGTGTCCTTTAATCGTTCGATGGTTGGTATCAGCCTTGTCTGTCTTCCGTAAGCTTTAATTAAGTTTGTGTTGTAGTCGTATATTGATAGGCCCGTAATATTTGTTGTATCCAATAGTTTTAGAACGTTTTTATCTGAAAAAGGTAGGCTGTCTGCTCTTTCTGAGATGGCTGTTAAAGTCATTTGCATTTGTTTTTTGAGCGCATCAAGTTGCTCTAAACGGTACTTTTCAATCCCGCCCAAGTTAAGGACAAGAGTTTGTATTAACATTATTGTTAGAAATGCGGTAGCTGCTACTCGCCAACTGATTTTGCTTTTCCAGATTTGCGTAGGCGAAGACACGAAAATATTATTATATTTCGCCCTTGTCTTAACTTTTTGTGCATCCGTGTTTTCAGAATGCTTTCTTTTAACTGCGTCTATATATGATGACATGCCCTTGTCTTGTTTTAGCGATCCTGTGCCCGATAATATTTTTAAAAACTTGGGATCTCTCTACCTATCACAAATATTATATAATCCTAATCTTAATAATATCTTTAAATTTAAATTGTATATAAAGGGTTATCCCAAAAAATCAGGGTAGAAATTGGTCAAAAAGAAGCCCCGGCACAAAGCACGGGGCCTTTGAGGTTGGGGTGATAAGCTGACGAAACTACCAGATAGACTTCGTCAGCAGCGGGTTGAACCGTTAAAGATATCGACCAATTTCACTAAAGTTTCTGACTGACCGATTTCTAATTCTTGCACCTAATTGCACATTGTTTCTCTCTCTCAACATATTTAGTAAACTATATGAGAGAAGAGAGCAACAGAAAATAATTCCTAACACCTTGATAATAATATTTATTCCCCTAGATTCATCATTTCTTCTACTCCAATACTAACAATAAGTTTCAGTAGATGTCAAAAAAAATCTTTTTTATATTATAAAAATCTTAAACAAAGGCATCGCCATGCATAGAAAGTGCATAAAAAGCTATAGCGGCAGCGTTGGATACATTCAAGCTGGCTATTGGTCCGATAGTTGGTAATTTAACCATTAGGTCACATTTTTCCCTTAGGGAGTGACGCATACCCTTGCCCTCGGCTCCAAGGATCATCATGATCTTATTATTGGCAGGGATATTACTTAGAAATTGATCAGTCTCACTATCAAGCCCGCAAACAAGAAACAGAGACTCTCGTAATTCTTCGATTGCCCTATTCAAATTCGTCACATAAGCCACAGGAACGTGCTCTATACCGCCACAAGCAGATTTTGCTAAAACACCATCCAGAGTGGGCGCGTGCTTTTTTTGCATAATGATGCCATCTATACCAAAGGCACATGCACTCCGGATTATGGCACCTACATTATGAGGGTCCGTTACTTGATCCAGCATCGCAAGGCAAAAACGTTCACGGCTATGAGATTTGATAATAAAATCCTGCAGGTCGATTTCCTCCAACGGTGCGCAGGTCAGAGCAGTGCCCTGATGAACCGCGCCTTTTGGCAGGAGACGTTCCAGATTTTGCTTTTCTACGATGGTGGGTTTTGGACGTTTCAGACCTCTTTTTTGTGATTCTGATAAGGTCTCTTCAAAACCGCGAACACTTTGTGGTGTAAGATAAAGTGTCTGAACAATACGTTCCTCGTTCAGCCATGCCTCGCGCACGGTGTGAAAGCCATACAGGTTTGGACTATTCTTTTTATTTATAAGGTGACGAGCCATTATATAACCAGTTTATGTGGTCTTTCGGGATGTAAAACGAAATAATCCTTCCATGGGGCGATATTAAAATTTTCTGATGGGACGACCTTATTGTTTGTATCAAGATGGTATATTTCATATCCAAGATCCTTGAAATCATTGTAAATTTCCTGTGGATCGGTTCTAAACTGTTTCCGCAGTAGATCCGGATGAATTTCAATAAGCAAGTGCGGTTTGAATTTCTTGATGCTTTCCCATCCCCCTTTCAGGGCAAGTTTCTCGCTTCCCTCAATATCCATGCGGATAAAATCAACGCGCCCGGCTTGTGTTGAAACGATGTGGTCAATTGTTACGGCCTCAACATCAAAATGTATCATGTCCTGTGACTCAATATCGGGGCGTAACTCCTGGGTTTTTTCACTGACAAATCCATAGGCATTACCGCGCCGGCCACTTTTTTTAATCGGTACATTAAGTGTCAGTTTTTTTGACTGGTCGCTGAAGGCTAGTTGAGCAGGCGTTATTTTGTGTTTGAGACCATGCAGAGCAATGACGCCTTTTAAAACAGGGTATGTTATTATTGAGGGCTCAAATGCATAAATATGCCCAGAGCCTTTACGGAGTATTTTCTCCATCATGTAGCTGTGGCGCCCGTCGGTTGCCCCGATATGTAGGCAAATATCATCGGGGCTGATGATATATTTTAGAAAGGGGGCTTCCGGTTCGTTTTTGGTGTTCCGGATGTTGCGGCCATATGCACGGACAATGGCAAGCCCAGTATGAACATGGTTTGTTATATTCTTTGATAATGCCGTATTTTTGTTCCGATTTTTCATGAAAAAAACTATTACATACTTGACAGGAAAAAGAAAATGTCTTTTTGTGTCGCTCTCGATATTTCCTACGGAGGGGTGGTCGAGTGGTTAATGGCAGCGGATTGTAACTCCGCCGACGAGAGTCTACGCAGGTTCGAATCCTGCCCCCTCCACCATTTAATTCAGGAAATGTTTGATTTCCTTTTATTTTTCTTTAAAACTCAATTTTAGAAATCTCATTCTGGACATTAACTGGTACAGAAAAGAGATTTAATATGTCTCAGACATATAAACAGCCTCATAGGCAAAAACGAGGAAATATTTATTATTTTAGAATTGCTGTTCCATGTAAGTTACAGACGGTTTTGGGATATGAATATAAATGTTCTTTGAGAACCGGAGATAAGCAGACTGCAAGTTATCTCTGTCGTGTAATGAACAATAAGGCAGAGTATTTTTTTCAAATGGTTATGTTACGAAAGCCAACGGAAACAGATTTAAAGAAAATAATGAGAGGCTATTTTGAAAAGCAGCTTGAGCAGGCTATGGCTGAATATGCTCAAGCAAGAGGGATGTTTTATGGTTCAGAGGATGAAATATCCGAAGCGGTCATGTCAGATTAAAACGCGATTTTTGATATTTTGTGATAAAATTCGTCTATGAGCCAAGAAAATCCCTTTAAATATTATAAAACCAGTCCAGAAATCATAAAATTAGCGGAGAAACACGTTATTTGTGGCGTGCCATTGACCATGAAGGAACGATTTTAGATTGTGTTGTGACAAAGAAAAGAGACAAGAACGCGGCTAAGAGAGTTCTAAAGAAACTGGTTAAAAGCTACGGAAAACCCAGAGAAATCGTGACCGATAAACTCAAATCATATCGCGCTTCATTAAAATTATTAGGTTTAGAAAACCTACAAAACACAGAACAATATAAGAATAATCAGGTGGAGAATTCACATCTTCATTTCAGGCGAAGGGAGAGGAGTATGAATAAATTTCGATTAATGAAATCATTGCAAAAATTTGTATCCATTCAATCGATTTTCCTTAATTTATTCAACCATCAACGCCATCTAGAAACCCGAAAAACTTTTAAAGAGTTACGTCAAAATTCATTGGATATTTGGCAGAATATCTGTGTAAATTAGGCTTGCGCGTTTACGCTACTGGAGAATAGTTCGACTTTGTCTGACACCACCGGTATGACTACGTGCACCACCACTAACTTATCTATTTTAAATGAAAAATTAATGCTTGCTCTTGTTCAAATGTTTCCTGAAAAAACAGATAGATCATATGTCGAA
>JAOUOR010000082.1 GCA_029880245.1 Alphaproteobacteria bacterium
ATGTATTTGCAATTCTGTCATGCGTGTATCTAAAAGATACGGTTGAACTTCACCATTAAATCTGTATGATCGCGCCCGAAGAGAGAATAATTAAGAAATTAAGTTTTATTTTTAACCAGTAAAAGGGAAACAAAAAAATGGACGCAGCTACTAAACTAATAAATGATCGGACAGCTGATTTAACAGCTAAAAGCCTTCAAGTTATGGAGATGGAATCAACGATTGCAGCATCCAAACTACTTGCAGGTGGCCTGGTATTTTTACCAGCTCTGGGTGCAGCGATCGGTCTTGGACTATATTTCGCAGCCTATAACCATGCTGTTGCAAGAAACCCCGAGGCACGTGTTTACCTCGACTCTAAATTCTGGCTAATTTTGGCCTTCATCGAAGCTTTGGGTATTATTCCAATTGGTCTTGGTGCAGCGATTATTTTCGGTGGCTAGTATCCGATCATTTGGTAGAACCTTGAATAGAGGAATGGATATATAAGTCATGAGGAAAATAATTTCCATTATATTTGTAAATGTGCTTTTGGCATCGCACGCTTATGCTGCCGGAGGTGCTGGACACGGGTCAACACATGATGCTGGCGCGGATACCGCGCATCACAGCTCCGGCGGACTGCCACAGCTTGACCCATCGTCCTTCCCCTCACAAATATTCTGGCTGGTTGTTATTTTCGCAGGGCTTTATATCTTCTACTCCAAAAAATCCATTCCGGAAATCTCCCGCGTTGTAGAAAACAGAAAAGAACGTATCCAAAATGATCTGGACTCTGCCGGAAAAATCCGTGAAGAAGTTGAATCTGTTCAAGCTGCCTATGAAGAAAAACTTCGTGAAGCACGTGAAAAATCATCGAATATATACAAAGACACTGAAAGCGCTATAAAGAAAAATGCCGAAGAAGCCCAAAAGGCCTTTCAGGAAAAATCTTCGTCAGAGATTTCAGCAACAGAAAAACGTCTGGAAAATGCCCTTAACGCCGCTATGGAGGACATGAATTCTCTTGCCGCAGAAGTGGCCATAGAAGCAGCCGAAAAAATCATCGGCGTTCGTGCCACAAAAAAAGATGTGAAGGACGTTGTCAAAAACCTTAATAAGAACATCTCGAAGAAGGCCGCCTAGGATAAAAGGACAATAGAGCAATGATGGACATTCTTACAGACTCGCACAGCGGCACGACAACGTGGTATATTTTTTCCTTTCTTATATTTGCCTATATTGTCTGGAAATATGCTGTGCCAGCCTTAAATGCTCTCCTTGATAGTAAAATTGAAGAAATCAAAAAAGAACTGGAAGTCTCTGAAAGTCTTCGCGTGGAGGCACAGGAAATGCTGGCCCAATATCAGCGCAAACACCGTGATGCCGTACAAGAAGCAGAAACCATAGTCAAACAAGCAAAGGCCAGTGCAGAGAAAATCAAGGAAAAGGCCAAGCTTGAACTTGAAGAAACTATGGCGCGCCGTGAAGCACAACTAGCCGAGCGCCTAAAGCGCATGGAAGATAATGCTTTGGCTCAAATCCAAATTCATGCCGCTAATCTGGCCGTGGGTGCTGCAAACCAGCTTATATCAGACAAGCTTGATAAAAAAATAAATACCCAGCTTATTGATCAATCTATTGATAGTATCGAAAATCATATCAATTAAGTTCCTGCTGGCTTCACATCTTATACGATGCTATAGAGCTTTATTATTTCGATTTAAGAGAGGTAAATGCTAATGGTACAGGCCCTTGCAGAAAACACAAATCAATCCGCAGAAGAAATCGTTAAATCTCTTGGCAAAGAAGCCAAAGCAGCAAGCACTGTCATTGCACAGGCCAAAACGGAGACCATCAATAGTTTTTTGACATCTCTGGCTGAATCTTTACGCACGAAAAAAGACTTTATTATTGCCGAGAATAAAAAGGACCTTAAAGCCGGAGAAGATCGCGGCCTCTCTTCGGCCTTACTGGACCGACTAGCATTAAACAAGGAACGCATTGAATCCATGGCCAATGGGGTGGAAACTGTGCGTGAGTTGGATGATCCGGTTGATAGAATCCTATGGGAATCAAATAGACCCAATGGCCTGAAAATCCAGCGCGTTTCGGCTCCGATTGGTGTATTAGGCATGATTTATGAATCGCGTCCCAATGTGACCGTCGACGCCTCAATCCTGTGTCTTAAATCCCATAACGCAGTAATCCTGCGCGGTGGCTCGGAAAGCCTGAATAGCTCGCTAGCTCTACACAATATCATTCAAGATTGCCTTGAGCAGCACGGATTACCCAAAGGTGCAGTCGGTATGGTCCCCACCCGCGACCGCGATGCTGTTGGAGCAATGTTACGCGCAACCGAATATATCGATGTAATGATCCCCCGCGGGGGGGCTGGTCTTATAGCCCGCGTCATGGAAGAAGCCCGCATGCCGGTCTTTGGTCACCTTGAGGGACTTTGCCATATTTACGTCCATAAAAATGCTGATCTAAAAAAGGCTCTGGAGGTTACACTTAATGCCAAAATGCGCCGCACAGGCATTTGTGGAGCCATGGAAACATTATTACTAGATGAAAGTCTGGCTGATGATACAGCCAAGGATATCTTGAACAATATTCTGGAATCTGGCTGCAAGATTGTCGGCGATGCCAGGACGCAATCCCTTAGTGATAAAATTGGCGCAGCCACGGAAGAAGATTGGCGCACGGAATATCTTGATGCCAAGCTCAGCGTAAAATTTGTGCCCAGTGTCGAAGAAGCTGTAAATCATATCAATTTTTACGGCTCCCATCATACAGACAGCATTATTACAGAAGACACCGCAACTGCTGAATATTTCCTGAAAAACGTTGATAGTGGCATTGTCATGCATAATGCCTCGACCCAGTTCGCCGATGGCGGCGAGTTTGGTATGGGAGCGGAAATCGGCATTGCCACAGGCAAGATGCATGCGCGCGGTCCCGTTGCATTAGAACAACTTTGCACCTATAAATATATGGTCCATGGTAATGGACAAACCCGTCCTTAACACGACAGACAAGCATGGCCATTTTTTCAAAACCGCATCTTCGAAACAGCCATATCTGGAAGAATATGCGCATCGGTCTGCTGGGCGGTTCGTTCAATCCCCCGCATGAAGGACATAAATATATATCTCAGGTTGTTTTAAAAACCATGCAACTTGACGCCGTATGGTGGCTGGTTACCCCTAAAAACCCGCTTAAATCTGCCAAAGATTTGAAACCCACAGCAGCGCGTTTAAACCTATGCGAGAAAATATTGGCAGATGAACCGCACATTCTTGTTACCAATCTGGAAGAAGACATCGGCGCGCCCTATTCCTATGAGACAGTAAAAGCCATAAATAAACACTTCCCCCATACCTCATTTGCGTGGATTACAGGCATGGATAACGCCCATAATCTGCATCTCTGGCAAGAATGGCAAAATCTTCTAAAAAATATGTGCATGATCCATATTACGCGCCACCCCCCGGTTAATCTGATTAAGAACTGCCCGACCAGAATGCTCAATTCACAACGTCATGTAATCGTTGACAAAGGTGGGCGTTATAAGCTCGATTCGTCTACCACATACTGGTTGCTACAGAAAAAAATGATGAATATATCCTCAACCCAGATAAGAAAAAGAGCTTCAAAATCAACAAACTAACAATTCCCATTGTACAAGAACACTTAATATTGTTGGAAAAAAAAATCAAAATACTGTATAATGAACATATGAACATTATTGTAGTTTATACAATAAAGGAGAAGGAACCGGCTTGAGAGTGATCACGTCCATAATTCCTTTATTTCTTGATTTTCACAAAATTATGGTTTTGTATGCTGGACCGCGTAGTCCGGTATATAGCTGCGTAAAGGTTTTAAACAACTATGATAGGAGAAAAAGTCATTATAAACCATGATAAAAGCCGTTGCTTAGTACCAACGGAAATGAAAGATCTGATTGAGACCTCTCTTAATACAGATAAAGCAAGCGACATAGTTTGCATCGATCTTACGGGACAAAGCGTTGTTTCGGATTATATGATCATAGCCTCAGGGACATCTTCACGCCACGTCAATGCTCTAGCTGAAAAGCTCAAAGACAGACTTCATGCGCGTGGTGTTAAAAACATCCGTATAGAAGGACAAGGACAATCAGACTGGGTCGTTGTAGACGCAGGCGATATTGTTGTTCATCTCTTCCGGCCTGAAGTGCGCGAATTCTATAATCTCGAGAAAATGTGGCAACCCAAGCATGGCTTTGAAGTTACAGATGGACAACTTCACGCTTAAGGCTTAATAAAGGCTCATGCTTAAAATCGAAATTATATGCGTATCAAAACTGCGCAAAGGTAGTTTTTACGACATCGCACAGGATTACCAAAAGCGCCTTCAATGGACCCTCACTATTCGGGAATTCGACTCCGCTTATAAAACCCAAACTCAAATTCAAAAAGATGAAGAAGAAAAGATACTTTCAGCGCTAAATTCACGCGCTGTAATCATTGCTCTGGATGAACGCGGCAAATCCTTCAAATCAGTTGATTTTGCACAGCGCCTTGAAAAATACGCGCAAGAAGGCCGTAACGAAATACAATTCATCATTGGCGGAGCTTACGGCCTTACAGATGCAATTCGGCAAAAAGCAGAACTCCTTATAAGTTTCGGAGAACAAACATGGCCACACCTCATGGTCCGCACCATGTTACTAGAGCAAATATACCGATCCCAGCAAATCCTTGCTGGACACCCTTATCATAAAGAGTAAAGTATAAAGAATCCTGATTCTTATTTGATAAATAAGCTCTGTTATGATTCGTATTATCACTGTTATTTTGGCTCTACTTATTTCATGCTCTTATACAGAGCTTCCTGCCCATGCCAAAACACCAAAAACAGAAAACAAAGCCCAGAACCTAGACGATCTTAAAAGCCATCTGGATAAACAAGAGCAAGAACGAACCAAGCTTCAAAAAAAGATTGATGAAATAGAAGAATCCCTTTCAGAAACCCAAGACGAGCTTGTTGATCTAGCTGCCAATATTCGTAAAAACAATGAGAGAATGCAAAATATAAAGCAACGCACAGGCAGTCTTGAACTTAAAAAGTCTGTCTTGGAAGACAAGCTGATTGCCGACCGCCGTTCAATATCACGTTTAATTCTGGTTTTACAACGTCTCCACAGAACACCACCTGAATCCTTGCTAGCTCGCCCTCAAAGCCCCTATGAAACAGCACAAACAGCCTTATTGATTAAAAATATCATCCCCTCAATTACCAACCACGCTCAGCATCTGAACAGTAACCTTGAAACACTCAATCAGGTAACGGTTGAACTGGAAAGCGAATACCAAAATGCTCAGGAGCTTGCTTTAACCCTTGAGAGCACAGAAGAAAGTATGGTTAAGCTTCTGGACGAGCGAAAAATACTTCACAGACAGATCAATCAGGACCTTAAGGCACAGGAAATATCAATTCAAAAAATATCATTGCAGGCAAAAGATTTAGAGGATTTAATTAAGAGATTAGATGAAGATAAAAAGCGTGAGGAAACCCGCACTAAAAGTTACAAAGCTCTGGCTTTAAAAAACAGGAAAATCATGGCGCCCATTCCTGATACAAGCTCTGCTGCGGCAGAACTTCCAGTTTCAGGAATCATCGCAACATATTACAATCAGAAGGATGATACCGGGGCAAAAAGCAATGGATTGTCGATTGAAACACATCCTAAGGCCATCGTTACTGCACCTATGAGTGGTAAAGTCCAGTTCACAGGTACATTCAAACGCTATGGCAATTTGATAATCATCGAGCATAAAGACGGCTATCATAGCCTGATAGCAGGTCTGGCAGAAATCACAACCAGTATTGGACAAATCGTTCATAAAGGAGAACCTGTTGGAAAAATGCCTGATTCTTCTTTTATTGATCGTCCAAAGCTTTATTATGAGTTAAGAATGAAGGGTAAGCCTGTAGACCCTTCTATCAAGTTTGCAGATCTCGGGTAATTTTAATAGGGAAAGACCGGAATACGATGAGAAAAAAATTAATATTCGCTGTAGCAATTACGTTCCTTATCTCGGGAATAGCCATACCATTGTCTCTGGCACAGGATGAACGCACCGCTGGAACCCAGCCAAAAAATGAAAACAGTTATAGTGATACCTATAAGCAACTCAACCTTTTCGGGGAAGTTTTTGAACGCGTCAGGTCTGAATATGTAGAAGAAAAAAATGATCAAGAAATCATTGAAAACGCACTAAACGGCATGCTCAGCAGTCTTGATCCGCACTCAGCTTATCTTAACGAAGAACAATTCAAAGATATGAAAGTAGAGACACGGGGACAATTTGGTGGCCTTGGCATTGAGGTTACAATGGAAAGCGGCTTTGTCAAAGTGGTTTCCCCTATTGATGATACACCGGCTTTCCGTGCCGGTATCAAGGCCGGAGATTTTATTACAAAAATTGACGGAGAACCTGTTTTAGGTCTGACGCTTTCAGATGCGGTTAAGAAAATGCGCGGCAAAGTCGGTTCTAATATTGATCTGGAAATTCGCCGCGAAGGTGAAGAAACGCCAATTGATATGACAATAACGCGCGATATTATCCGGATCAAATCAGTAAAACACAAAGTACTAGGCAATGCTGGCTACATCCGCGTGACTAGCTTCAACCAAAATTCCGCGGCCGGCGTACAAAATGCAATCTCTGAAATCAAGGAAGAACTCGGTGATAAACTCGTAGGTTTTGTTCTGGACTTAAGAAATAATCCCGGTGGCTTGCTTAATCAGGCTGTAGAGATTTCAGACATTTTTATAGAACAAGGTGAAATTGTTTCAACACGCGGACGCAATGAAGATGATACAAAGCGTGACAACGCAACGCCTGGTGATTTGACTAATGGACTCCCTATAGTAGTTCTGATTAATGGTGGCTCTGCCTCTGCTTCCGAGATTGTCTCCGGAGCATTACAAGATCACAAACGTGCCATCATTCTGGGTACAAAATCTTTTGGCAAAGGCTCTGTACAAACGGTAATGCCGCTTGCTTCAGGCAATGGAGCAATCCGTCTGACTACGGCACGCTATTACACGCCTTCCGGACGATCCATTCAGGCCAAAGGCATAGACCCTGACATTGTCGTAGAACAGGCAAAAATAGAGACTTATGAATACTCAAATATTAGCGAAGCTGATTTAAGAGGAGCTTTGGACAAAAAGAAAAACGAGACAAAAGCAGCCAATGACAACAAGGAAGACACAGAAGAGAATCAAGAGGAAGAAGAAAGTCAGGACTATCAGCTCTCACGCGCGATTGATCTTCTTAATGGCCTTCATCTTTATGGCTATAATAACGCTCAGGCTGCGAAATAAAATGAAGAAAGGACGCTTGTGAAACTGACTGATGTTGCCGCCTTTGATATCTTCAAAAGAATCGGAATCGATGAGTTAAAGCACTCTGTCCTTCAGGGCTTTGACTCTAAACTCTTTGGTCTTGGATTAGCGGTAGTAAGTGCTGTTTATTTCCTGATTTTTTCTTATGTTTTTTTAAACGCTAATAGCACTATCGCATCTCTGGAAAAGCATATGAATTCCTATACGCTGAGCTTTGAAGATGTAAGTAGCCACAATTTCCAGATCAATGGTCCTACCTATATTGTTAATCCCGATGAAATCAAATCCGGCGGTCATTTCTTAAAAGGATTAGGTGAAGAAACGCCTTTTGGCATTTTACCAATTATTCGCAAAGAAGACGGCTTAACCAGCTTTCGTGCTTATCAAACGCCTTATAATCTCTCTGGCATTACTCAAAAACCTGTTATTGCCTTTATTATTAAAGATTTTGGTTTATCAATAGACACATCTCAAACTGCGCTTGATCTTCTACCTAAAGAGGTCGGCCTTGCCTTATCTCCCTATGCTGCCAATCCACAAAACTGGATAAAAAAGGCACTGGAGAAAAAGCGAGAAATATGGACGTTTATCCCGGTAGAAACTGCAGATATCAAAAAGATTGATACCGGCCCCTATACGATTATGAAACGCACGGGTTTTGATAAAAGTTACAAGCTGTTCCATCGTCTGATCGGCAGCAATACAGGAACTGTTGGTATTGCCTCGTACAGTGACCCTATTATGGCCCAAACTGACTCCGCACTAGAGGCGATTATTTCGGAATCCTACGGACGTGGCCTTGGTTATATGGACTTAAACCCTGATACCCCTGATTTTTTTGAAAATATGGCTCTTAAAAATAATGCGCCTTATATCATAGCC
>JAOUOR010000125.1 GCA_029880245.1 Alphaproteobacteria bacterium
ATGGGCTTTGAAGGGAGGAGAGCACGCTCTCCTCCCTTTAGCCATAAACTGCGCCAATAATAAAAAGTTGAACGCGGGATGCCAAAATAGCGACAAGTCTTTGCTGCATTACCGCTTTGTTGTGCATGTTCAAGTACGCGAAGCTTGAGCTTCAATTCTCTTTCTTCTGATTTTGTCATAGTGGACCTCCATGTGTTTAGGTTTTACACGAAGTGTCCAAGAGGTCCCTACATTCCTACAAGCCGGATTGCCAAGCTTGATCTTGATGAAGACGAAAAGCCACGTATTGATGCGGAGATTGAAGAATTAACCGAAGATCAAGAACAGGACGCCACAGAAAAATCCAAGAGCAAGTGGTCGAGGATTGAGGCTCTGGCTGGCTCTGAAAAGCGCATTAAACTGATTGCCAAGGATATTGTAGAGCATTTAGAAGCGCGACTAGATGCTATGACCGGAAAGGCTATGGCGGTATGTATGAGCCGCCGTATATGCGTTGACCTGTATAATGCTATCGTGGAATTGCGTCCAGATTGGCATAGTGATCCGTATTGCAAAGGATATTAAAGCAGCAAGACAGCGAGGGGAGGAAGAAGGCCTCACGCCTGATGAAATAGCCTTCTATGACGCGCTGGCCGAGAATGAAAGCGCTCTGGATTTGATGGGTGACAATCAACTAAAGATCATAGCGCATGAGCTTATGACTTCTGTGAAGTCGAATATCTCTGTAGATTGGCAAAAGCGAGATAGTGCGAGGGTTAAGATACGGGTGCTTGTGAAGCGAATTTTGAAAAAATACGGCTATCCGCCTGACCTTCAAAGCGATGCGATTAGGACTGTTATTGAACAAGCAGAAATTTGGTCTGCTGAATGGGCTGCGCCATCAAAATAATTTGTAATACTAATAATTTTGGCTGAAAAAAGGTTGAGCGGTCGGCTTCTCAATTTTGGTGCGGGCGGTCGGACTCGAACCGACACTCCCGAAGGAACGGCATTTTGAGTGCCGCGCGTCTACCAATTCCACCACGCCCGCATCCGGCGCTATTCTTAACGCATATCAATATCATCAACAAGACCTATTTTATAAAAAATGAATTTTTACGCTCTCAATCGGCTTTGTCCCGATCTTGGTTTACGAACGTTAATCGCTGCTGCATCAAGATTATTTTTGATGTGCGAAGCATAATATTTCTCAATCATTTCCACCGAGGTGCGGCAGTTTTTGGCAATCTGATAAATATCCGCGCCCTCCATAAGACGGAAACAAATATACGTATGACGCAAACTATATGCCGTGCGTGGTTGTCCTTCCCGATCAAATTTCAAACCTTCTTCCTCTAGAATATTGTTCAAAAGCTGCCGATGTGATTTTGGAAAAACTTTGTCCGTAGTCTTTGGCTTGCCTTTTTCCTTATCAATATATTCTGGCTTTTCACGTTCTTTCAGACGTTGATATGGCGTTACTGCGCCTGTAGTGCTTTTACAAAAACCAACCCCGCGCTTCCCACGCACACTAATTTCGAGGATAGTTTCATCTGTACCCTCATTATGTCAAATTTGCAATTAAGTAATTGTTTTTACTTGAAATTATTTAGGATTTAATTACAGGGGAGAACGATTTTGAATCTGGCGCGTCTACCAATTCCACCACAGGGGCGACGGAACATAATTGCGCGGGCAATAATACTGATCTTTGTGAATTCTGCAACTTTTTTATTGATAGACGTCATCGAAAATCCCTGCAAGCTGCTGTGTGAGGGCTTCGGCCAGTCCTTCGGCATCTTCAATGGTTACCGCCTTGCTGTAATAGTCTGTGACGTCATGCCCGATTCCGATTGCTGTTAGCTCGATCTTGGATTTGGTTTCGATCCAGTGAATAACATTCCTGAGGTCATCATCCAGAATATTGCCTCTGTTAAAGGACTGTGTTGAATCATCTACAGGAGCGCCATCGGAAATAACCAGCAGAATTTTACGATCTTCCGGTCTTTGGGCAAGGCGGTTATACG
>JAOUOR010000083.1 GCA_029880245.1 Alphaproteobacteria bacterium
TGACAAGAGCTATATGAAGGCCCCTGTGGCACAAAATGAGTATGAAACAAAAGTCCTTGATATCCTCAAAGACATTATCGAGAACCAGTTTTACTTAAATGTGCCGGAACAAGATGCCCGCATGTATCGCATTTTGGCAGAATCAGTAAATGCACAAAATATTGTAGAAATCGGCACATCTACGGGGTACTCGGCTATCTGGTTTGGTTTAGCGCTTAAAAAAACAGGGGGCAAGCTTACAACATTCGAGATTGATTCAAAGCGTGCCGCCATTGCGCGAGAGAATTTCAAACGGGCAGAAATGGATGATATCATCACTTTGATTGAAGGCGATGCCCATGAGGAAGTTCTGAAACTCTCCGCGCCGATTGATATCCTTTTTCTTGATGCCGATAAAACCGGCTATATTGATTATCTGAACAAGCTTTTACCTTTGGTCAAAAAAGGCGGCCTTATCATCGGTGATAATATTATGCCCGATTACGCAGATCCGGCCTATGTAGAAGCAATTACAAGCAATCCTGATCTGGAAACCGTAGTTCTTGGCGGCGTTGGCTATACGATCAAGAAAAGATAACAGGTTTTTCTTTTTAATAATGCGCAATCTTAGCCAGGCAAAAGTTCATGGTCATAGGCGGCGTTTTTCTTCTGCATTGTAACATAATCTATCAAAACTCCCATATCTATATTGCGCTTATGCTCCATGAATGGGCCGTCCTGTCCGGTCCATTTATGTTTGTGTGGGGATGTCCCCGAACGTAGCGCAGAGCTGACTAAACGGAAAAGCCTCTCGGCGGCACTTGGATCGCCCTGACCGTAATAGGTATTGATCTCTTCTTGGGATTGATCCATTTCTTTGCGAGCAGTTATATCCTCATCGATCATATTGTTTATCGCATAGAGCGGGGCGTTCTTTTTATGATTTTCCAGAGTTTGCATAACATCGGACCATCTTTGCTGTGTTCTTTTTCCCAAACCCAATTCAAGTCCGTTTTCCGGCTTAAACGCAGCCAGAATTTCCTCTTGTGTATTTTCCATGGTAACACCTCGACCTTTCGGCGTGATAGCAGCTTCGGTAAAGGCAAGAAAACGCACACGGCCGTAGTATATGCGAGCAAAGTACATTTGCTCCTGTGTAACTGTTTCCGGTCCATTATATCTTAAGTGCCAATTCTCTTCATCGGGAATTTTTGCAATTATAACGTTTTCGCCCAGTTTCATCATGCGATCATGATCCCAGTCTTTCGCATCATTACCAAAAAGTTTTTCAGCCAGTTGGGTAGCGTTAAAGCGACCTGCATCAATCAGATTCCGTGAAAATATGGCTTCTTCCCATTCGGGGCTGTTCATAAGGTCATCTATATCTTTCAGGGTGATTTTATTTCCCGCATCGCCCTTATGCAGGGCATTATGGAAGCGCGCCATAGCATTGCCCGAGCCAAGGAAACCGGCATGGAAGGATTGCATGGAATAAAGCGTTTGGTCTTTGCCGATGGCACGAAATCGTGTCACGGTGGCTTTAAGCCAGTCTATGGCTTTTTGTATTAACGTTTTATCTTCATCTTTGGCTTTACCCTCGGCAGGACGTGAGCCGTAATTCTGGAACGGGACTATATTCATGGGTCCGGCTTTATTGACAAACACATCGAGAACCTGAATTGGGCCATTCTTGTCTTTCATTATCTCCCCCTCACCATTGACCATGCAGACTTGATTGAATGTGGCATAATCCTCAATGCCATGCTCCCATATCCTTTTTTGCACTCTTTTCATGTTTTCAGAGAAATGATGTTGACGGTCAATAAAGAGATAATCATCAACATCACCTCTTAGGTCCATGAGGTCTTTGAGCATATTGGTTGTTTTTACAAGAAGGTTATCACGCACCTGACCGGGTGTTGCGCTCATGAGGCGTTTGGAACGGCCTTGTTCTGTGTATAGGATACTGGTAGCCATCATCATCATATTATAATCATAAGGTTCCAATGTTTTTCCACGATCTCTTTTATCGACAAGGATGCCTTTGAGCTCTTGCGCAAGAATGCGCCGGACCATATCAACATCACCACCAAAACGATTAAGGGAGTGACCGCCGCCGAGCATAACTTCGATGGGGATATGCATTTCATATGCTTCACGCACAATTTTGCGGTATTGATCTATGGCCTGTAACCGTGTGAACGACCCTCCTGCGCGCTCCGCATCACTGGCAGGACGCATGATGTGTAGGGCTTCGGTCAGACGCTTTTCAATATCTTTGCGTTTTTTCGCGCGTGCCTCCAGATTTTCTGCTCCACCATATTCATTGAAAACTCTAGTAAGTTGTCCTTGACGGGAAAGATTTGTTTTATCCTCGTTCAAAGACATATGTTTCATATTTTCTATACCAAACAAATCAGCAATAAATTTTTGACGCGGTGATCCATAATCACCGGCATCCGAGATAACACCTACATCAAATAAATAAGGGAAAAGGGACCGCATGCGCATACGATCAATATAGCTGAATGTTTGCTCGGGATATCCATTTCCGATAAACCCGAGCGGGTTTGCATTTTTCAGAATCTCCAGAATTTGTTCTCGACGGCTTAATTTTTCTTCGCGGGAATTCTCGTTTTTAGGATCTCCGTTAATATATAGTAAAACGCTCCGCATGATGGTAAATTGATCTTCAGGAGTCATCTTTGAAAAAGAACCTGCACGATAAATCAATTGATTATCTTCTCTTGTGAGCATGCCGAGATCTAAGAATTCTTCTGATTTAAACAGGTTATCCAGCATTTTAGCATAGACCAGATCATTATGCCGTGTCTGGCCTTTCTCCAGAGTAAATCCGTTCCGGTTAAAGGTGCGGTATGTGTTGTCGATTGCAAGATATGCCTTATTATCCGCGCCGAATCTCTTCCTTAGGTCTTTACGGGTATCATCTAGAATGGACAATGTTTCTTCATATAAATCTAATCCACGTCTGTTAAAATTTTTGTCTGGTTCGTCATAAATTTTTGAAAGTTGCGTAAATAAGGTTTCAAATTCTTCCTCATAGAATTTTTTATACAGTTTCTTACGTTCTTCAGAATCGCCTTCTTGTGCCAAAGTGCGGGTAATTTCACGGCTGCGATCAAAGATCGGCTTCATATTTTCTATAACTTTTTCCAGTTTTTCTTTAGTTTTTTCCAACTGGGTTCGTATTTCACCACTATCAGCATCCAGAGCAATTTGGATATTTTCTACAGCATCATTCAGCGCAGCATTCGAAGTTGTAACTATTTTCATCATCATGGAAAAACCTTCAGCATTAGGTTTTCCATCAGCATCGTAATCCCAACTTTTCTGACCTGTATTGGTGTTAATATCTACGCGCACACCTGTGACTTCTTCGATAATATCTTCCAAGGCACGGTCAAAGTCATTGGCGCCCTGATTATGAATACGGGAAACAGTATTGCTGTTATCGGCTTCATCAACAATGTCGGCACGCTTAGAAGCAGCTAGATTGTTGCTTAGTGATAAATTTTGCTGAGCTACTAAAAGTGCGGTCTCCCTTTTATCCGAGGATTCCTCGGCAGCTTTGACCAATTTGCGATCTAACCCAATACCTTCTTCACTGTGATGTTCTGTTGGGTGCGGCGTAGCAGACTTAGAGATTTTGATGTAAAGCTCAATTGTATCTTTAATTTCATCTGCGCTATAGCCTATAGCATGCATAAGTTCAATAACTTCATGCATTGCCTTGATCTGTTTCTCATTATCCACGCTATCGGCACGTTGTTCTAAAATCGGCTCGTATGTATCTATTGTCATGCGCGCATCTTGAATATAGGACATTGCCCGAACCTTTGCGACATCGACCTGTCCGTCTTCTGTTTTGAAATGACGTTGAAAATTACGAGCAGCCTCGGGAGATAAATCCATGGCATAGGCTTCGGCCAGTACTATTTTGGCTTGTTCTTGTGTAAAACCCGCTTCTGTCAGTCGTGCAACAAATTGATTTATGTAAATCAGCCCCTCAGGTTCAATATTTTGTGTAAATCGCCTTCGTACAGCAGCACTTTCACTCATCGTAGCTTCACTCATAACGCACCCCTATGCCCTTACTCTTTAATATTGTCATATTTATAAGAAAATTCCGGCAGTTTATCAAGCTTTTCATGGCCCGTTCTTATTTTTAAACTCAACCCGTTAATATTTGTTTTCTCTCTTATATTATATTCCGCATAATACAATGACATGAAAAAAAATGCAAAAAGCCATATTGTTGGGTGGATTTATTTTTTCAGTGAGACAGATTAGCTGAAAATGGCTCCCCAGGAAGGGTTCGAACCTCCGACCAAGTGATTAACAGTCACCTGCTCTACCGCTGAGCTACTGGGGAACATGCTTTGTGGAGAGATTTATGCCTTCACATATAAAGCTTGTCAAGAACTAGTTTACCTCTTAAAGAGCTTCAACATCCGGACCCCATGACAAACCGTTGCTAATCACCCAAAATGCTATTGAGCTTCATCGCATAGCCCATAGATCCTTCAATTTTGAGCTTCCCCATCATAAATGCCATAGTCGGGTCCTGCACACCACTCAAAATGTCATTGAATACGGCTATAGAGCATTTAAACGTCGTGTCAGCCGTGCCATCCTCTTCAGAAATAACAGCCGGGCTTTGAGAGGCATCAACCAGCAAGCATCCCTGATCTCCAAAATCGAATTTATAGATTGCACCTAGAACAGGGGCCAGTTTCAGCTTTTCTTCAATAGATTTTTTAATAATTTCCAGCGTCATAAAATAATTATACATATATTTCCCACAAAAATCAGTGGAAAAAATACCGATAACGCCCTTTTATCTTTTAATTATTTCCCTGCAATGAGTAGAGTATAAGTAATTTCTCGCCGAATCATCTTTCGGAAATTTTAAGTTACATTTTGGAAAAGCGCTTAAATACGATGTTTAATAAACGCGGCACCTTTTATCTAGCAGCCAGTATTTTGGCTCTGACTTGCACTCTTCCTAGCCCTGTGCTTTCTGAGGATGCTCCTGAGGCTTACTTTTACCCTGCCAAGAAATGGGTGGTAGAAAGAGTTAAAAGCGCGGCATCGTCGTCTTTGCCAACTTGTATGCTTTTCAATCAGTTCAATAACGGTTTTATCGTACAATTTGCCGGAAATCGAGACGGCTTTACGAATATTAACCTTGATGTCCGCAAACCTACTTTCGAGGAGAACAAGCGATATGAAGTCGAGTATAGTGTTCCGGGCATAAGCCAAGACATCATACCGACTAAAGCTTTCAAAGATAATTTACTGGTAAGCGATTTACGTAAAAAGGATGAGTTTACGAGTGCATTACGCATGGCCAGTGTCATAGATGTCAAAATTCAGGGCAATGGCTTTCGCCTTTATCTTACCGGTCTTGATGCTGCAATGAAGGATTATGCCGAATGCATCACACCTGCCAAAGAGCGTATTGGTAAGGTCAACCCGACCACAAAGGAAAATCATACAATTGATGATACAGAAGTTGCGACAGGTGTGATCCAGATTACCCCACCTTCAGACGTTTCACTTGAAACAGAAAAAGAGGATAAAAACGCTCAGACAGAAGAAAAACAAAACGTATCGACTCTAATTATAAAGCCGCATAAAACAGATGATTTAAAGGCGGAAGCTATTGAACAAGAGAGCATTAAAGAAGAGCGCTACACCGAAACTCTTGCACGTGAAATGGAAGATTATAACGAAATTTTCGAACCTGAACCAGATTATAATCCAGCACCCGAAGTCAAAACAAAAGAAATCAAAATTATCAACATAGATGACACTGATACGGTGGATGTGCAATCAAAGATAGAACAGCCATCAACTTCGAGAATTGTAATTCCAACACAAAAACCGACAAGCATCGTTGCCCCCTCCCCTTCAGCGAGCGAGTTGGCCGCTGTTAATACACCACAGCCGGAGCAGTTACTCAGCACTGAGCCCAGCAAAATCCATAATTCTTTAAGAGTAGAAAAACCTGAAATCCCTGTACAAAACATACCAACTCTTGCCGCAATTGAGCCAAGCGCGCCCGGCCCTGCAAAAAATAGCGAAGATTTCGTCAATATGCGCAATAAAATCGCAGAGCTTGAAGAACAGCTTTCTACTCTTATAAATGAAAAAGAAATGCTGAACGAAGAATTAAAGCTTACCTTACAGGAATCAGAGGAAGAGCGCTTATCTATTTCCTCGAATAACTGGAATCTTGAGCGCGCGACTATGCGCTATAATGAAGCTGAGCGCCAGATTGACAGACTAGGCCGCCAATTAAAGAATTCACGTCAGCAATGCGATATGGAGAAAACAGAGCTTGAAAAGCTGCTTTTTGACCCGCAACTAACTGAGCAAAAACAAATCAGCAAGCTTTCAACGCTAGAAGCAGAACTGGATGATGCAAAAACAGAATTCTCAATAAAAAAACGTCAATACGAGGAACGTATCCGCGTTTTAGAGGAGCAACTGGATAAATTATAAAAAAATAGCTGAGTTATAATGCGTTAATATTCATTGTGTTTACCAAAATTATTGCGTTAGCTGTGTAAATTGTGTAATTGATTTTCTTACTGCGTAAACATTCAAAGGCCGGGAAACCGGCCTTTTTCTTTTCTCGTACTATTCTGTCCTTTACAAAGGACCACAAATAATAGTCGTCCCCGTCCCCATCGAAAATCTTAACCCTGTAATATATTCACCGGTAGGACAAGATTGACCTGCAGGCGGCGCATCAAAAACCGGACGGCAAAAAATCTCGTTTATATCCCCGTCTGCCCCGTTATCATCATCCCCGACTGCATAAGCAACCTGACCGGGAGGGCACCTCATAGAAGACTGATTGCCGGCAATAGATTCAGCCAGCATACAATCTACATCACCAATCACATTAACACCTGGCAAACAATATGCCTCCCCGATAACACCGTTTTGTGCACTAATTTCGTTGGCTACATGTAGTCTTTCAGCCGGATCAGTAATCCCGACACCGACATTACTAATATTTGTATTCGTGATAAACAGTTCTCCTGCCCCCTGAGGCGCAAAAGAACGCACCCAAAGGTTCCTTAGTCCTTGGGCTTCATAATACAAAATATCATCATTATAATTAAAACCATCAACCAGAGATCTTATGCCCTGACGGAAAATCGCGTCATTATAATCACAATTCTCGATTTCACGAGGCGCGTTACTCGTATCAAGCCCTGGCGCTGCCGGTCCTTCTGGGTCACCTATATTAACAGCATAAAGACAGCTCGGCACTTGATCACCACTCCTGATATAACCGCCTCGCTGATTATCGCCGTGCGACACAATAACAAAATGCGCCGACCCCGGAGGCTGTGTAAGACTGATATTATTTTCATCTACAACTGAAATAGCGCCAAAAGACTCATTAGCAGGATTAGTGAGAGAAAACCCCTGATTGGTCATATATTCCGACACAGCATATGTTAAGCGCGTATCAAAACCATCATAGATATTAACTTCCAAAAAATCTGAATCAACAATCCCTATCGGGTTCCCCGCTGCGTCTACGGCAAGCAAAGTACGCACAGGAATCATACCAATCATCACAGGATCAGGATCATCATCACCATTAGCATCCCTGCCATCCTGCGTAGTGCAAAAAATTCCGGGCGGGCACGGATCATTATCAGGATCCACCCTGCATAGTTCAAGCCCGTAATTTGGATCCGCTGGCACAAGAGAGGGATCAGCCGGACATGGATACCGTCCATAAATAGCAAAAAACTCATTCATAGCCCCCTCTGTCTCCCCTATATTTTCTATCGTTCGCTCAAAACGGGCCTCATATAAATTAACACGAATAAGATCCGCACCAATAAGCATCACCATACCGGCAATAATCATGACAATTGCAAGCTCAATCAAAGTAAACCCATCCTCACTATGTCGCGTCTTATTATGTGCAAAAATCATCCTGTTCACCTTTAATTAATTCTGAACGACACACTGGCAATTAGTCCAGACATTATAGCCGCCTGATGCGTAATCCCGGCAAGCCGATGGATCTGACCCGCAACTACATGTGGACCCTACAAGCTGACCAATTGGCTCTTCTCTAAATTCAGATGGACCAGATGGTTTCTGCCAGCTACACGC
>JAOUOR010000030.1 GCA_029880245.1 Alphaproteobacteria bacterium
AATGGGTTTGTCTGTTTTGCCAACGAGGTGTGCATAAAGCTCAAACGGGGCATTTTTTATCATAATCTGAAGCAGGGGACGATGCTGGGTTTCCAGTCCGTCATCATTTTGATTAGTTCTGGCTATCTTAAGATTGTTTTGAGCCGCAGTGAATATAACTCGTTTTGTTTCAATATTATGACTTTTCAAAAATTCAAATGGGTTGTCAGCATACTCTGCCGGCAGTTTTCTGATGCTCTCTTTATATGGCTCTGCCAAAGCCTTGATAATACTTGGAACGTCAAGAACAAGTTCATTCATAGCTATAACAGAACCGCTAAAACCAGAATTTTTGATCTGTTCGGGCCAATTATCAGGTTTTATATCATGGACACTGTTTCCCAGAGCCTTTTTAGTCGCAAGTTTGACAAGGTCACCCATAATCCCTTCAGGGATAAGCAGGTTTTGAGATTGTGCATTGATGATAGCGGAACTTAGATCCACAGGTCCTTCGCCATTTAAGCACTCACGCCAGATTTGCGGCATGTCACTAATGCTTTGGGCGAGTTTATTAATTTTACCAGCCAGACAATATTTTAGCCCTGAATGGATAATGCCTTGAGAGGCGACGCTTTGAATACCCCCTATAGATTGGCTTTCCAGCAAAAGAACGTTGTGGTTTTGACGTTTTAGATGGTGAAACAGCCATAATCCGGCAATACCTGCGCCCAAAATAACAATATCTGTTTTGATTTCGGGCATGGCTTTAAGTGCCTGTTGCCTGAGAACCCAACTTGCCGTGGCATTGTTTGTATTTTTTTCCTGAACCGCAAGGACAGGGAGAATTGCGCGGTGTTTTTTTCCAGGTCTCAGGATTGTTTTGGTCAAAGGTTGCGCGTTTCACAGGCATGGGCTTAGCCTGTGACAGAGGCGTTCGTTGTCCTTGGGTTTGCTGTGGTTGACCTGAAAGCGCGGGGTCCATGCGGCCTTCTTGCATGGGTTGTCTAGGTGCAAGACGCATCATGAGATGATCGCGCGCTTGAGATCCTTCATCCATGTTGAATTCAACCATACTTAATGTTTGGGTGATGATCTCACGCATTGCCGTGAGCATCTCATCGAACAGGGCGAATGCCTCTGTTTTATATTCATTAAGGGGGTCCTTTTGCCCAAAAGCTCTAAGATTGATCCCTTGGCGTAAATGATCCAGATTAAGAAGATGCTCTTTCCAGTGTTGATCAAAAATCTGGAGAACAATGCTTTTCTCGATTTGATGCCAAATATTCGGCCCGATATTTGCGGCTTTTTCTGCTATTAGCTTATCAGCCTTTTCAATGAGCCTATCAATAATTTCCTGATCTGCGATACCTTCTTCCTTGGCCCAGTCTTTGACAGGCAGGTCAAGATTTAAAACCCGAAGAACTTCCTTCTCAAGGGTATCCAAATCCCACTGATCGGCATAAGATTTCATCGGAATGCAGAGATTTACGATCCCTTCTACTGCGTCGTAGCGCATTTCCTGAGTAATATCTGAGATATCATTGGATTCCATGATTTCTTTGCGTAACTCATAAACAACTTTGCGCTGGTCATTCATCACGTCATCATATTTCAGCAAAGTTTTGCGCATCTCGAAGTTCATGGCTTCGACTTTGCCTTGCGCTCGCTCCAGCATTTTTGAAATTAATGGGTGTTCAAGCGCTTCACCTTCTTCAAGGCCTATATTTTGGTGTGTGAGTAAAGCTTCGAGACGTTCACCGGCAAAGACGCGCATCAAGTCATCTTCTACAGAAAGAAAGAACATAGAAGCGCCGGGATCTCCCTGACGGCCTGAACGACCACGGAGCTGGTTATCAATACGCCTAGATTCATGACGTTCGGTTCCTATCACGAACAGGCCACCGGATTCAATTACGGCGGCTTTATTTTTGGCAATTTCTTCCTCAATTTTTTCAATGGCTTTTTGCTTTTTATCTTCTGAAAGATCGGGGTCAATTTCTTGATCTATGCGCATCTCGAGATTTCCGCCAAGCTGAATATCTGTACCGCGTCCAGCCATATTGGTTGCAATAGTAACCGCGCCGGGCTGTCCGGCCTGCGCAATGATATAAGCTTCGTGCTCATGCTGACGTGCATTCAAAACATTGTGCTTTATTTTTTCCTTCTTAAGGCGGGCTGAGAGTATTTCGGATTTTTCAATAGAAACTGTGCCGACTAAAACAGGTTGCTGGCGTTCATGACATTCCTTGATCAGATTAACAACTGCATTTTCCCGTTCTTTTGCTGATTTGTAGATTTGATCATCAAAATCAGTTCTGGCAATATCTTTATGGGTTGGTATCTGAATGACACCAAGCTTATAAATCTGATCAAACTCGGTGGCTTCCGTTAGAGCTGTACCTGTCATTCCGGCAAGCTTGGGGTATAAACGGAAATAATTCTGAAATGTTATGGAAGCCAATGTCTGGTTTTCATTTTGAATCTCTACGTTTTCTTTTGCCTCTAACGCCTGATGCAGTCCTTCTGATAAGCGCCTGCCATCCATCATCCGGCCTGTAAATTCATCAATCAAGATAACCCTGCCATTTGTAACAATGTAGTCTTTTTCTGCCTGAAACAGTTTATGAGCACGAAGAGCCTGATTTACATGGTGAACGAGTGCAATGTTTTGTATGTCATACATCCCGCCATCTTTGAGTATGCCATGCTTTGCTAAAAGTTCTTCTACATGCTCCTGTCCGTGCTCGGTCAGAACAACACTTCTATGCTTTTCTTCCAGATCAAAGTCTTTGTCCTCAAGAAAAGGGATTATCTTATCGACCTCTTTGTACTGGCTGACATCTCCCTCGGAAGGGCCGGAAATAATCAGAGGCGTTCTGGCCTCGTCTATAAGGATTGAGTCAACTTCGTCAACAATTGCGAAATTAAAAGGACGCTGAACCATTTGCTCAAGCTTGAATTTCATGTTGTCGCGCAGATAATCAAAGCCAAACTCGTTATTTGTACCATAGGTGATATCGCACGCATAAGCCTTGCGGCGCTCATTTTCGGGCAGGTTACTAATTATACATCCGGTGGTCAGTCCAAGAAAACCATAAACTTCGCTCATCCATTTCGAATCGCGCTGGGCAAGGTAATCATTAACGGTAACAACGTGCACGCCTTTACCGGAAATAGCGTTCAAATAAACAGCCAGAGTAGCCACGAGGGTTTTTCCTTCCCCCGTTCTCATTTCTGCAATACTGCCCTGATGCAAGCATATTCCGCCAATAAGCTGTACATCATAATGGCGTTGCCCCAAAGACCTTTTGGCAGATTCACGCACAACGGCAAAGGCCTCATGCATAATATCATCAAGTGATTCGCCTTTTTCAAGTCGCTCACGAAAAATGTTAGTCTGCTCCTTCAACTCGGAGTCTTTCATCTTTTGGTAGGTGCTCTCCAGAGCATTAATAGGCTCGATATGATTTCTAAGCTTTTTAAGGGCGCGATCATTGGATGAGCCAAAAATTTTAGTTGCAAGGCCAAGAACCATAAGTAACTCCGGTATATTTGAACATGTTCATATTAGTGCAAACCAAGCTGCGAGCTATTGGTATAAGGTGCAAAATCTCTCTCGTCAACAAAAGTGCTGTGGACTCAATATATATTTGGTGTTGAAAAGCTTTTAATCTTGATTTAACGTTTGGCTCTACAAATATGATTCGCGTTTATATTTATTTAAGAAAGTTTTTGGAGATACTCAAGATGACCGACAAGCAGAAAAAGTGTGATAGTACTGGCGCAAAAGAGGCAGAAGGCAGCAAGGGATGTTGCGGAGGTAGTACCGCTTGTGGGGATAAGAGTAAAAGTAAGTGTAGTAATGCTATTGTCATTGTTCTGTTAGCTCTTGTGGTCGTTGCGGTTGGTGTGCTGGCGTTTATGTCAGGTAAGCTCAGTGATATACAAGAGATAGGATCAAGATCAAATGCAGATCGAGCAAGTAATTCTACAAATCAACCTGATGCAAATATTGTTTTAGCCGTGGTAAATGGTGAAAAAATTACAGTAGGGGAAGTTTTAGAGAACTTGGCTAATATACCGCCGCAAATGCAGCAAATGCCACAAGATAAACTTATTCCATTTGCGCTTCAACAAATTATCAATAACAAGCTTATTAGCCAGAAAGCAGAGAGTGCCGGATTGGAAAATAACGAGGATGTTATAAAGCAAGTTGAGGCCGCGAAAAAGCAAATTATCAGAGCAAAATTTATCAATGATAAAATTGCGCAAAGCGTAACTGAAGAAAGCATTAAAGCGGAATATGAGCAATATAGGCAAAATTTTGAGCCGCAGGATCAGATTAAGGCTTCTCATATTTTGGTTGAGGATGAATCCAAAGCCAAAGAAGTCATCAAAAAGCTTAATAGTGGCGGTGATTTTGCAGAGCTGGCAAAAGAAAATTCTATTGACGGTACAGCTGAGAATGGAGGGGAACTTGGTAGCTTTACAAAGGCTGATATGGTCCCTGAGTTTGCTGAGGCTGCTTTTGCTCTGGAAATAGGTGCGCACACAAAGACGCCTGTAAAAACACAGTTCGGTTTTCACGTAATTAAAGTGGCAGAAAAGGGTAAAAGCGGCCCTGCACCCTTTGAGCAAATTGAACCTTTCATTCGTCAAAGCCTGAGTCAGAATGTCATCAATGAGTATATTATTGAGCTGAATAAGGAATCTGAAATAAAGCGTTTTGATATGGCCGGCAATGAAATCAAGCCGGCAGAGGAACAAGAGCCTTCAGCAGGCAATGAAGCTGCAGCCGAGCAGAAATCCGAGGAACCTGCACAGTAGGGTGAGTCCAAGTAAGTTTCAGTTTTTATAATGAATTAAAAAAGGTCGTGATACGTTACGACCTTTTTTGTGGAAGATTTACTATTTGAATTTGCGATTTCATCATTTTTATATTCTCAAACATGTGCTACAAGAATTTAACAACAATAACTCAGGGCAATAATTATGGTGTTTTGGCGCAAGAAAAAAAATGAAGATCGTATTGAAGAGGAACTGCGTGATGATAAATTACTGCATCCTGATGGCGAGCCTGAGCTTGAACCTTCTATAGATCAGGACAACGCATGTATATCGGAGGATTTGAAGGAAAATGAGCTTGAGGAAAGCGAAAGCGATATTATCGATGAATTAGATATTATGCCCGTTCCCAGCCATACTAGCCTTGACGATGTTCAGGAGAGGGAGGAACTTTCCGATGACTCGGAGGAAGGAGGGTGGTTATCAAGGCTAACAAAGGGTTTAAGTAAATCTACGAATAAGATTACCAAGGGTATAGGTGATGCCCTAACTAAATCTAAATTAGATCAGGAAACTCTGGATGGCTTGGAAGAGGTTCTAGTTTCTGCTGATCTGGGGCCAAAAACAGCTTCTCGGATTATAGAGGAGTTTGCAAAAGACAGATTTGGTAAGGAAATTTCCGAAGAAGAAATAAGGGAAGCTTTAGCTGGCAATATTGAGTCTGTTCTTTCGCCAGTTGCTAATTTTCTAACAATAGAAAAACCCGAAAAAGGTCCCTTTGTGATTCTGTTTTGTGGTGTAAACGGTACGGGGAAAACAACAACTATAGGGAAATATGCTCATTATTTAAAAACTTCGCAGCATTTAAAAGTCATGATTGCTGCCGGAGATACCTTTCGGGCCGCAGCAGTAGAGCAATTAGCTGAATGGGCCAAGAGAGGCGGAGCCGAACTTTATCAAAAGGACCTTGGCGCAGATTCTGCTTCCGTTGCTTTTGAAGCTTATGAGAAGGCTGAAAATGAAGGCTATGATGTCCTGATGATTGATACAGCGGGGCGTTTGCAAAATAAGGCCAATCTTATGGAGGAGTTAACAAAGATTATCCGTGTTTTGAAAAAGAAAGATGAATCTTTGCCACATGCTACTTTATTGGTGTTGGATGCAACAACTGGTCAAAATGCATTTTCCCAGCTTGACACTTTTAAAGAAGCAGTCAATGTTTCCGGCCTGATTGTCACAAAGCTTGATGGTTCGGCTAAGGGCGGCGTTTTGGTGGGGCTTGCCGATCAATATGGTATTGATGTCCATGCCATAGGTGTTGGAGAACAAATAGAAGATTTGCAACCTTTTTCTGCCAAGGATTATGCTCGTTCTCTCATGGGTCTGGAATAAATAGATTCTCTATACTGTGTTTTTTTATAATATTTGTAATTTTTTAAGTATAAGCGCAGCATAATACCGTAATGTCCAAAAAAACAATTATATTCAAACCAAAGAAATTTAAAGACCCTGATAAGGCTTTTGAATATGTTCGTACGATCTACGAGGCAAATACCGAGTATTTAAGAGATAGTTTCGAAACATATTGTTGTAATTCACAAACTAATGTTCATAAGGTCAGAGCCTATTATCCTTATATCAAAGTTACGACAAAATTGGCTCGTCGTAGTGATAGCCGTTTTTCATACGGATTTGCATCAAAACCCGGTACGTATATGACGACACTGACACGTCCGGATTTTTTTGATCTTTACTATAAAGAGCAATTTATGCTTTTGATTAAAAACCATGATGTACCTATTGAGATTGGTACAAGCTCAGTGCCGATACCTTTGCATTTTGGTTTAGGGGAAAATTTTCATTTAGAAAATGATTTAACCGAAGAGCAAGTCTCCAATTTACCACAATATTTCGATGTTCCTGATTTGAATATTTTAGATGATGAGATTGCTAATGCGACTTATATCCCAAGATCAGAAGATGAGGCACGTCCTTTGGCCTTATTTACCGCCCCGCGTATTGATATTAGCTTTCAACGATTAAAGCACTATTGTGGCAGCGACCCTAGCCACTTTCAGAACTACATCCTGTTTACAAATTACCAGTTTTACATAGATGAATTTGTGAAGATGTGCCATGAAATGATGAGTGCAACAGATAATGTTAATAATTATTCTGAACGAAAAGCTTATAGTGCTTTTGTTGAACCAGGGAATAAAATTACGATAAATAAAAATATTCCCGCCATGGGTGAGAGCAATAATGCGGGCGAAAACATAAGCCGTTTACCGCAAATGCCGGCTTATCATCTGAAAATGCCGGACGGTTCAGGGATTACGATGATTAATATTGGCGTTGGACCTTCTAATGCCAAAACCATTACGGATCATGTTGCGGTAATCAGGCCGCATGCATGGTTGATGCTTGGTCATTGCGCAGGGCTTAGAGGGTCTCAACGATTAGGAGATTACGTTCTTGCACATGGTTATTTGCGAGAAGACAATATTCTTGATGAGTTCTTGCCTACTGATATTCCGATACCGGCGCTCGCTGAAATTCAGCAAGCTCTTGAGGAAGCTGTGGCCCATGTTACGGGACAGGAAGGCTATGATTTGAAAAAAATTATGCGCACCGGAACCGTAGCAACAACCGATGACCGGAACTGGGAGTTAAAATCCTATCTTAAGCAAAACACAAAACTTAGCCAGAGCAGGGCGATTGCTCTTGATATGGAGTCCGGTACGATTGCGGCCAATGGATTTCGGTTCCGTGTGCCTTATGGAACCTTATTATGTGTTTCAGATAAGCCGCTACATGGTCAGTTAAAGCTTCCCGGTATGGCTGATAATTTTTACAGAGAGCGTGTTGAACAGCATCTTAAGATAGGTCTTAAGACTATGGCATTACTACGTGATTTATCGCCTGAAAAGCTCCATAGTAGAAAACTACGCAGCTTTGACGAACCTGCGTTTCAATAGCTTCACCTTGAGGAATGGACAACAGAAAGCCAGAATTTAAGACGCGTGAATCCGGTTTTTATTTCTCCGAAGATGATCGCTTTCTCTTAAGGAAATTCTACTGCCCCAGGGGTGCGGCGGAAAGTGTCTTTCGGTGAAATAATTGGCGCAGTTTCGCCTTCATCATCACCGGATTCATCTAGCGGAGAATTTGCAAGTTCAGGATTAGTGATAAATTCCTTTAAGAGAATAATTGTTAAACGCCTGTTTCTTGAGTCCAACGGGTTATCTTCAATCAAAGGCTCCGTATCAGCTTTCCCCATAACATTATTCAAACGATCTTTGGTAATGCCGTTTTCCATCATCACCCGCCTTGATGCATTTGCCCGGTCAGACGATAATTCCCAGTTTGTGTATTTAGCACCTTTTCCATAGCGAGTAGCATCAGTGTGTCCTCTAATTGAAACTTCATTAGGCATGTCAATAATAGCCTCTGTTACAATAGCAAGCAATTCTCTGGTCTTTTCAAACATCTCGGCACTTCCGGAAGGGAACATGGATTCGTTTTCTTGATCAACAATCTGAATTCTAAGACCTTCGGCAGTCATATCAATCAAAACATTTTCAGATAAAGATTTGAGCCTGGCATTTTCTTCTATTGCTTTTTTAAGTTTTTCTTCCGCTTTCTTGAAACGATTATTTTCCGAAGCTTCTCTGGCTTTATTAACATGTGACTTTACGTTTTCACCGCGTTGCCGGCTATCGCTAACTTGTGGTTTTATTAAAGGGTTTTTATCGGAAGCCATTGATCCTTCCGGAGACATTGTAAGTCCCCCCATAACGCCGCCTGCGCCACTCATGCTATCTGAAACGGCTGGGTGTGTGGGATCAAAATAATTTGAAATAGCATTTTTTTGTTCTTCCGTTGTAACATTCAAGAGCCACATGAGCAAAAAGAAGGCCATCATGGCCGTCACAAAGTCTGCATAAGCGACCTTCCATGTGCCACCTGGGCAGCCCTTATCTAGAGCAATGAACTCAATAGATATGCACTGTTTATCATGCGGTCGGTGCGGGCAATTCATTTAAAATTTCCTCAAGCTCAATAAAGCTGGGTTGTAAATTATGTGGAATAATTTTTCTGGCAAATTCAATAGCAACCTGAGGAGCAGCCCCCTCCAGATAAGCTATCGTACCAACTTTAATAACCTTAAAATACAGAACTTTGCTTTCTGCTCGTTCTATCATTGCAAGGGCAATAGGACCAAAAATACCATATGATAACCAAACCCCTAAGAATGTTCCAACAAGGGCACTACCAATAAGTTTACCCAAGACCTCTGGTGGTTCCGAAATAGAGGCCATGGTTTTGATAACCCCAAGCACAGCCGCAACAATACCCAGAGCTGGAATACCTTCTGCCATATGGTGAACGGCATGTCCAGGATGTGTTTCATGATGCTCCATTTCGGCTATTTCTTTATCCATCAGACCGCCAATTTTGGCCGGATCTTCTATTCCTAAAGAAATCATTCGTAAATAATCACAGAGAAATTCTTCGGCGTGGTGATTGGAATGAAACTTTGGAAATTGAGCAAATAATTCACTCTCATGAGGGTTTTCTACATGTTGCTCCAGAGCCAGAAAACCTTTGGTTCGTGCAAGCTTGAAAACTGTAAAGAGCATGGATAGTAACTCAATATAATCACTTTTGTTATATTCCAGCGGTTTTATAAGGGAACCAAAATACTTCATAGTCCCTTTGACAGTATCTACTGTGTTTGCAACAAGAAACGCGGCTATGGCGCACCCCATAATAATGAGAGCTTCGCCAGGTGTCGCGGGCAGGATAACAGCCATGAGAAGATGTATGGCTTTTTCCATTCCGGCAGTCAGAATAAGGCCCCCAAATGTACACCCAAACACCAGTAATAAACCAAGCAGTTTCATATAGATTTATCCCTTAATTAAGATATATCGCCGGATATGATCGATAAGATTCGAATCCGTATGTCTAATTATTTGAAACGCAGAAAGGCTGTAATGACAGAATGCCAGCACATATATAATATAAAATGATTGTAGTATTTTTTTCAGGGAATATAAAGAAAGACGTTTTATTCTCTGATTTTAATCCTTAATTTTATTACTCTGAAAGCCATTTAGCCAGGTCCATAGCAGCGTATGTAAATATCGCATCCGCTCCGGCCCGTTTAAAACATATCATGGTCTCCATAAGTGTGGTTTGAAAATCCAGCCAGCCATTTTCCGAGGCTGCATAAAGCATGGCATATTCACCGCTGACCTGATAGGCAAAGGTCGGGACTTTGAAATTTTGTTTAACAATCGTGATGATATCCAGATAAGGCATACCTGGCTTGATCATCACCATATCTGCTCCTTCTTGTATATCCAAAGCAACCTCATATAAGGCTTCGTTGGCATTGGCGCTATCCATTTGATAGGTTTTTTTATCGCCTTTAAGCATAGCGCCGGATTGTACAGCATCACGAAACGGCCCATAAAAGCTAGATGCGTATTTCGCTGCATAGGATAAAATTAAAGTTTCCTGTTTTTTGTGATCGTCGAGCGCTTTGCGAATGATGCCAATTCTTCCGTCCATCATGTCAGAAGGGGCTATGATATCCGCTCCCGCCTTAACCTGAACAAGTGCCTGTTTTTTTAAGGCTTCAAGTGTTTCGTCATTATTAATTTTTTCATCCCGAATAATACCATCATGACCGTGTGTGGTATAAGGATCAAGAGCAACATCCGTAATAATACCAATATTAGAAATCTCTTTTTTGATCTTGATCAATGTATTGCATAATAAATTATTAGGGTTATAGGCTTCTTTGCCGTCGCTACTCTTTTTTTCTGTTTCAATTACAGGAAACAGAGCCACCGCAGGAATGCCAAGGTCTTCTGCTTTTTTTATTTCTTCTATTAGAAGGTCAGGTGAATATCTGAAAACGCCGGGCATTGACTTTACAGGTTCCTTAACAGCATGCCCCTCAACAACAAATAAAGGGAGTATTAGATCCTTTACTGAAAGCCTGTTTTCCTGTACCAAATCACGCACCCATACATCTGAGCGGTTGCGCCGCATTCTTTTTTGTGGGAAAGATAGAGAAGAATTAATATAAAACATTGTTTTTATCCGTATTTTTACCTTTTTTTAAATTAAAACTAATATAAAATTATCTTTGAGATTAAGGCAATTCTTTATTATGATTTCTTTTTATTCTAATTATTCTAATAGATGGCTACACGCTAGTTGGAGAAAAAAGTGAACACACCTTATTATGAGTCTATTCAATTGATAGAACGTTTACACAGGCATTTTCTTGATGTTCTGAAAGTCGAGCTTGATAAAAAAGGCGTGCAGGATATCAATAACGTACAGTGCATGATTTTGTATAATGTCGGCAAGGAAGAAATGACTGTCGGAGAACTAACAATCCGTGGTTATTATCTTGGGTCCAACGTGTCCTATAATGTTAAAAAGATGGTGGAAAACGGATATCTCATTCAGGAGCGTTCTGTCCATGATAAGCGCTCTATCCGTGTGCGCTTGTCTGATAAAGGAATAGAGCTTATCGATATGGTTTCCGAGATGTTTGCACGTCATGAAGGTCAGATCGAGGGCACTGAAATTACACCTGAACGTTTGAGAGACATGAATCAGACTTTTAAAATGCTGGAGCGATTCTGGGCGCAGCAAACCAATTTTGGCGGTGTATTTTAAAGAATTTAAGATAATAAAAATATTTTAAGACAGATCATGGCAGGCTATTATACAAATTATAGCCTGCTATTTTTTTGGAGAATCAAAGTGTGTGAGCCGTTACAGGGGCGTGAAATTATTATAGAATTCCATCCGGTTGGTAATTATATGAAAGTTTCCGCTATGGATGTTGAAACTCTGACGGAAATTTCGGTGCAGGGCCCTTCACAGGGTGCAAAAGAAACTCTTAAAAAAAATGCTTTGAAACGTCTTGAATATGTTTTGAAAAAGAAAGGCGTGATTTAAGGATTGATTTCAAGAGCCAAAGACTACTATATATTGTGTTCTGTTAGTCATTTGAGGATATCAAGGCCCTATGAAAAAAATTGCCATCGCATCAGATCATGCTGGATATAATCTTAAATCAGCTATTTTAGAACAATTTAGAGATCGTTATGACTGGCTTGATCTTGGGACAAATTCAACCGATTCTGTAGACTATCCTGATTTTGGCAAAAAGCTGGCTGAAACAATTATTAACGGTGAAGCAGAGCAGGGTGTTCTAATTTGTGGATCGGGTATAGGGATTTCGATTGCTGCAAACAGATATAAGGAAATACGCGCTGCCAATTGTACAGATGTAACCATGGCACGGTTGTCACGTCAGCATAATGATGCCAATGTTGTGGCGCTGGGTGAGCGGCTGGTTGGACAGCAAGTTGCTTTTGATATTATTGAAACATTTCTAAGCACGGAATTTGAGGGCGGTCGTCATCAGAATAGAGTAAACAAACTAGGAAATGAAAACTCATAGAAAGGATTATTAAATGAGTAATACTGCAGAGAAACTATCACAAGGCTTTGACGGGTTTTTTATAGATGAACTGGAAAACACGGATGCAGATGTTTACAAAGCCATCCGTGAAGAGTTACACCGCCAGCAAAATCAGATCGAGTTAATTGCCTCTGAAAATATTGTTTCGCGGGCAGTCTTGCAAGCTCAGGGCAGTGTTTTAACCAATAAATATGCTGAAGGCTATCCAGGGCGGCGCTATTACGGCGGATGTGAGTTTGTCGATGTGGTTGAAGAACTTGCCCGTGATCGTGCAAAAGAGCTTTTTGGAGCTAAATATGCAAATGTTCAGCCCAATTCAGGCTCGCAGGCCAATCAGGGTGTCATGCAGGCTCTCTTGCAGCCCGGCGATACTATTTTAGGATTAAGTCTTGCTGCTGGTGGTCATTTGACTCATGGTGCAGCGCCCAATCAATCCGGTAAATGGTTTAATGCCATTCAATATGGTGTGCGCGAAAGCGATTGCCTGATTGATTACGATGAAGTTGAAAAACTGGCAAAGGAACACAAACCTAAGATGCTTATTGGTGGAGCTTCGGCCTATCCACGTCAAATCGACTTTAAACGTTTGCGTGATATCGCAGATTCTGTTGGTGCTTATTTTGTGGTTGATATGGCGCATTATGCTGGCCTAATCGCCGCTGGTGTATATGAAAGTCCTGTGCCTTATGCACATGTCACAACAACCACAACGCATAAAACATTGCGCGGACCTCGTGGTGGTATGATCCTGACAAATGATCTGGAGATTTTCAAAAAAATAAATTCTGCTATTTTTCCGGGCATTCAGGGCGGTCCGCTTATGCATGTTATCGCAGCTAAAGCAGTATCTTATAAGGAAGCCTTAAAGCCTGAGTTTAAGTCTTATGGTAAGCAGGTTCTGGATAATGCACGGGCTTTGGCTGAAACTCTGAAACAAGGTGGATGCGATATTGTCACAGGTGGCACGGATAGCCACATAGTCCTTCTTGATTTGCGTCCGAAGGGGCTGAAAGGAAATGCTACCGAAAACGCTCTGGAGCGTGCAGGTATGACGTGTAACAAGAATGCCGTACCATTTGATCCAGAACCGCCAATGGTTACATCCGGTGTGCGCTTGGGAACGCCGGCAGCTACAAGTCGTGGCTTTGGTGTAGCCGAATTCCAGAAAGTTGGAGAACTGATGATTAGGGTTCTGGATGGCTTGAAAGAAAATGGAGAGGAAGGAAACGCTGCTATAGAACAAGAAGCACGCAAAGAGGTTGAAGCTCTTTGTGCGCGTTTTCCGATTTACTCAAAGGAGTAATAGTTACAAGTGCATAGTTATAAGGTACAAGAAAAGATATATGAAAGGCCTTCTCAATCTAATTATGACTTGAAGGTCTTTCAACGTGCCTATGCTATATCACCTGAGATATATAAAACTTCACATAACTTTCCTAAGGAAGAACGATACGCTATCACAGATCAAATCCGGCGGGCATCTTCTAGCATTTGTGCTAATATTGCCGAAGGATATGGTAGGCAAATGACATCAAACGCTGAGTTTAAGCGTTTTCTTGTCATAGCCAAAGGTTCGTGTCATGAAGTTGGCGTCTGGATAGATTACTGTCTGGATTTAGGATTTATTGGTAAGGAATGCCACCATAAATGGCAGAATGAATATTTGGAAATTTCAAAGATGCTCTTTGGTTTGACAAAAACGCTCTGAGCCTCTTGCAACTTGTAACTGGAAACTTGTAACTATATGCGCTGCCCGTTTTGTAATAATGATGAAACACAAGTCAAGGATTCAAGGCCGACGGAAGATAATTCTGCTATCCGTCGCCGGCGTTCTTGTCCTGATTGCGGGCAACGCTTTACCACATTTGAACGTTTGCAACTTCGTGAAATGACAGTTGTTAAAGAAGGCGGGCGCAAACAACCCTTTGATCGTGATAAGATCATAAAATCAATGCAAATTGCCTTGCGAAAAAGACCTGTGGAACTATCACAGATCGAGAAATCAGCCGATAATATTGCTCGAATTCTTGAATCCCAAGGTGAGACAGAAATTGAGTCTGAAAAAATAGGCGCGCTGGTTATGAAGGCCTTGATAGAGTTGGATGTCGTGGCGTATATTCGCTTTGCTTCTGTGTATAAGGATTTCCGGAACCCTTCTGATTTCAATGATTTCCTGTCAGAGGTGCAAGATTTAAAGCTATCGCAAGAAAAGAAAATCAAGAAAGCCTGATGATTTCTGAAAAAGATAGATATTTTATGACTGTGGCACTCAATATGGCCAGTCGCGGCATTGGACGGGTTTCTCCAAATCCTGCCGTAGGCTGCGTTATTGTTAAAAACGGACTGATTCTTGCCAGAGCGCATACTGCGGATTCTGGCCGCCCTCATGCCGAGACACAGGCGCTCAAGCAAGCAGGTGGTGAGGCACAAGGCTCAATACTTTATGTGAGCTTTGAACCTTGTACTCATCATGGCGAGACACCACCTTGTGTGGATTCTATTATCAAGGCCAAGGTTAAACGTGTTGTTATAGCCTGTGAAGATCCTGACCCCCGAGTTTCCGGCAAAGGTATTGAGGCGCTGGAAAATGCCGGAATTCTGGTGGATGTTGGTATTCTCGAAGAACAAGCAAAGGCTCTTAATATTGGCTTTTTAAGAAGAATTGAGAAAAACAGACCTCATATTACCTTAAAACTTGCTTGCACACTTGATGGGAAGGTTGCCTTGGCAAATGGCAAAAGCCAATGGATTACAGGAGAACTGGCTCGACGTCACGTCCACCTTATGCGTTCAATGTCCGATGCTATCATGGTTGGCTCGGGCACTGTTTTGCACGATGATCCAAAATTGGACACACGCTTGCCGGGCATAGAGCATAAATCCCTGAGGATCGTGATGGATACCGATTTATCAGCACCGCCGTCATCCAAAATATTTCAAGATGCAAAAGAAAATCCTGTTCTTATCCTTTATTCTGCGGGTGACCCTAAATCATTTGAGGAAAAAGGCGTCGAAGCCGCTCAGGTCGATACAAATAATCTTGAAAGAGTCATGGAAATTCTGGCAGAACGTGGAATTACACGTCTGTTCGTGGAGGGAGGGCGGAGATTGCATTCTGCTTTTCTAAAAAGCCGCTTATGTGATGAACTGCTTATATACCGAGCACCTACTTTGCTCGGTGATGATGCACTGGGATTAAGTGAGGCCATGAATATCAATGAATTGGCTGCGCGTTACGACTTTGAAAGAAAGTCCATACGCACCTTAGGGCAAGATATACTTGAAACCTACACACCGAAAGGGTAATAAACCCCTTATGTTTACAGGGTTAGTACAGGATATCGGAACAATTACCTCTTGTGAAAGGGGAGATGGAGACCTGTCTGTTGGTATTCAAATCAATCTTGATACCAGTACGATCGACCTTGGAGCTTCTATAAGCTGTTCTGGCTGCTGTCTTACCGTTGTTAAAAAAGAGGATAATATTTTATATTTTGAGGTCTCAAATGAGACACTTTCCTGCACTACAATAGGGGAGTGGAAAGAGGGAATGCTTGTTAATATTGAGAGATCCTTGAAAGTAGGGGATGAATTAGGGGGACATTTTGTTTCCGGACACATTGATGCCGTTACAACAGTAATCAGCATAGAATCAGATGACGGATCACACAGAATTACCTTCAAACAGCCTCAAAATCTGGAGTACTTAATTGCTGCAAAAGGCTCGATTGCCCTTGATGGTGTTTCTTTAACGGTCAATAATGTTACGAGCCAAAATTTTTCCGTAAATATTATTCCCCATACATGGGAACACACGACATTCAAGACCCTTAAAGCCGGAAGCAAAGTAAATCTGGAAATTGATATGCTGGCGCGTTATATGGATAGAGCGCTGAAATGTAAGGAAATGTTATGAATAACCTGAAATCGATTTCAAAAGAGACAATCAAGGATTCACGCTTAGTTGGAGATGATCAGGCTGTCTTATCAAATATAGAAGAAATCATAGCAGATATGCGTGCTGGTAAGCCTTTGATTATTGTGGATGATGAAGACCGCGAAAATGAAGGTGATCTTATTATTCCTGCACAAATGGCTACGCCTGAGAATATCAATTTTATGGCACGTGAGGGTAGGGGATTAATATGCCTTCCCATGGAAGAAGCCATGATTGAGCGTCTGGGATTGCAGCTTATGGGGCGTGGCGACAATACACGACACAGAACAGCTTTTACAGTTTCAATCGAGGCCAAAGAAGGCGTGACAACAGGGATATCAGCTGCAGATCGTGCCCATACCATTCAAACCGCTATTAGAGATGATGTAAAACCATCTGATATCGCTACACCGGGCCATGTGTTTCCCCTTATTGCCAGAGAAGGCGGAGTTCTGGTGCGCGCCGGACATACAGAGGCCGCCGTAGACCTGGCAAAACTGGCCGGTTTTTCAGGGGCAGGCGTTATTTGCGAGATTATGAATGACGATGGTTCTATGGCGCGTCTTGATGATCTTGTGCCATTTGCTCAAAAAAATAATCTTAAGATTGGAACTATTGCAGATTTAATTGCTTATCGGAGACGGACCGAAAATCTGGTTGAAAGAATTTATACAGATCAATGCGTTAAGCTGCATAAAGGTGCAGAATTTACGCTTCACCTGTATAAGACAAAAGTTGAATATGCAGAGCACATAGCATTAGTAAAGGGAGACATAACAGCTTCCAAAGGCCCTGTTCTTGTTAGAATGCATGCGGTGGATCTTTTGGGGGATGTTTTGGGTATAAACACATCCGGTGCCCTGCAAAAATCTATAGAATTGATAGATAAGACGGGAAAAGGTGTCATTGTTCTATTAAGGCCACCCAATCCGCATAGCCTGTCTCAGGCCTTAAACAAACATGATGACCAGAAACAGCCACAGAATAATCTTAGAGACTATGGCATTGGAGCCCAGATACTTTTGGATTTGGGGGTAAAAAATATGACGATTTTGACCACAAGCCAGCCGAAAAATATTATCGGATTAGAGGGCTATGACTTGCATATTGATGGATATGAGATCATAACAGAATAGAATTTTCTAAAAGGACTGAAATGAAAACCAATGTTATGATCGTCAGGTCGCCATATTATGAGGATATTACAGAGAATCTTACTCGTGGTGCCGTTGCTTATCTCAAGGAAAATGACTGTAATATTGAGGTTTTTGACGTGGTGGGCGCCTTGGAAATCCCTCTGGCGATCAAATATGGTATATCCAGCGCGGTACATAATTATAACGCATATATTGCTTTAGGTTGTGTTATACGCGGTGAAACGTCTCATTATGATATAGTCGCAGAGCAATCAGCGCGCGGACTTATGGATATAATGTTGAAACATGATGTTCCGATAGGAAATGGTATTCTGACGTGTGATACCAAAGAACAGGCAATGGTAAGGGCTGACCCGTCGAAAAAAAATAAGGGTAGGGACGCTGCACAGGCTGCTTTATCACTGTTAAAACTTAAAAAAGAGCTGCATGCGGTATAGATAATGTCACAAAAACCAGAGGTTAAAATTAATAAGGAAATGGCAGCCAGAATTCTGGCCGTGCAGGCGTCTTACCAAAACAGCCAGAATAAAAAGCCTGTGGCGCAGATTATCGAGGAGTATTTAAAGAATAGGGTATCTCTGGATATTGGAGATGAAGATAGTATTTTACCCAAGCCGGATAAGATATTATTTACCAAAATTATGAGAGGGCTTGAAGAAAACAGCTCCATTTCTATTGATCTGGTCAATGCTAATCTTAAAAAGCCTTCTGATAAAGATGATATGGAGCCCCTTTTATATGCTGTTTTGGTTTGCGGAGCTTCGGAGCTTCTAAATAACCAAGGTGTTGATCAGCCTATAGTTGTAAACGATTATGTAAACGTAACGTATTGTTTTTATGAAAAACCTCAGGCATCGTTAGTTAATGCCGTTCTTGATAAGATTGCCAAAACACTCAAATCCTAATTTCTGTGTAAACGTATTCTTAAAGCTTATAAGTTAATATTTAGTCAGAAAACTTTAACCATGAGTTATGTTCGATGCGCCTATTATTGACGTTGTTATTATCAGGATTAGTTTTGCAAGCAGTTACACCTGTACAGGCGGCTGATAGTGTTTTATCAGAGTCTTATGTGGAATTTGTTAAACTTGATCCACTCATTTTACCGATTATTGATTCTAATGGCATTAATCAGGTTGTAAGTCTTGTTGTGTCTTTGGAAGTATCTAGCATTAATGATGCTGAAAAAGTAAGAAAAATGAAGCCCAAATTAACCGATTCCTATATTCAAAATATGTATGGTATGCTTAACGAGCAAGTTGCTTTACAAGATGGTGTCCTTCAAGTTGCCTTAATTAAGAGACGTTTAGTGATTGTAACTAAGGAGATCATGGGTGATGATATTGTACATGATGTTTTGCTGCAAGTAGTCCAGCAAAGACCCATATAATATCTACTCGATATATTAATTTACATAATATACATTATCACTTATTCCAACATTAGTTTCTATAAGCAGGACTATATTCTCCCCTCTAGAGCTTGACGCCGGTATGCGCATTATGTCAATATATTGTGCTATTAGGAAAATAATTATAAAGGTAGGTGATATATGGGAGACTCAGAATCTAAAAATTGGCCGAAAGAAATCGACATCTCTGAAGTCGTATCAGAAAAAACGGAGCAGGAAACCAAAGATGTAAAAAAGTTGCTGGACTTATGGAGTGGAAAGCACGAAATGAGTAAGAAGGAAATGGTGCAGCTTTTAAGTAGTCTAGCGGAAAGCACAATTCTAGCTAAAGCCATCCCCGACTTACTGGATCAAATTCTTAAAAAATATGATTTTGCTAATACAATCAAGCTTGCCTTTTACATTGCCGAGGATCTTGGCTATGAAAGCATGGCGGGACAAGCAACATTAAATAAGATTCTTGATCTCTCTGCAGGTTCCAAAAAAACAGAGTGGGAAATGACGATTGCTCATGAGGCAATAATTGATGTTTTTGAACGCTCTCTTATGGGTAGTGAGCTTGAGCTGAAAGCCAAGGCAATGGTGCCGACGACAGAACCACATTCATCATTGCTAGCGGGTGTGGAACTTGAAAAATATGGTTACCCCATGCAGATTACCGATCAACCACAGGATCCATAAAATAATGCACTCAAGCAAGCACACAGGAAGGAATACTAAGGACGAAGGCTTTTCAGGGCGTTCTTCAAGATACTGGAAGAAACAAAAAGGTCTGCGTAGTAAATTTAAATTGCACAAAAAGGAACATGATGAGGAAGAATCCCCTTCCTTATTGCCCTTTAATGGGAGTGAACTGAATTTGTTGGAGCACCATCTTTGCTATACACCGGTTCGTAATGCACCATCTAAGCCCGGTCCTAAATTTCGCCCTGCTCTGCTTTATGGGTATTTTCATCGTGGTGGTCAAATTGAGGGTCTATGCATAGTTCCCAGAACAACGTCTATAGGAAATGTATACCCTTCAATGATGCTGTGTCCTACTGATCAAGCAAACTTTTCTGACAAAAAATATTTTTCAGCTCTCATTCTAAATCACGTTAGTACAATTACAAATTCACCTAATTTTTTTAAAGTTCCATCAGAGACTATAGACAGTACCCCTGTTTTTCTTTCAAGAGAGGAAGTGCTTGCATTTTATGCGCGACGTATTTGTGCACTTTTATTTGGCAAGCTAGAGAATATGGGCAACTTTGCTGGCAACATGTTTGAAGATGCCACGCACAGAGGGGCTAAATTCAACCTTACACCTAATGCACCCGATGATATTTTATTACCCGATGTTGCTGGCCGCTGGGGGAAACAAGAAGCATATTACCCATTTGGTATCACTCAGGATGAAATCGATGACTTAACTAGCAGGATCAAGGAAATAGGCCCAATATCGCCTACTTCTTTCGAAATCTACCTTGACGAAGTAGGTAAAGGCTGCGACCTTTTTGCCATCACGCCAGAGCTAGGCGCGGCTGCTCTGCGCAAGCTTTACCGTTTACCCGGTTTTCCTGAAGACTTTGTGAATGAAATAGAAGAGTCCTTAAACCCCTAGATCAGCCTTACTCAGAAATACCTGGCATTTCTTCTGAATAGAACTGCATGAGATGTTCCACTTTTAACGGGATATTGCGACGCACCTCCCCTACTTTCCCCAAAGGTTCAAGCGCTCTCCCGTTGACAACAATTTCCACCCCGCCGGCATTCCCAATAGACATTGTATACTCTGCACTATCCGGTACAAAATACTGGTCCCCTGTCCGTAAGACTTCCGAAACCACTATTTTCTTGTTCTTATCCTTAATTTCAACCCAGCTATCTTCCTTAATATTCAAAATGATACCTTTTTTATCAGCAATAGCTTCAGGCACTACCGAAGTCGATGGTAATTCTTCCGCATCAGGGTCAGAGTCTATCTCATTTTGATTCTGGGTATCTGTCAGGTCTACATTAGAAAGATCAGGCCCATTGAACAGGTTTTCCGAATGGATCTCGACACGCTCCGGTACAGGAGGAATTGGCATGACGCTGATATGATTTGCATATCTGACCGACGTCCAATAATAGATCACAGCACATACCAATGCTAAGGATAAAATCACAAGCCAGAATGAAGGGACTTTACTTTCCTCGGCCGGGATCGGCAATTTAGGTCTATTGTTTATGTCATTGCCAAGACATTGCCTTTTAAACATCTCTACAGCAAGATCACCATCAAGGTTGAGATATTCCGCATAGCTACGGACAAACCCGATGGCATAGACCCGTCCCGGAAGTTTTTCTATATCCCCTTTTTCAATGGCTTCGATCTGACATTCTCTGATACGGAGTGACCTTTCAATATCCTGAAGGCTCTGGTCATAATGCAAGCGGGCCGCACGCAAAATTTCGCCGATAGTTTGCTCCTTACCGGACAGTATTTCTGGTTCTTCTACCTGTGCATGTTCTGCCATGATGGCGTCATGCTACATTATTTTTTGTTGATCTTCCAGTCCATAAGCAGCATGAAGGGAACGAACCGCAAGTTCGGTATAATCCTGCTCAATCAAAACGCTGATTTTTATCTCCGAAGTAGAAATAACCTGAATGTTTATGCCTTTTTCAGCCAAGGTCGAGAACATGGTGTTAGCAACACCGGCATGACTTTTCATGCCAATGCCAACCACTGATACTTTGGCAACATTCTCGGTAATCGCAATATCTTCATATTTTAGATCAATATTCTCTTTCAAGACCTTCTTCGCCCTTTCTAAATCAGTGCGAGGTACTGTAAAAGTCATATCTGTTAAGCCATCTTGTGAAATATTCTGCACGATCATATCAACATTGATAGCTGCATCGGCCAGAGGTTTAAATAATTTTGCGGCAACGCCGGGAACGTCCTCCACACCGATCACTGTTATTTTGGCTTCATCCTTTTGATGGGCAATGCCGCTTACTACTTCTTGTTCCACGATATCTTCCTCTTTTGTAACTAATGTACCTTTTCTATCACTACCGATAAATTCTCCAAAACTGGATAAAACCTGTATCGGTACGTTGCTTTTTGCACCCATCTCAACCGAGCGTGTTTGCAAGACTTTACTCCCCAATGATGCCAGCTCCAGCATTTCTTCATAGGAAACCTTGTGAAGCTTGCGTGCATTGGACACAATACGGGGGTCTGCCGTATAGACACCGTCAACATCCGTATATATATCACAGCGATCAGCATTTAGCGCTGCCGCTACAGCAACTGCCGAAGTATCAGATCCACCCCGCCCTAACGTAGAAATACGCCGTTGTTCTGTTATTCCTTGAAAACCGGGGATTACAACAACCTCGTTGATGTCTAAACGCTTCTTGATTTCTGCTGTGTCAATGTGTTCAATGCGGGCTTTACCATGTACATTATTGGTTTTAATAGGAATTTGCCAGCCCAGCCATGATCTGGCTGATATACCTATTTTTTGCAAAGCCATAGCCATCAAGCCTGCGGTAATTTGCTCGCCGCTAGAGACAACCGTATCATACTCACGCACATCATGCATGGGACTGATTTCGGAGCAATAATCAACCAATTTATTTGTCACGCCGGACATAGCAGAAACCACGACAGCAACCTGATTGCCCGCCTCTACTTCTTTTTTGATCTTATCGGCAGCACTTTCAATACGTTTAATATCCGCAACGGATGTCCCACCAAATTTTGCAACTATAACAGCCATAATTTTCTGCTCTTTTAGGGTCTTGTTTTTATAGCGAAGCTTATCCATACTGATGTTAGAGTAAAAAATCAAAGAGAATGTGATGAATACGGCGCAAAAAAGCACAATAAATGCCGAGGAGATTGATCGTTTTTCCAAAAACTCCGATCAATGGTGGGATGAAGGCGGCCCTTTTAAGCCCTTGCATAGGCTTAATCCCGTGCGTATCCAGTATCTAAAAAATCAAATCTGTGACCATTTTAATATTGATCAGGATAAAACCTTACCTTTCAAAGGGCTAGATATTCTTGATATAGGCTGTGGTGGTGGATTGGTCTGTGAGCCTATGGCTAGGCTTGGTGCAAAGATTACTGGTATTGATGCCGATCAAAAGGCCATTACTTGTGCAAAAAATCATGCTGAAGCACAAAATTTGGATGTTGAGTACAGATGCGGGGATGCGGCTGATTTGAAACAAAAATATGACGTTGTTCTGGCGCTAGAGATTATTGAACATGTTGATAATCTAGGCGACTTTGTAGCACTATGCAAAAAATTATTAAAACCTGAGGGGTTGCTTGTTTTCTCTACACTAAATCGTACGGCCAAATCATATGCTCTTGGCATTATAGCCGCAGAATATATCTTGCGCTGGGTGCCAGCCGGTACCCATAACTGGAAAAAATTTATCAAGCCCTCGGAAATTGCGCGTTATGCTCGAACCGAGAAGCTTGAGATCAAGGATATTTCTGGTCTGGTATTTAATCCGTTTAAAAATGAGTTTTTTTTGTCTGATAATGATCTGGATGTGAATTATTTTATCGCCTTAAGGAGCTAATATATCATGAGTAGTTTTTCCGCACTTTTAGCTGTGATAGCAATGGTTTTAGTTGTTGTTGCTCTCTTCATAGGTCTTTTTTCGATGGCCAAAGGCGGAGAGTTTAATAAAAAATACGGCAATAAGCTTATGCAAGCCCGTGTTATCCTCCAAGGTATTGCTTTAGCTTTTATAGCCATTGCTTATTTTGCTTCCCAAGGTTCTTAGTAGATTTAAATAGCCGGAGTAGAAATATATGAAAATATTAGTCCCCGTTAAGCGTGTTGTTGATTACAACGTCAAAATCCGTGTTAAATCGGATCATAGCGGCGTTGATCTTGCCAATGTAAAAATGTCACTTAATCCCTTTGATGAAATTGCCGTTGAAGAAGCTGTTCGTTTAAAAGAA
>JAOUOR010000085.1 GCA_029880245.1 Alphaproteobacteria bacterium
GGGATGACGATTTAAAGCCCTAAACAGGACAAATTTCGTCCTGTTTTACGCCTTTTATGCAGAAAATCAATACTTAATTCGTCACTTCCGCAATGAGCGAGGCAAATATAAAGATAGTTTCATGGCCTACTTCGTAGCGCTAAAGACAATGTCCTTGTTTTGACTTTGGGCATCTTCAAGGTGCCACGCGTTGCGGGCCATAAAGACCGGATCGCCGTCATGGTCAAGAGCCATTGCTGTGGCATTCGTATCAATGAATTTTTTCAAAATTGCTGGATTATCGCAAGAAAGCCATCTGGCCGTATAAAGGCTGCTGGCCTCGAATTTTACAGGAATATTATATTCCGTGCGGATGCGGTCCTTGAGCACATCAAACTGAAGCGGGCCAACAACACCCACCACCCAATCGGGCGCATGAGTGGGTTTAAAGATGCGCGCAGCCCCTTCTTCCGCGAGTTGCTCCAGCGCCTTACCCAGATGCTTGGCCTTGAGCGGATCTTCGGCGCGTGCGGTTTGCATATATTCCGGTGCGAAGCTTGGAATATCGGAGAACACCAACTCTTCCCCTTCGGTAAAGGCATCACCGATCCTTAAGCCACCATAATTTGGCAGACCGATAATATCGCCCGGATAGGCTTCTTCGGCGAGCTCACGATCCTGCGCAAGGAATAATTGCGGGGAGTGGATGACTTGAGCTTTGCCGCTACGCACATGTTTGAGCTTCATGCCTTTTTTGAACTTGCCGGAGCAAATCCGCGTAAAGGCCATGCGGTCACGGTGCTTGGGGTCCATATTCGCCTGAATTTTAAAGACAAAACCGGTGACCTTGGTTTCGGTCGGGTCAATCATGCGGCTTTCTGCTTTCTGCGGACGCGGGGATGGGGCAAATTTTTTCAAACCTCCCAGAAGTTCGCGTACTCCGAAATTATTGACAGCACTCCCGAAAAAGACAGGAGTCATACCACCTTTCAGATAACTCTCCTGATCAAATACGGAGAAAACTCCGCGCACCATCTCAACATCTTCACGGAGTTTCGAGGCCAATTCGGCAGGAAGAATTTCGTCAATTTTCGGATCATCTAATCCGCTACATTCAATTTGTTCGGTCAGGACATCGCCCTTGCCGCGCTCAAAAAGGACAAGATTATCTTCAAGCAAGTTATAGCACCCCTTGAAATCGCGGCCCATGCCAATCGGCCAGCTTGCAGGCACAGTCTCTAGAGCCAGTTTACTTTCCACCTCATCCAGCAGATCAAACGGGTCCTGTCCGTCCCTGTCCATTTTATTGATAAAGGTGATGATCGGGATATCACGAAGGCGGCAAACCTCAAAGAGTTTCAGTGTTTGAGCCTCGATCCCCTTGGCGCAATCCAGAACCATAACGGCGCTGTCCACAGCGGTTAGCGTGCGGTATGTGTCTTCGGAAAAATCCTCGTGACCCGGTGTATCAAGAAGGTTATAGGTAATACCTTCATTTTCGAAAGTCATAACAGAAGATGCCACGGAAATTCCGCGTTCCTGCTCCACCTTCATCCAGTCAGACCTCGCGCGTCGACGCTCTCCCTTGGCCTTGACCATTCCGGCAAGCTGAATCGCTCCGCCAAAAAGCAAGAGCTTTTCAGTCAGGGTCGTCTTACCGGCATCGGGATGGGAAATTATCCCAAATGTCCGGCGGTTTTTAATAATTTCCGCTAGGTTACTCATGCGTGCTTAGGAGGAAAAGCTTCCTTGATTTTGCCACCGACCTTATTCATATCGCGTTCTATCCCGTCAGCTGTATTACTACACGCCGAGAGTGAAATAGTTGCGGCACATAAAACGGCTACAAGAAAAATCTTTTTCATACTCAATCCTTTATCAGAATGTTTTGTCAATTTTATCGCCCATTCCGCTAATATCTCTTCCCATACCGCTCAAAGTATTCGAACACGCACTCAAAGACGAAGCGACGACAAATAAACCGACAATTAGAACTATTTTTTTCATGTGACATCCTCTGTTTTAGTTAAACTTTTTAAAACTCCACCATTTTTCCTTCAAAAGGATTATGCATTTCTTTATCTTCAATCTCAATAACCCAAAGGTCAGGATCGCGCAAGACTGAACGTTTAATATACTCGTCTGCGGTCATCTCTTCAACATATTCCTCTTTCATGACATTCATCCAGCCAAGCTGTCCTTCGAAATCGCGTTGCTGGATTAAAAGGCGACATTTGCCGGTAAGACCATTTAATTTAAGAAGGATTATCCCTGAATTTTTTTCGCCGCGCTGATGGATATAATAATACGCTCCCCGATCATTCAACTGTTTTAATTGAGCCTCGATCCATAATTCGACCTGAAGCCGTGCTTCTTGCTCATACATAAAAAAATCCTAATAGAACCAGTTTCAACTATTTACAAATTACAGGCTATCATACCTTAAGACAACCATAAGAAACCGTCATTCCCGATAGTGAAGCGAAGCTGAACGTTATTCGGGAATCCAGCATATAATGTGTGCAAGCTTTGCTTGCACGCTTTACTGGATCCCCGCCGTTTAACCTGCCTACGCTAATGCTTCGGCAGGCGCGGGGATGACAGGATGGGTTTCTAAATTAATGGAAATTATCGGCATATACCCAGCGCTCAACGATCAAGGCCGCGCACTCCTTTGTATCTTCGGGATGGTGATGGCGATACACAATTTTGGCGGCCTCCAGCGCGTTAATTTCTGGCTGACCGGCTTCTATCAATCCTTTATAGCTGCGCAAAACCGCATTCTGACACTTGCAGCGATCAGGATCTTTGGCATTATCAACCACTTCAATATCACAGGGCATACGCTCACCTATTTCTTTTTATTTTTACCTGTTTTTTTGCCATAAAGCTCTAAACGATGATCCACCAGATCATATCCCAAATCACGAGCAATTTTTTCTTTTAAAGCCTCAAGCTCATCATTTTGAAATTCAACGACTTCACCAGTTTCCAGATCGACAAGATGATGATGGTGATCACTGTTCACCTCATATCGGGAATACCCTTCCTGAAACTCATGCTTTACTATGAGATCAAGCTCATCCAGAAGACTTAAAGTTCTGTACACCGTGGCAATGCTAATGGATGAATCAATGGCCTTGGCGCGACCATAAACATCTTCTACTGATGGATGGTCTTCTGCCTCTCCCAATACCTGTAAAATAACTTTGCGCTGACCCGTCATCTTAAGTCCAGCTTCGGCACAGCGTTCTTCAAGCTCCGACATGAATTCATTCCTTTGATAAACTTCCAAATATTCGGCGTAAATGATAGGCTCTATTACTCGGCAGAGCAAGCTTCATTTTCTAAAAGAGTGCGGTCTGCGGGGAAGAGAGTAGTAACAACAGTACCTTTTCCATACTCGGATTCCAAAGTCAGCCGTCCGCCATGTAATTCCACCATAGCCTTTGCTAATGGCAACCCAAGCCCTGTGCCTTGTGCCTGAATTTCTCTCCTTTCCGGCTTATCGCTGACTTGCCCGAATGGTTCCAAAGCCAAATGGATTTTTTCCTTCTCAATCCCTATTCCCTGATCGGAAATGATAATGACCATGCGCCTTGAATTATCAATAGTAGCCTGAATAGTTATAAGGCCATTTTCCTTCGAGAATTTAACCGCATTGGTAATTATATTGATCAAAACCTGACGCAGCAATCTATGGTCTGCCCAAAGATAGGGTAATTTATCGTCAATTTTCGTTTCAATCTCAATATTGCTGGCAAAAACACGTGAAGCCATCATTCGAACAACTGAGTCAATGAGCTCGGCTACATTCACTTTATTTTCCGAAAGTTCAAGGTGTCCGGATTCAATTTTTGACATATCAAGAACTTCATTGATAATCCCCAGCAGATGCTCGGCGCTCATATGAACGTCATTAAGATATTCCTTATATTTTTCTTGCCCGACAGGCCCGAATGTTTCCTTTATCATAAGCTCCGAAAACCCGATAATAGCATTCAGAGGCGTACGCAACTCATGGCTCATATTGGCTAGAAACGAAGATTTTGAACGATTTGCAGAATCTGCTTGTTCTTTGGCAAAACGTAAAGTCTGCTCCATTTTCTTGCGCAGCGTGATATCCATCACTGTGGTAATCAGGAACTTTCTGTTTTGTGAGAGCTTAAGCGTTGCCGAGGTAAACAAGGCATTAGCCACAGTACCATCACTACGGAGAATTTTAATTTCACCGGTTGAGCGTACGCCAACACTGATTGATTTTTTCTGATTGATACGGGTTTTATCGCGCTCATCTTCGGCGACAAGCATGGTAAAATCATTATTGATAATTTGCTCGCGCCGCCAGCCATAGGTACGCACAAAACTATCATTGACGCGTGAAACTTTGCCGTTCTCGTCTGTCACGATAATGCCGATCTCGCTTACCTCAAAGATCGAGGCCAGTAAAAGAATAGCATCATCACGCTCCCTTTGCAGTATGGATTGGTCTCTAATATCGGGCTGTCCTAAAACATCGATATATTGAACATTACCGTCCTTATCCATTGAAGGATTCACCCAAAAACCGTGAACTTTAATATCTCCGGCAATCGTTGGTAGGGCTTGTATTGTCACCATTTTCTTGCGCTTGATACAAACTTCAAAACTCTGAGTAAAATGACGGGTGTTCTCGGCATCTAGAAATTGCGATAAATCATGGCCTATCATCTGATCTTTTTTTACACCAAAATACCTCTCGGCCATATTATTGGCATTGGTTACGATATACTCTTCCCCCCTAACCTCCACTATTATACGTGGAATTGGCATAGTCTGAAAAAGGGCCGTAAAATCCAAAACATCGTTTTTCATATGGTGATATTAGTCTATTTATAAAGAGGATGGAAATTTATGATTATTCCAAACTCGTATTGCTGTCTTGTTTAATAAAGCGTTGAAGAGGACTCATCTCGTAATATTCAAGAATAGCATCGGTCTCGCGCTTATTATCATCAAGGTTACCACGCAGATTTTTTAGCAGATTATCGATATCATCTCCGTTCGCAGGCTCCCCTACGCAGCAAGACATAGTCAAAAGCGTCTCTTTATTGTCAAGAAACAATGTAATTCGTTTTTGCTCAAGTTCTTTGCGCAGACGGTCAAGAGCCGAGAATCCTCCGGATGATCCGGTTTGTTTCAAGGATAATACAAATTCGCCATTTTGCATATAATACGCATCGTCAAATGACCTCACGCTAAGCTTTATTAATTCCGCAACGAGTTGAACATATGAATTAACTTCCTCGGCGCTTAATGTGTTTTGCAAAGCTTCATAGCGGTCAATTCTGGCCATAGCGATACAGAAATTACGCCCCTGCCTCTCAAGGCGATCCATTTCTTTCAAGACATCGTTTTTGAAATTTTTGGAACTGCGCAAGCCCGTAAATGTGTCATAGCCGCTTTCCTCCATAATCAACCCGTGTTCCACGCGTTGCAAAAATTTTAAAAATTCTTCATAACCGCGTTTTAGATTTTGGAATAATTCTGCAGGTGGCTTTTGTCCAACATGCATAGTCATTGACTCAATCTTTGCTGCCAGTTCAAATAATTCACTGTGCAGAGCAGATAATCTATCGATATCTTCGTAAGCAACAGATCTATCGGAATTTGCTTCGTTTACCCATGTTTCAAAGGATGAAGGCTTTGTAGCTTTTTTAGAGTCCGGATAAAACAACCCTTCAACGAAATCGTCAAACCACAAAATGTGATCTTCGATCACCGGAGCAATATTCATCCAGCTAAATTTTTTGTTATAGCTTAAAGGCATAGACCACCTGTTGTTTGTGTTAAATAAACACCTACTCAGCGCTCATCTTACAGAAAAAACCTTAACTCAAAGTGAATAAATATGCCTTAATTATTTGAATGTTCTTTTATCTTCCCGAAACATTGCAAAAACGCAGGAAAACTGTGATACTATGCAGTGATTTTACAAATATAATAAGGCAGGATAACCATGTGGCTTGAGAGAATGGACTATACAGATGCCAATCTTCACGTGACCGAGGAAGAATGGGATATTATAAAAAATATGGTTCAGTATGCGGTGGATAATTATGATGACACAATCTTAGAGTACCTTATTCAAGAACCGGCAGAGAAGCGCTATGAGCGTTTCGTTCAGATGCATGAGAGCCTTAAATGGGAAGATGAATTTCCGGTTTATTTAAATATTGCATATTTGGATATGTTGCAACTTGTCTTTTGCGAGTTGGAAGACAAGGATGTCCCGAATGTTAATCCGGAAACTAAAGAAAGATTAAGGAGAGAATTCTGGTCTTATAATCTCCGTGATTTTTTTGAAAATCCACCGGATCAGCAAGATGATAATGAACCGGATGACAATGAAACGGGATTACGGAACATTGCAAAAACGCAGGAAAACTGTGATACTATGCAGTGATTTTACAAAATACCGGAAATAAAGAAGAATGAATGAGATGTTTAAAATCGTTGCCGAGGGAAACCCCACACAATTAGATATGAGTAGAGATGTGCTTGATCTAGCCATCAAAGTGACGCAAACTATTGTTGATGATTTTGAAGGTTCGGATTTTTGGGAAATTACAACGTATAAGCAGGATGTTGTTGAGAATCTTCTGGAGATTTTGAAATAATCCCAAAGGGCGATGAGCGATAATGATACAATGTTATCGCTTAGTTTAGATCAAAACCAATATAACGTTTTTGAAAGAGTTTTTATGTATGGAAGAACATTTGGCGATGATATAGCTGAACTTGAATCTGTGCATGATGACATTTGGAATATTGCAGAAAAAATGGTGCCAACGGCAGGATAAAAAAACAAGTAATAAAAGTGGATATTTTATAATAGCATCAGGATAATAAAGTGAATATGAGTGAAACGTTTAAAATTCTTACCGAAGGTAACCCCACGCAGATTGAAATGAGCCGTGAGGATCTGGATCTAGCCGTAGAAGTTACAAGCAAGCTTATCGATGATTTTGAAGGTTCGGATTTTTGGGAACTTTCGATGTACACAAAAGATGTTGTCGAAAATCTTTTGGAAACCTTGAAAGCTGCACAAAGTACCATGAGCGATGAAGGCACGATGCTATCACTTAGTTTAGATAAAGAACAATATTGGGTTTTGAAAAGAGTTTTTATACATGTTCAAAATTTCATGGAGGAAGAGTTTGAGGCAGAATTCGATAGAATTGATGAAATTGCTGATATTTTAGTTCCCCCACCGCTGGCCGGATCATAAAAAAAGAGAGAAAGGTTATATTCTCATGCCTGAAACAATAAACCCAGAAATATTAAACAATCTGGCCTATAGTATCGCCGATCATTCCTGGATCAAACATAATCATGAATTCCGAAATGAAAAACCCGATGGTACCCCAAGATCAAGTTCACCAAGGAAGTCCTATGGGGATCGCCTTGAAATCCATAATAGAGGCGATCTGGCCGATCATATTAAAGAGACCATACAATCCTCCGATACAAAATATTTTATTGACCACTTTCCCGGAGTCGATGGAAGGTTAGTGTTTTTTAATAAAAAAATAGGAATCACTATTATCTTTGATCCTCACCAGCTCTGGGATGGTGATGGTCATGCTGGTTCTGTTTTTCGTGAGAAAATTTGCGATAGAGGCACCATTTTCAATAAAGAGCTAAGATTAACCACCGATCACATGGATCACCCCCCTAAAATCAGGAGTGCATTGGATGGAACATGGAAATTAGTGCCGGAAGTATTCAAGTCCCCGATAGGACGAAGTGCTGCTTATGCACGTGTTAATCCGCCACTATAGTCGGAGGCGGAAGTACCCGAGAAAATCAGATTGATGCATGCTGAGCACATAAAAAATCCCGACGGCCTGTCACCTCAGTGATTTCGTGACACAGTGGAAATATTAGTGCTATAGTGCGGCGTGTGCAAAATATAATAAGGCAGGATGACAATGTGGCTTGAGAGAATGGACTATACAGATGCCAATCTTCACGTGACCGAGGAAGAATGGG
>JAOUOR010000031.1 GCA_029880245.1 Alphaproteobacteria bacterium
ATAGAAGATGAACATTTTAATATCCATATTTCTGCTCGTATCCCAGGCGAAGACTTTGACTGGTATAAGCGTGTATACAACAAACCAACGCCTAAAAAAGATGCGACAGAAGCAAAATAGGTATTTTCCAGCTTAAAAGAAATCAGTTACAAGGGATTGTGTCCTTAATTTATTTATCGTACATAAAACCCTGTTTCGCATTACTAAAAAAATGGGAATTTACGTTTTATGAAAGCTCAACCGGAAAATCATCAAGCTATGGATCAGAACGAAACAAATCAGAATGAAAATGCTCAAGCATCAGAGATAGATTACGAGTCTTTTTCTGAAAAACTTGACTCTGAACAAAATCCAGACACTTCTATCCGATCAGATGTCTCGACTGCAGCGCTTAATCGCATTGATGAGCTTGAAAAACAACTTGCCACTATGAAAGACCAGATGATTCGCGCTGTGGCAGAAACTGAAAACATCCGCAAAAGATCGCAGCGAGAAAAAGAAGATGCACGAAAATTTGCGCTTAGCAGCTTTGCAAGAGATTTACTGAATGTTGCTGACAATTTGCGCCGCGCACTGGATTCTTCAACACATGAAAACACTAATGATCCGGCCCATTTAAAGAATTTGATAACCGGCGTGGAGGCAACAGAGCGTGAACTTCTGGGCGTTTTCCAGAGAAACGGTATAGAGAAAATAGAACCATTGGATAAACCCTTTGATCCAAACTTCCATGAAGTTATGTTTGAAACCCCTATTCCCAACAAACCTGCCGGTACGGTGATTCAGATCATTGAACCGGGGTATATTCTCAATGGCCGGATACTGAAACCCGCCCGTGTTGGTGTTTCAAGTCGTGACTCTGGTCAACCTCCACCGCCACCTAGTGATGCCCCGCCTGGCGGGAATATTGATACGGAAGCCTAATAAGATTCTTAATTCCCTAATCAAGACTTGTTTTGCATGCCCTTATATAGTAAATCTCCGCGCATAAGATTTTATATCATAAAAAAATTGCCAATGATTTTTTTTAATACCGCAAAACATATGGAACGCAGCGTATTTCACTGCACAAGTAACATATAACGAAGCCGTTTTAAAAATACAGGAGGCAAAAAGACTGGATTTTTTTGGTACTGTTTGTTATATTCCTCGTATATGGTTTGTTCTCCTGCTCGGGACCAAATTATGGGAATTGAAGCGGTGCCTATTGTAGGGCTGCAGATATATTTGCCAATGAAAGGAAATTGATATGAGCAAAATCATAGGTATAGACTTGGGTACAACGAATTCATGTTTGTCTGTTATGGACGGCAAGGAAACCCGTGTAATTGAAAACGCAGAGGGTGCGCGTACGACGCCTTCGATGATAGCCTTCACAAAAGATGGCGAGCGTCTGGTTGGACAACCTGCAAAGCGTCAGGCTGTTACAAATCCTGAAAACACGCTATACGCTATCAAGCGTCTGATTGGTCGTCGTTTTGATGACAAACAAGTTAAGGAAATGCGTGAAAAAGCGCCTTTCAAGATTGTCAAAGGTGATAATGGTGATGCATGGGTTGAGGTCAGCGGTGAAAAATATGCCCCGTCTCAAATCTCAGCTATGCTCCTTCAAAAAATGAAGGAAACAGCAGAATCCTTCCTTGGTGAAAAAGTTACCAAGGCTGTGATTACGGTTCCGGCTTATTTCAATGACTCACAGCGTCAAGCGACAAAAGATGCCGGTAAAATTGCAGGACTTGAAGTTGAGCGTATTATAAACGAGCCCACAGCTGCGGCGCTAGCTTATGGTCTGGATAAAAAAGAGTCCGGAACGATTGTCGTTTACGACCTTGGTGGAGGGACATTTGATGTTTCTGTCCTAGAAGTCGGTGATGGTGTTTTTGAGGTTAAATCAACTAACGGAGATACATTCCTTGGTGGTGAAGACTTTGATGCGCGCATTATTGATTATCTGGCCGATGAGTTTAAAAAGGAAAACAGTATTGATTTGCGCACCCTGAAAGGTGGCGACAGCCTTGTTGTGTTGCAACGACTCAAGGAAGCAGCGGAAAAAGCCAAGATTGAATTATCAAGCGCACAAAATACAGAGATTAACTTGCCTTTTATCACTGCCGATGAAACCGGTCCGAAGCATTTGCAGCTTACTTTAAGTCGTGCGAAGCTGGAAAGCCTTGTGGCAGATCTTGTGAAACGTACGATTGATCCGGTTAAAGCCGCGTTGAAAGATGCAGGATTAAAGGCTTCCGACATTGATGATGTGATCCTTGTCGGTGGTATGACCCGCATGCCAAAAATCTTTGATACGGTGAAGGAATATTTTGGCAAAGAACCTCATAAGGGTGTAAACCCCGATGAAGTTGTGGCAAATGGAGCTGCTATTCAAGGCGGTGTCTTACAAGGCGACGTAAAAGACGTTTTGTTGCTTGATGTTACACCTCTTTCTCTGGGGATTGAGACTTTAGGCGGTGTGTTTACGCGCCTAATTGAGCGTAACACAACCATTCCAACCAAAAAGTCTCAAGCATTCTCAACCGCCGAAGATAATCAGAATGCGGTCACTATCCGCGTTTTCCAGGGAGAGCGTGAGATGGCAGCCGATAATAAACTGCTTGGTCAGTTTGATCTGGTAGGTATTCCCCCTGCTCCGCGCGGCATTCCACAAATCGAAGTCACGTTTGACATTGATGCTAATGGTATCGTGAATGTTTCTGCCAAGGACAAGGCCACAAACAAGGAGCAGCAAATCCGCATTCAGGCCAGTGGAGGTCTGTCCGATGACGATATCGAGCAAATGGTCAAGGAAGCAGAAGAAAATGCCGAAAGCGATAAAGCCAGAAAAGAACTGGTTGAGGCCAAAAACAAGGCCGAAAGCAGTATTCATTCTGTTGAAAGCTCTTTGGAAGAATTTGGTTCTGATCTGTCGGATGATGACAAAGCGCCGATTGACACCGCTATGGATGAGCTAAAATCAGCGCTTGAGAGCGAAGATACTTCCGAGATCAAGGAAAAGACCGAAGCTCTGATGCAAGCCAGTATGAAACTTGGTGAAATGGCGTATCGTAAGGCACAGGAAAGCTCCAACAATGAAGGCACTTCTGATAATGACGGCGTAGAAGGCACATCTGATGATAATGAAGATGAAGCCATTGATGCAGACTTTACCGAAGCTGATGATGATCAGAAATCGGCCTAAGTATTATAAAGGGATAGGCCGGATGCTCCGGCCTTCTCTCTTTGACTTTCCAAGGAAAAGACGCTAATGGCTGACAAGGATTTTTATAAAACTCTGGATGTTGAAAAAGGCGCATCGGCAGACGAAATTAAGAAAGCCTATCGCAAGCTGGCGATGAAATACCATCCCGACCAGAATAAAGGTGACAAAAAAGCCGAGGCCAAATTCAAGGAAATCAGTGAAGCTTATGACATTTTGAAAGATGATCAAAAGCGATCCGCTTATGACCGTTATGGGTCTGCGGCTTTTGATGGTTCTATGGGCGGCGGCTTTGGCGGCGGCGCCAGAGGACCTCAAGGTGCTGGTTTTGGCGGCGGCTCATTTTCCGATATTTTCGAGGATATGTTCGGCGACCTTATGGGCGGCGGTGCGCGGCAACGCAATGGCCCAATGCGCGGTTCCGACTTGCAATATAATATGGATATATCGTTAGAAGATGCTTATCGCGGTAAAGAAGCCAAGATCAAAATTCCTGTCAATGACACATGCGATAATTGCGGGGGAAGCGGCGCAGAAAAAGGTACGTCCTCAACCAGTTGCAGCACGTGTGGCGGCATAGGTCGTGTGCGCGCACAACAGGGCTTTTTTACGATTGAACGTACCTGCCCGAGTTGCAGTGGCTCTGGTTCGGTTATCAAAGATCCTTGCAGGAAATGTTACGGTTCGGGACAGGTCAAGAAAAGTAAAACTCTGAAAGTTAAAATTCCTCCAGGCATTGAGACAGGGCGGCGCGTGCGGCTAGTTGGTGAAGGTGAAGCTGGCCTTCGTGGCGGTCCGCGCGGTGATCTTTATGTGATGATGAATGTACGACCGCATAAACTATTTGAGAGAGATCATGCAAATTTGCGGTGCCGTGTGCCTATAACGGTAACACGCGCTGCGCTGGGCGGAGAAATAGAGGTCCCTACGATTGAGGGTACGCGCGCCAATGTTAAAATTCCGGCAGGAACCCAAACAGGTCAGAATTTCCGGCTCAAGGGCAAAGGTATGAGTATTTTGAACTCAAAAGCACGCGGGGATATGTATATCGAGATTTTTGTTGAGACCCCTGTCAACCTGAGCAAAAAGCAACAAGATCTAATGAAGGAACTGGCAGACAGCATGGGCGACGATCGCTCAGCAAACAAAAACTCACCGGAGTCGAGCGGCTTTTTTAAAAAGATAAAAGAATTCTGGGATGATTTAAGCGAGTAAATACGTTAAACTCGCCTTTACAAATTTTATAAAGATTATAAAAAACCTAAGGAATTTTTCATGCAAGTTGGTGTTGTTGGCTGTAATGGTCGTGTTGGCAAATTGATCGTCAAAGAATTGCTTTCAGGTAACTGGGCGGATAAAGGTTTGCTTTTAGCTGGCGGAACGGCCAGAGATAGCTCCAATGTGCCAGATGGCTGCCCTGCCATGGAAAGCGAAAGCGAGCTATTTGAAAAATCTGATGTAGTCATTGACTTCACCTTACCAGAAGGCACAAGAAAACATGTTAATCTGGCTGCACAACACAAGACCCCGATTGTGATTGGCACAACAGGCTTAACACAGGAAGACGAAGAGTTTTTACAACAAAAGTCAAAAGAGGTCTGTATTGTTTATGCAGCGAATATGAGTGTCGGGGTAAACTTGCTGCTTGATCTTGTTGAAAAAGCCGCGAGCTGTTTAGAGCAAGATTGGGATATTGAAATCTTTGAAACCCATCACAAATATAAAGTTGATGCACCTTCCGGCACGGCTCTGGCCCTTGGTAAGGCTGCAGCTTCGGGGCGCAATGGAAATCTTGATGTGTTAGCTGATTATGAGCGTCACGGCAATATAGGTTCACGCGAGAAAGGTAAAATCGGTTTTTCTGTGGCGCGAGGCGGTGATGTGGTTGGTGAGCACACAGTCTTTTTCTTTGGGGAGGGCGAGCGTATCGAATTGACTCACAGAGCCACAGACCGAAGACTTTTTGCCAAAGGTGCTTTGCGCGCTGCCCTATGGTGCAAAGAAAAGCCCGCGGGGTTATATTCTATGCGCGATGTGCTTGACTTGTAATAGGTTTTCTCTTTGATCTTAGATTAAAATGATGCCTTCGCGACGAAGAATATCGCGCTTCATTTCTACGCCCCAGCCATAATTTCCTAACTCACCTGATTTTTGTAATACACGGTGACAGGGCACAATAAGAGATACCGGATTATTCCCTATTGCTGTCCCCACAGCGCGCACAGCCCTAGGCCTTCCGATATCATTGGCAATATCCTGATAGGCGCATGTCTTACCCTTTGGAATAGTCAAAAGTGCTTGCCAGACAGATTTTTGGAATGGTGTGCCTTCAAGATCCAGCGGAACATCATGTTCTTTGCCCTGCTCCCACTTTTTAATAATTTTGTGAGCAAAATCCTGAATGGTGGAATCATCTTGTGTAAAAGATGCTCTTTTGAAAAAATCTTTCATGCGGCTTAGACCATCGCCTTTATAACCTTCCACCATAAAGCCGAGATAACATAGACCTTTATCGGTTTTACCAATAACCATCTTGCCAAAAGACGCTTCATAAAATCCATATGTGATATTTCTTTTTTGCATGACTTGCCTTGCTATGATTGCTATGGATAAGCATGGCCAAAGCAAAGCAAAAAGGCGAGTCAAAATTAAGCGCCGAAAACATACAGGCATTTTTTTCAAAATTACGGGAGATCAATCCCGAGCCCAAAAGCGATCTTGAATATACCAATCCCTTTACGCTACTAGTGGCGGTTGTTCTTTCGGCACAATCCACCGATGCAGGAGTAAATAAGGCCACGAAGGCGTTATTCGAATACGTTGATACACCGCAAAAAATGCTGGATTTAGGGCTAGAACCTTTGAAAGATCACATAAAAACCATCGGGCTATATAATAACAAAGCCAAAAACATCATTGCGCTTTCTCAAATTCTGGTGAGAGATTACAATGGAAATATTCCAGATACACGCGAAGACCTTATGAGCCTGCCCGGTGTCGGACGCAAAACAGCAAATGTTGTTTTAAATGTAGCCTTTGGTAAACCCACTATGGCAGTGGATACGCATATTTTCCGTGTATCCAATCGCACAGGGCTGGCTCTAGGAAAAACTCCCAATGAGGTCGAACAAAATTTGCTTCGTGTTGTACCAGAAGAATTTGGCCTCCATGCACATCACTGGCTAATCCTACTCGGGCGTTATACCTGTAAAGCTCGCAGACCGGAATGCGGTGAATGTCCTGTGATTGATATCTGCCAGTTTAACGACAAAACACTTTAGGTTTTTGGGAAATATTAATAGCCCCCATACGCAAAAAAACCAGACTACACGAGCCTGGTTTTTCTGTTTTAACGACTTGGGTTAGAAGTCATAAACTTAGTATTGGGTATTTACCTTTGTAAACAAGCCGCTCTCATTATTGGCAACATGCTGCTTCTTTGCTCTTGGTGCAGGCGTTTTAGCCATGGCAGAAGCCTCAGAACCGGCACGGTATTTATCAACGGCCTTTTCGTCGACGGCCTTTTTCATTGGTGTCATGCGACCATCAATGATTGCACCTGCTTCAACTTCCAGCTCACGATAGGCAATAGAACCTGTGATAACAGCTGTCGCGTGCAGTGTTAAACGGCCACTGACCGTTATATCACCTTCAAAACGACCGGCAATTGTGGCTTCCTCGATCTCAACTGTACCATAAAACACGCCGCTTTCGGCTACTTCAAGAAGTTTTGCGCCTTTCAGAGCAGCTTCCACTGTACCTTCAACTACAAGGTGGTCACATGACTCAATCTCACCAGACATATTGATACCGCGACCAATAGTCAGACAACGATCTCCGGATGTAGCAATAGTGTCTGGCCCTTGTGGGGGGATGTATGAGCTTGTCGGTCCAAATGATGGGCGATGAGAATGAGTAGATAAATCAGTGTGTTGTGTCATGCGTCTATATCCTGTTTGTGTGGTTTGTATAGTTTCTATTTTCTGTTGGCTATCTTCATTCTCGTCTTCTTCGAGACTATCTGATGTGGATAAAACCTCTCGATCTGAAGTTTCTTGCCGTTGTTCGAATTCTTCCTCTTGCTCTCGCATTGCACTATATGGCCTGCGTGCAGGTTGCTCTTTCTTGTAGACACCCGTTTGAGGGACCTGATTTTCCTGCCTGTCACCTTCCGGGATTTCTGATTTTACGCGATGAAACATCTTGCCACACCTTTCCATAAGATTTAAAAATTACGCACAAACTTAAAATCATGTCGCGCGCTGGTAACAAATAAATATGCTTGAGTGGTAAGAAAGCTAACATGCAAAACGTAATCCTGCAAGTCTGGATTTGGGGTTTTCCTCAAAGAAAAATGCATCATTTTGATTCAATTAGATTTTATTTTTTTCCACTGATTGTTAAGGAAAATCTACTTTTAGCTATGGAAAAAATCGTATATTTTCTTCGCAAGATTACGTGAAATACCTTCCACTTTTTCCAGATCATCTACCCCGGCCTCGGAAACTGCCTTACCAGAACCAAAATGTAAAAGCAGCGCTTTTTTACGTCGCGCTCCGATCCCCTCTATACCATCAAGCGGCGAAGAAATCATATCTTTCTTCCGCCGTTTCCTGTGTGAACCTATGGCAAAGCTGTGTGCCTCGTCTCGTAAATTCTGGAGATAATGCAAAACCGGATCATTGATCGGTAATTGGAATTCGACTTTGTTATCCATAAAGAATTTTTCGCGTCCCGCATTACGATCCGGTCCTTTTGCTATGGCAACTAATGTGAAACGATCCAAAATGCCAAGATCCTCAAGCACTTCTTTGCACACACCAAGCTGCCCTTTCCCTCCATCAATCAGAACCAAATCAGGCCATAATTCCTCACTGTTATTCTCATTGATCATTCTTTTAAAACGCCGCAGCATAACCTCGCGCATCATAGCATAATCATCAGAGGCGCTTGCCTGTTTTATATTGAATTTCCGATATGCATTTTTGATAAAACCTTCTTCGCCGGCTACGATCATTGCCCCGACCATATTTGTACCAGAAATATGGCTGTTATCATAAACTTCAATGCGTGATGGCGGTTCCTCCATGTCAAATAATTCTGCCATGGCTTCCAGAATTTTGGTCTTAGAGGCTGATGATGCCAGATGCCGCGCCAGAGCTTCGCTGGCATTGCGAGAAACAAAATCAATGAGCCGCTTACGTTTTCCACGCTGCGGAGTCTGGATAGTTACTTTGCTTTTTACCATATCCCCCAGAGCTTCTTCTAGAAGTGCCACATCTTCAAGCTTATGGCTTATCAGAATATTTTTCGGCACGTGTTTAGATTGATAAAATTGTGCAAGAAAAGCCGAAAGAACAGCTCCTTCTTCCTCATTCACATCATGGCGTGGAAAGTAGGATTTATTCCCAAGATTCCGGCCCGAGCGAAAAAAGAAAACCTGAACGCAGCTCCGGCCATGATCCTGCACCAAGGCAATAATATCCATATCCCCTACATCAACATTGATATCCTGTTGCGCCTGAATACTTGTTAGAGCGCGGATACGGTCACGATACAAAGCTGCTGTCTCATAATCCTGTTTTTTACTGGCCTCTTGCATAGCTTTGCTGAAACGTTCTTGTACGGCCCGACTTTTCCCATTCATGAAATCCTCAGCGCCCTGTACCTGCTCTCGATATTGTTTTAATGACACTTTGCCAACGCATGGTGCCGTGCAGCGCTTAATATGATATTGCAAACAAGGGCGTGTACGCTGCGTGAAATAGCTATCACTGCAGTTACGAAGCAAAAAGGCACGCTGTAAAATGGCAATCGTCCGGTTTACATCCCCTGCACTTGCGAAAGGTCCATAATAAGTGCCGTCTTTTTTTTGCTTTCCCCTATGTTTGAGAATTTGCGGAAAATCATGATTATCACGCAACAAAATATAAGGAAAAGATTTATTATCCTTAAGAAGGATATTATAATGAGGCTGAAGCTTTTTAATCAAGTTAGATTCCAATAACAAGGCTTCAGCCTCGGTATGTGTGGTGATGAACTCCATCGTACGGGTTCGCGAGACCATGCGTTGCAGGCGGATCGGCAGCGCAGCAAAATTCGTGTAGGATACAACTCGTTTTCTTAGAGATTTAGCTTTGCCGACATAAAGAACCTCGCCATTTTCAGCAATCATGCGATACACACCAGGGCTTAAAGGCAGGGTTTTTATAGCTTCAGCTATGACCCGCAGCCCATCTTGTATTGAGGTCTCTTCATGCCTGTTTTGATCTTCGTCTACCATAACAGGAATTTAGTGACACACCTCAATTTTAGCAAGTCATGGAAAAAATTTACTAAAAGCCTATCACTTGATTGGTAATTTTTCCAAAAAAACACAACCTAAAGCATAGACACTAAAGTATATATCAAAACATCCTAATGTACGTATTTATATTATATTTCAGATGCTTACAAAGCATTCGTCAAAAGTGCTCTAAATATTTTCATTGACAAGTAGGTTAAAATATATGTCAAATGCGTCTATTCATAATTGTGTGTGAGAGAGAGCCATGAATGTCATTACCCTAAAATCCCATAAAACCGGAAAAATAATTTTTTCTGGCCCCTATAATTCCGTCGTTGATTGCCTTGAAGATGCCGTAAGTAAGAAAATAAATCTGGCCTATGTTGATTTGAGATATCAGAATTTGAGCAATGCTAATCTCGATGATGCTCATATGCCTTATGCAAATTTAACCGGTTGCAACCTCAGCGGCACTAATTTTTCAGAGAGTATTTTACATGAAAGTGATTTCCAGCATGCCTCCTTGTATAATTGCTATTTGAGCTATTCAGATCTACAAGGCTGCAATTTCAGGCACAGTGATTTTGGAGCTACAAATATTGTTGGTGCAAATATCGAAAATTGCAGTTTTTCAACTCTATCGTGTTTTACACTGGATTTTTCTCACGCCAGTTCAATGAAAGGATGTACATTTAATCATTATAATGGTGATGTTTACCCTATGTCCGGAAGCCCCGTAGTCATTAGCGGCTTATTCAAAACGCCTGTGATTATTATGGATACGATTATTAAGATCGGAAAAAATATTTTTCCCAAAAACGACGTGCCTATCATGAAAATTCTTACTCACAACCAGAATGAAATGCACCCTCCGTCCCTACAACATGGGGGAACAGATTAATCTGATTTTGGGCCTAAGGTATATTGACCGCGCAAACTATTCGCTTTAAGAAGTATCATGTATTTTGCGGGCGTGGCGGAATGGTAGACGCTGCGGACTTAAAATCCGTTGATCGTAAGATCGTGGGGGTTCAAGTCCCCCCGCCCGCACCATATCTCTACCTAATTACACACAAAGGAGCCTTTTGAAATGCCCGAAAACCTTGCTGTTTTACCTGCAAATGAAGATCAGGAAATAGTTGAATACACACAAAATTCAGCACCCCAAAACGATGAAACCAAGGATGTCGGGGGCGTCGCCGGACAACGATTAAAATCCTTTATCGAGCGTGTTGAAAGGCTGGAATCAGAAAAAGCAGCTCTTATGGAAGATATTAAGGAAGTATATGCAGAAGCCAAAGGTGTTGGCTTTGATGTTAAAACAATGAGGAAACTTATTGGCCTGCGCAAAATGGAAACAGAAAAGCGCCGTGAGGCTGAGGATTTACTCGATCTATATAAATCTGCCATAGGGATGAACTAAAGATACAAAATGCCGGATCTATAGAAAAAAGACGCCAGTCTGTAAATATAAGGCGTCTTTCCATTCTAGGGACATTAGAATTAGTAAGAAAATGTCACATCAAATTGTGCAGCATGTATAGCATCGGCAGGTGTCGCTGTAACAGAAACTGTACCACCAAATCTCACTGGCTCATCAGTTGCTGCGACCAGAGTTGTCACCGTTCCAGTTGCCGCATCAGCATTCAAGGCATTAGTTCCATCATTTGCCGTTCTGTAACTTACTGTCGCCAAAGAAAGCGCCGGGCTAGGAAAGTCGGCTGATGCAGAACGTGTGATGGTTAATGTTGCCGGAGCCGGTGTCCGAACATTAACAACACCTTCTGTTGCAGGTGCAGTAACCTGAACGACCTGTGATCCGTTTACCACACTACCTGTCTGGGTAGAAGCTACAGTACCATCATTTGACAACGTTATGACAGGCGCATCACCAGCTACGAACTGAACCAACCAAGTTCCGAAATCCATATTGGATATATCTGTTGTTGTAATAGCGCTTGAGACAGTAAGTGTCGCGTTGACAGTTTCCGTTTGCGCAAAAGAATTTTTTATATTTGCAGTGCTTAGAGCAACAACACTCACAAACGCCACAAATTTCAGTGTATCGACTTTCATCGTTCAGATACTCCTATGAAGGCTCAAATTGTTAATAAAAATTTACACAAGAGGTATTGTAAAATCAGAATTAACTTGAAAAGTCTTCTTAGAGATCTTTTCTTGTCTATGATAAATCTAATCTAAATTCTATAATAAATTATTAATTTTTCTTTTTTAGAACAACAACTTATGAGTTTTATTTACACATATAAAAAGACGCAAAAATTGCGCCTTTTTAAGAAAATATACTATGAGGTCACATTTTATTAATAGGAAAATGTCACATCAAATTGCGCCGTATGAATAGCATTAGCAGGAGTCGCTGTGATCGAGACGACACCACCAAACCTCACAACTTCATCAGTCGCCGCGACCAGAGTTGTTACTGTTCCAGTCGCCGCATCAGCATTAAGCGCATTATTACCATCATTCACCGTTCTGTAACTTGTACTCGTGAGAGACAAACCGCCATCGACAAAGTCACTCGAGGCAGAACGTGTGATGGTCAATGTCGCCGGAGCCGGTGTCCTAACATTCACAACGCCTTCTGTTGCAGGTGCTGTGATCTGGACAACCTGCGATCCGTTTACAACAGACCCCGTCTGGGTAGAAGCCACAGAACCGTCATTCGTCAATGTAATAGCCGGGGTATCAAGAGCAACGAACTGGACCAGCCATTCCCCGAAATCCATATTGGATACATCAGTCGTTGTAATAGCACTTGATGTAGTAAGTGTCGCGTTGACAGTCTCGGTTTGCGCGTTAGCTTTTTCAAAACTCACCGCAGTAAGGGCAATAACACTTGAAAAAGCCAGCAGTTTGAATGAATTACTATTCATTTCATATCACTCCCAATGTTAACAAAAAAACAACTTACTCAGCGCGTTCTTTGAAAAGCATACCCACGAAACCGCAGCTATAACCTAATTAGAACTTTTTGTATTTTGACTGAGTAATATGAAAAAAAGGTTAAGGCGTGTATTTTTTTATCAACTCTGCCGAGCGGAATACTATGGCATTTAAAAAGGCACCTAAAAGGTGCCTTCATAAGAAGATAATACTAAAAATTAGCCAAAGGATAAACTCGTCCGCACCATTGGCATGCTTCAGAATTAATATGAGAATGTCACATCAAATTGTGCGGTATGGATAGCATCGGCTGGTGTCGCTGTAATCGCAATAATTCCACCAAATCTCACAGGCTCATCAGTTGCCGCAACCAAAGTTGTCACTGTTCCGGTCGCTGCATCAGCATCAAGTGCATTAACACCATCATTTGCCGTTCTATAATCTGTATCCGTCAGGGACAAGCCACCATCGACAAAGTCAGATGATGCAGAACGCGTAATGGTCAATGTCGCCGGAGCCGGTGTCTGGACGTTCACCACACCTTCTGTTGCCGATGCTGTAATGTTAACAACCTGAGATCCGTTAGCAACTGCCCCGGTCTGAGTTGTTGAGACCGTTCCATCATTTGTCAATGTCAAGGCAGGCGTGTCACCAGCCACGAATTGAATCAGCCATTCGCCAAAATCCATATTGGATACATCAGTCGTTGTAATAGCACTTGATGTAGTAAGCGTTGCGTTGACAGTTTCCACTTGTGCAAAAGCGTAGTTTGAAGCAGCTGCCGACAGCGCAATAGCACTAGTCACAGCCACGAGTTTGAACGTGTTACATTTCATTAGGTTTCTCCTTTGTCCCTAGTTAAAATACTGCTACTCAGTAAGGGTGTAACGTGAATTTTCGTGTACCATTGATATCATACTAAAATAGATTACGCATTATTAATATGAACTTAATCCACGAAATAAATGTGATTAACTTGCCAAGCCATCCCTTCACACGTCATCATTTTTATCACTTAGCATTTGTTTTTGTCAACAGACTATGTTTTACTGTGGGCAATGAGTTTCAAAATCTGTCCACAGATTTATCCACTAAAATATCCACAGATTTACGCAGAAAATTAACAAATGAAGCAAACGATTTTCAAAGCAATAATCATTATTATTTATACTTCGATTGCCTTTTTTTCAATCACTATTTCTGTTCATGCAAAAAATTCCGAATCACGTGCCCTCAACTCTCAAGAACGTCTGTCTATTGCACATTCATTTTTAAAGAAGATGAAATCCGGCTTTTCTTATGCTGATACGCATTTACTATCGGGGGTTGATCCAAATGACCCGAATGCAGACAATATTCTTGAAGACGGCGAGCTTTTGCTTTTCCAACCACTTCTTCCAAACCTCCTAAAACTTGACGGCCTTATTATGGCTGAATACCATGATAAAGATATTTTTGTCTCTCTGCGTGATTTTGCGTCCCTATTAAGGCTCTCCATTTCCGTTACAGTAAATGACAAGGAAAAGAAAGCCTCTGGCTGGTACATCGAAAAAGACAAGCACTTTTTCTTTAATGCCGAAACACTGGAAGCCAAGACGGATCTTGGCACATTCAAGGCTAATCCGAATACGTTTACAAAAGACGGTGATATCTTTGTATCAATCAACGATCTGGAAGATTGGACAAACATCGAATTTCAGGCCATTATTTCAACGCAGCAACTCAAAATAGCATCAGAAGAGTCTCTTCCAATCGAAAATTATTACAATAGGCGAAAACTGAACTTTCAAAAACGCCAGATTCCCAAGCCTATTTTACCACCCATTGAAAATGATGCCCCAAAAGCTTTTGAAATACCTGCTGTGGACGTTATCACGAATTCCGGATACAGAAAACGCGGCACCCAAGAGGAGGGCATAAGCACACATACTGCCACAGTGCGCACGGTCGGTGATTTTGCTCATGGCACGCTCACAACACAATCACGACTAAATAATAAAGACCAGCTTGTCGCAGTTACAGCCAATTACAAGCAAGAATCAGTCGAGCCGGACTTACTTGGACCGTTAAAAGCCAAAAGGTATGAAATTGGCGATGTTGTCTCGACACGCTTTGATCTTGGTGGATCGTCCTCACAAACGCTCGGTGCCAGAATCACAAATACAGACCCGCTGAGATCTTTCAGCAGTCCGACAACAGCCATTTCCGGACAAGCTTTTCCCAAATGGGATGTCGAGCTATATAGGGACGATACTTTGATTTCGTTTCAGGAAGTTGATGAAGACGGGTTTTATCTTTTTGAAAATGTCGACCTATTCGGATCGGATAATAATTTCAAGTTGGTATTTTACGGCCCGCAAGGTGAGCAGCAGGAAGAAACAATCTATATCCCTATTGATCGCAATCGTCTTGCCAATCAAGGAGGTATTTACGATGTTTCTCTTACCGTTGATGATATGCACACCTTTAATAGGTCAAATTTCGAAGACGAGGATAAGGGCGCCCTGAATTTAATAGCCCATTATGAGCACCCCCTCTTTGATGCCAGCGCCTTATCTGTCCAATTCAGAACCAACGAACATGAAAGCGAGCGCAACTATGTTGTTGGCACAGGGATATCAACCACATTGATGGAGACACTCATAAATGCCGATGCTGCTGTAGATGATGAAGGAGAAGCCGCTGCACGACTTGTTGCCCGCAAAACACTCGGTAAACATGATATCAGCGATAATCTTACTTGGACATCTTCGAATTTTGATACGGAAGGTGACGGGGATACGAATGATATTGGAAGCATCAAGAACACAATCCGTGCTACCGGTCCAGCCCCCCTGCCCCTAGGCAAGAGCCCGCGCTATAATGTTTCAGCAAGTTATAGCGAGAACACAGCAGGTTATAGCACAATACAAGCCAGCACCAGTTTCAGCACAAATATCAAGCGTGTTTCATTAAACGAACAGCTAAGCTTTCAATCCAGTGATAGCTCACCTGATGATCGACTAAACTCTCTCACTAATTTATCAACAACGTATGGTCGCAATCGTTTCCGCCTTCTGACTGATTACCAAATTGATCCAAACAGTGATTTAAATCGTGTTTTTGCCAGCTACCAGCGCTATTTTAGCAGAGAACTGGATTTTACGCTGGAAGCCGAAAGACAATATAATCAAAAGATTAACGAATTTTCTGCTAAACTAGACTGGCAGGCCGGATTTATTCGCCTATCCCCTCAAATCTCCTATAACAGCAATAAAGACTTTCAGGCTCTGCTAAATACACGCTTTGGACTTTTGAAAGAACCACACAGAGATAAATTGGAATTTTTTGACCATAATATAAGTAATAACGGTATGCTCAGCGCCTTTGTGTTTCTTGATGCTAATGGCGATGGCCAATATAATGACGGAGAGGAAAAACTTGAGGGTGTCGCTGTTAAATCCATTCAAAATGGAGGGCGGGCCGTTACAGATGAGAACGGTATTGCTCTGTTTACGCGCATGCAGGAACTTAGACTAACTGATGTCCAAATTGATCCGTCTTCTCTACAAGATCCAACTTGGGTCAGTGGATTTGATGGTGTTTCGGTTCTTCCACGAAAAGGGCATGTCGCAACCGTTGAATTTCCTGTCCACATAAGCGGTGAAATTGACGGAACAGTTTTTGCCCGAGAGCCCCTAGAAGTTGCAACAGATACAGGATTTAAAACTGAACAAACATCTACACCTTTACGCAATATTACGATTAATCTTTATAATGACAAAGGTCAGATTGAGCAAACAGTCACAACAGATTCAACTGGATTTTATTATTTCTCTGCTGTGCCGCCCGGTCGTTACCTACTACTCGTTTCTGAGAAAAGCGCACAATTCTCTAATTTTTCCCGTATGGCCCCACAGAGCGTTGAAATTGGATATGACGGCACCGTTATTTATGGTAAAAATATCATCGTAGAAAGAGGCAAAGAAGACATCCCCAGTGAAGTTAAAGTTGACCTCGATGATTATAAAGCACGACATCCCCATATTGATTTCGAGGATGGCAATTACGAAATTGTCCTCAATCTTGGTGAATATAACTCACGCCTGTTAATGTCTGTAGTGAACTATAAGCTCAAAACACGCTACGCGCCTATCCTGATAGGAGGAACGCCTATGGTGCCGCCGCCTGAGAGCTATGCCGACATCAAGACTGGAAAACATACTCTGCGATATGGACTAAGAAACATCTCGATAGATGATGCCTATAACCGGTGCAAAGCATTGGTTGTCCGAGATGTAAGCTGCAAGGTAGAGATCTTCCCTGCTTATATGAAGCAAGCCAAAAATGAAATCATTGAGACGGCCTTAAGCACAACACAATCCCCCTAATTTAGTGGGAATGTTTCTTCGGCATAAATTCTCGGCTGCTCCAGATCATAATGCATCACTACAACTTTTAGGGACCCGCCAGATATCTCTTTTGCCAAGGCGACCTCAAAAATCCTCTTATTCACTTCGGGAAAGATGTGAGCATTACTAAGCTCTCCGACCACCTCTTCCCTGCCATTTTCGATATGATAAACAAAAAGATGCCCTAAAATGGAATACGGACCACCCTCACGTGATACCGGAACAATAACTTTCAGATTGCCGCTACTTTGATTTCGTTCAATATCAATTCTTCCGATTTTAGCCGTTACATCCTCGGGTCCTGATCTTAAGATGACAGGAATGGTGTAACCAACATTAATCGTCACCATAGCATGTGGACGTCCATTATTATCACTCTCCTGCTCGACCGGATCAGGAAGAGACGCAAAACCCAGATGAATATGATAGTCTCCTGGTGGTATCGGTTCTTCAGGACGGCGTAGCGCCAGCTTAATCTTCTGCTTGGCATTTGGCTGCAAAGTAACGCGTCTAGGTGTAAATACGATGTGTTTTGATAAATCGAATTCCGTAATAGCACCTGAAACAGGCGTATATGACGGGCCAATCTCCTTCATTTTAAAAAATCTCCAGCTCATTTCATAGGTTTTAGCTTTGTCCCCGACATTGACTAATGTCACCTCTGCAAAACGATCCCTTTCACCGAAAAACACCCTCGTTGGCGTTATAAGCAAATCTGCGTAGACGCTCTGAGCCTGAAAAATAGTCAAAAGTGTAAAAAGCAGAAAATATTTAATAAAACGCATATCTTATGTTCCCAAAAGTAAATAGTAAAATTCAAAAATTAATCTGTATTTCAAGTTGGCCATTATATGTGTTATCCAGATAAGATATAGTCGAACCTGATGTTCTGGCCGTTCCTCCCACAGTTATTTGCGCAACACCGCCGGCAGTTGTAGAGGCTGGATGCGCTTCCTGCAAACTAACCATCTGGAAATTTTCACCACTTGCTGAAAGCGGAATTGTTTGCGTCACAACGACGCTGGCTATAGCCGTACTTACAGGCAAGCCATCAATATCAAAAATGCCTTCTTGCGGCGCCGCTATTTCTATAAATCCGGAAGAATCAAATGAATAAGTTCCATTTGTATTAATCGTGATATCGTATTGTGCATTATTATTTTTTGATATCCATGATCCAAAACTTAAGGCCTGCACGACAGTCACACCTGCCATAGCCTTAAATGGCAAAAAGCCTAGTAATAGGATCAAGATTAATTGTTTGATCATTGCTCAATACACTGATAATTTTTCTTCTCGGAAAAATTGATTATAAAAACTTCAAAACTGGCAATCAAGTTTAATTTTCGATTTAAGATAAATTGTCATGCCAAAACACGCAGAAATATCACATCAACAGGAAATATACTAAAAAAAGCAAATATCCTATTGATGATAATGGATATTTCAGGATATCATTGAAACTGGTGTTTTCTGCTGCGTATTTATTATAGTTCTTATGCCCCGTTCTGGGGCCAACTGGTTCACTTTTACATGTACAGAAAAATAGCTCTGAGCTTGTGTTTTACGCTATTTTTGGGTCTTCTTAGCGGATGTAGCCCAAGGAATATTTTGCACCTCGAAACAAGCGAATCAGTGAAACAAAAAAGCAGTGAAAACACACAAAATTCAAACACCACCAATGAATCAGTAAAAATCCCTCAATCATCAGAAGACCTTTTGGCCAGAGATAATGATAATCCTGTCAATATAACTGCGCCTGTTGCGTTACCACCAAAATACGGGGATACGCCACAGAGTAAACAACATGCAGGTAGCGCCTATATGCCAAACGGAATGCCTGTTTTACAACCCATGAAAGGAGTAAATGTCGACACTTTATTTTCCAAGGAACTTAAAGATTCAAATAAACGTTTTGACCGCGTAGAAAACGCTGTCATTGACTTACGAAAGGAATTCGAGAGTTTGAAACCCTCTATGGTTCGCCTTGCTGCTGTTGAATCAGATATACAGAACCTAATCACAGAACTTGAAGTAATGCTGCAGGAAACACCAACTCCGCAAAAGCATATTACATCAAGCGGAGCAGTAGAAAGCGAAGCTGATCTGAGCATCAATCAGCTTCCTATTGACCCGAGGCCGCCTCCGAATGTGGGCGCGCCAAAGACTGAATCAACATCAGCAAGCACACCTCCTAAAAGTGCAAATAAGGTTCCTGCGGTTCCCCCAGCCAAGGAATCCAAACCTGCACCCAAGGCCCCGGCTCCAGTCAAAAAATATGACGGAGTTGTTGCAACTGAACTGCGTATTGGCGAGCATTCGGATAAAGTACGCGTTGTCATTGATGCTAATGTGCAGACTGACTTTACGATCGATTATGATAAGGATGAAAACTTAATCACCGTAGAGTTACCTAATGCACGTTGGGTAGGAGATTTACAAAAGTCTTTATCTGATTCAAAATTGATAAAGTCATGGTCAGTCACTTCGATCAATAATGACAAAGGGTCACTTGTCGTCATGACCCTCAAAAAATCATCAAGTATCTTGCTGCAAAAGAGACTATCTCCGGATAATACCAGTCATTATCACAGGATATATTTTGATTTGTCTCTTTAGCTGGAGTTTGAGTAGCCAATGCGTAAAAAAATTTTTCTTATCATCTGGGGACTGTCGACCGGTGTAATTTTACATCTGGCTTTGTCACCCTCGTTTGGGAATTTACCACTTTTTGTTGATAAGATACTGCATACATCCCTCGCTTTTGTATTGATGCTTGGTCCTATTGTTATGACGAAAAAGCCGGCTATCATTTATAGTGCGGGTGTTATTCTAATTTTACTAGGTGCTGCCGCCGAGTTTGTTCAGTCCTTAACCCCGGACAGATCAGCGGAATTTTATGATGTTATTGCCAATTCTGTCGGTACATTGCTCGCTTTTGCATTTTTCCATTATTTAAAATACACAAAAGCATAGTTATTTTATTGCAGATACTGGAGATTTATGACTATACTTTCCATATTCGCGGTAGTCGTCCATTTTATAGAGATACGCAAAAAAATAAAGAATGGCCCAGAACGTTTCAAGCAAAGATTTTCATAAACAAGCCAGACCCCTTGTACTCGAACGCGTTAGCATACTCCTTTGTTTCGGGGATTGCGTAGCCATAATTCTGGGTTTTATCGGCGCCCTTTTTACAGTGCCTTTTCTAAAGGATCTTATTTATCCGGAAATTCACTCGAAACCTTTATTGGGATATCAGGACATCACAGCCCCCTTCTTCCTCTGGTTATGCCCCGTTGTTTCATTCATGTTCTATGTCAAAGGGCATTACACCCAGCGGGAGCCTTGGTGGTCAATGGTTAAAAGTGTTTTGATCATTTGTTTTATTGCTCTGGTTCTTGATGGTTTTACACGCTTTGCCCTAAAAATGTCAGTTTCAAGGTCCTTAATTACCTTTAGCTGGGTTTATGTGTTTTTCTTTATTATTGCCTCACGGCAAACGATCTATCATATATGCAAAAGGACAGGTCTATGGACAATTCCTACTGTTCTAATCGGAAGCGTTGAAACCATTGTTAATACGCTCTTTGCCTTTAATGCCGACCGCTATACAGGCTATGATGTCCGGGAAATTTATATCAGAGATACAGATGACAGCAACTTTGATCTGGAAATTCTCCCACGGTGTTACCGCAATATCAGAATAATTCGTGAAAAATTTGATTATACAAATTATATCGAAAACCATCTTGATACGTTCTTTATTTTCTCCTTAGGGACTTATCGCGGGGAAGAACGTGATGCCGTTATCAAGTTCCTGAATAAGAAAAAAGCACTATATGCACTCGTACCGCCTATTTCTAATTTTGTTAATATGAATGAAATGGTTCCAAAACAGTTTTTTGGCAATAATGTCATGATGCTTCACGCGAAAAACTCAGACTTGCCACTTGCCGGACGCTTTATAAAAAGGATGGTAGATATTGTGTTTTCCCTTAACGCTCTGATTATTTTTGCGCCGATTATGCTGCTTATTGCCATTATGCTCAAAGCCGAAGGTCAGGGTGGATCAGTTTTTTATGGTGGCCAGCGAATTGGCTTTCGCGGTAACCGTTTTAAATGCTGGAAATTCAGAACAATGGAGCCAAACTCCGACCATTTGCTGGAGGACCTTCTAGAGCGTGACCCGCAAGCCAAGGCCGACTGGGAACTCTACCACAAACTCAAACAACACGATCCTCGTATAACAACAAAAACCGCTGCTTTTATCCGTAAAACCAGCCTTGATGAATTACCACAGTTCTGGAATGTTTTAAAAGGTGATATGTCACTTGTAGGCCCACGCCCGATCCTAAAACACGAAGCGAAGTTATTTGGTGCGGATTTAAGTCATTATTTACAAGTAAAGCCCGGCATAACAGGATTATGGCAGGTCAGCGGGCGTAACGATACCAGCTTTCAACGCCGGATTTATTGGGATAACTGGTATGTGCGAAACTGGTCGCTTTGGGGGGACATTGTGATTATGGTTAAGACATTAAATGTGGTCTTCCGGCGAGACGGTGCGTATTAGTCTTGTGTGTTTATAGTCGTTTAAATAAAAAACCCCGCCCCAGAAGAGGCGAGGAATTAAATCCGTAAGAGATTAAAGAGCGCTCAGCGCAGGTCGTATTCCGGTTTTGTTTAGTAGAATCTCTGCCTGCGTCTGTCGCGATCTTATTGGTTTTAAGGGGTAGAAGGCTCTGCTTGTGGGCCCTGACCGCTTTTCGACTTCATTTCCGATTCCTGAAACTTCATAAATTTTTCATGTAATATACTAAGTTCATCAAATTTTTCCATACACGTCTTATAATTTTCCAGATATACCTTGCCTTGACTTACTATGCCGACGCCAAGCCCTAAAGCTGCACCGCCTGCGGCTCCTTTTACAACACTTCCTCCGCTAACTGCGCCAAGAGCAGCACCCCCGGCACCGCCGATGCCTCCACTCATTGCAAGGCTCATAAACACGCCATCCGACGCCATCTCGTGACATTTTCTTTCCTTGTCTGTTGCATTTTCGCCTGGTCCTTTCGCCATTTTCAAGGCTCCTTTGAAGCCATCTCTTACACCTGTAACTTGTTCTTTTATTGATACACATCCAAATGTGGTAAACGCGGCAAGGGCCACTGCTGCAAATTTTTGTTTCATATTATTACTCATCGTTTTCTCCTTTATCACCGATAATGGTTCTATATTTTTTTCAATGGTCCGCGTTGTATCATGGGACAATATGAAAAAGCAAGATTTTTTGCAAATCTCCACGGGTTAAGAACCGTGGAGTTTATCATTTTACCCTTCAAACTTTACAGTTATATAATAAATCTATAAGTAACAGTGATCTGAAAAATATAGGCTATAAATAATAAAAATGACAACAGGCATAAATTTAAACCCATTAAATGAATTTACCGTTGAGGGCATTGAGCTGCATAAGAGCCCTGCCGATTTCGAAGGCATGCGCAAAGCAGGCAAGCTGGCGGCGGAAGTACTGGACATGATCACCGGGCATGTTGTGCCGGATGTCAGCACGGAAGAGCTGGATAGACTTTGTCATGACTATACCCTCAAAGCAGGCGCGATCCCCGCGCCACTGAATTATCAGGGCGCAGGCCCCTCGCCTTTCCCGAAATCGATTTGCACCTCGATCAATCATGTTGTGTGTCACGGCATTCCCAGCGATAAAAAGCTGCGTGATGGTGATATCGTTAATATAGATGTCACAGTAATCCTCAATGGCTGGCATGGAGATACATCACGCATGTTTCTGGTCGGTGACAAAATTCCTGTCAAAGCGCGCCGCCTTGTTGATGTCACCTATGATTCTATGATGGCCGGTATCGAAGCCGTTAAGCCCGGAGCTACATTAGGCGATATCGGACACGCCATTCAGCAGGTCGCAGAGAAAGAACGATTTTCTGTCGTAAGGGATTTCTGCGGACATGGTTTAGGCAAGAGCTTCCATGCCCCGCCCTCTGTTATGCATTTCGGCGAACCTAGCACAGGAACTATCCTTGAACCGGGCATGTTTTTTACAATCGAACCCATGATTAATGCAGGCCACTACGCTACAAAGGTTTTAAACAGTGATGGCTGGACGGCAGTTACACGTGATCGATCCCTTTCTGCGCAATTTGAACATTCCCTCGCCGTCACCGAAACGGGCTTCGAGATATTCACCCTCTCCCCGAAAGGCTATACAAAGCCGCCTTATGGTTAAAATATGAAAAAAATAGTTTCAATTGCATCCGCCTCGATTTTTCGTCATATTAGGATCTGTGCATAACTCCGTGGAAAACCTGTGATATCATCGTGCAGACGACCCAAAAAAAGATTTTGAAAGAACAGCCTCATTATAAAGGCCACCGCCAGAGATTAAGAGAGCGTTTTGTCGTCTCCGGACCCAATGCCCTGCAAGATTACGAGCTATTGGAGCTTCTGTTATTTCAGGCAATCCCGCGGCGAGATGTGAAGCCCCTAGCCAAACAGCTACTGCAGAAATTCGGTTCCCTAACCGAGGTAATGCATGCCTCGCATCATGCTCTATCCCAATGTGACGGGATGAGTGACAACGTAGCCACAGCGATCAAAACCGCAACGACAATATCCCACCGC
>JAOUOR010000084.1 GCA_029880245.1 Alphaproteobacteria bacterium
AGCAATGAAATCCCCTATGCGATCACCGATTAATTCGCGCTCTTCACTGTGGAAATGCCAAGTATCAGTACCATAATTGACAGGATCAACCTCAGACAAAAGCGGTAAATCATCATAATTCACAGCCAGTTTCACATCATCACGCGTCAAAGCGATGTCTTCCTGCGCGGCTCTTATATAGGTCAAACCCTCTGCGGTATTTTGAACCGTCGCAGGAGAAATACCATCCAATAAGGCAGCATCCTCACCATAACGTCCTGTTTGCATGATATAAAATTCAATATCATCACCAAGTTGATCCTTTATGTAATCAAACACAGCCAAAGTTGCATTTAGATAGCGGGCTTGCGCAAGCAAACGATCAGCCTCTGCTACATTTTGCCCGATAGGAAGAGCATCGCTTTCGCCTTGCCCCCAGACAACAACAGGCTTAACAGCGCCCAAAGCTCTTTGCTCCGCAATCTGGTTAGCCATCATATCAACAGCGCGGATCAAAAGATCAGCAGGGCGGTTCTGATCTAAAAACCACCAGACATTGTCTACATCATTAGAACTTTCGCTGTAGGCACGCGTCCCACCAACGGCCTGCATAACAATTTTGCCGTTTTCATCCAAAGGCGGCATAACCACGTTAGTAAAATCAGCTTGAGCCTCAATTTGATCTTGCATACGCGTTACACCGGAATCAGCATCAACGTCCAACACTCTCAGGCCTTCTGCATTTGATTGCCCTAAAATGGAAACCAACAATGTTTTGGCAGATGATAAAACAAGATCATTAACTGCACTGATCTGATCGGCCTGAATATTTTGCAAAACAGCTAATGTCTGCCCTAGTCCGGAACCCGTCCCATCAAAATCGATAACGACATTTGTATCCGCTCCGTCTTGGATAAAAGAAACCACACCATCCCCTAGAGCATCAGATCCTTCATAACCGCCGTAAATGAGTATTTCACTCAAATCCAGTTTGTCACCCGCAGCGCCGAGTTCAAAATCTAAAATCGTAGCTGTATGACCTATAAAGTCAGGACCTATTGTCGCGTCAAATTTAAAGATATCAATGCCTTCACCGCCAGTTACCTGATCGCCGCCTTGGCCAATCAGGATCAAATCATTACCGTCCCCGCCATCAACTGTATCAAGACCTTTTCCACCAATGAGTATATCATTGCCACCCTCCCCAAACAGGAAGTCATCACCCTTCATCCCCATCAAAAGATTATCTTCAACCGTATGACCGTGAATTGTGTCGCTGAAATCCGAGCCAATAATATTTTCGACATCATAGAGAATATCATAAGCGCCATGACCATCATCAATCACATAGGTCAGGAAGCTACTTCCTGTAGATGACCCTCCTCCACTACCGCCCGGAGGTGTCGTATCAATCCAAAGATTATCCTGAACTGAAAACTGGGCAACAGTAAGACCCTCTATAACAGCCACATATGAAGGCGACACACCTCCAAAACCATCCGGATCAAATTGGATTTTCATCCCGCTACTAATATTTTTCAAACGCACATATCCATCCGCGACAGGATCGGTCCCGGTATAACCCACAGCTTGCAAAAACGAAGAAACATCAATGAAATCCCCATCCGCCCCGACTTCAAAATTAGAAATACGCTGCACAGGACCATTAACCCAGTCATCATAGGTCAGAACATAGACATCCTGATTTGGCAATAAACCACTGCCGCCGCCTGTACCACCGCCCCCTTGATCATATTCACTCAAAACAGTGATACCGGATATAGCCGTAAGATAACTTACCGTATCTTTTTCATCGGTCGTTTCACCGTTTTCTGTTCCGATTACAAGATCAATGCCGCCTCCGGGGCTGAAAAAATCATGATCCGAACCGCCGTAAAAAATATTATCGCCGGATGTACCACCGAAATAATCCATCCCGCCATAACCGATAAAAATCTCTTCATTGCCATCAGTCGCAATCAGCCGATCAGAGGCATCCAAGCTGCCCGAAGGCGTTACAATATGGCTAAAATTGGAAAGAAAAGCAGGTGTTATAAGTTGTGAAAGATCATCAACAACATATGTCTGAAGGTCGGATAATAGCGTTTGATCATCAATACTGCCGCCTACACTATTATCTGTAAAAAAATAATGCGAGGCTAAAAAACTCCACCAGTTCGGTGTGATTACACTAGTCATGATCCTGATCCCGGCTACTAAATCGTACTCCGTTGATTTTCTAACAACCATAATCACTTACGTCAAGGGAATTCACGAGAGAGATTAACATAAACATGTTGAAAAACAAAAGAGTTAGCGCCTATAACATTTTCATAACGTTACTATTTGTCTGTTATTTTTTTCAAAATAATCCCCATCACCCAAAAATAGCAAAAACCGGGCATAACCCTTAAGATTTTTGCCAGAATCGTCATGTGTTTCGGGAAATGGATTTCAAAACCTTTTTGATTCAAACCATCAGCTATAGCTTTCGCAGCATCTTCCGCCTCAATCATAAACGGCATGGGAAAATCATTTTTATCCGTTAATGGCGTTCTCACAAACCCGGGTGAAATAAGTTTGACATCAATATTGTCTTTTTTTAAATCCAGCTTCAAGCTTTCCGCATAACTGGCCAACCCTGCTTTGGTTGCACAATAAGGTTGCCCCATTGGCAAACCCCGATAACCAGCAATGCTGGCACATAAAACGATCTGGCCATAACCCTGTTTTTTGAAAAAAGGCCCTAGATAATGGACAAGATTAAACGCTCCTGTCAGGTTTACTGCAATCATTTGATGGATAAGATCAATATCATGGCCCTTTGAGCTGTGCTGCCCGTACAAAGCAGGCATAAATATGACAGAATCAACAGCAATATTCTTATCCTGAAAATCGGCTATAATGCTTTGAACAGCATAGACATCTCTAACATCCAGCGGATAAACCAGATGTCCTTCTCCACAAAGTGTGCCCAGAACCTCCTCAAGTGTATTTTCACGACGTGCTGAAAGAATAATTCTTGCGCCACGGTCAGATAACTCCCTAGCCAGCGCAGCCCCTATTCCGCTGCTTGCACCAATAATCCACACAGTCTTTCCCGAATATACGTTTTTAGCCATCCTTATTCCCCTTTTTATTTAATTTTCTTACTAAATCTGGTTAATACGTGTTGATTAGTAAAAAAACCCTCACTGATAAAAATTAATTAAAATTTTACATAATTGTGATATACTTTTCTTATACTGATTAATTTATGGGGTGAGCCATGAGAAGATCATACGGGCGATCGAAAGTAAATTTCAAGCGTGGAACACGCTATAATGACAGAATCATGGCTTAAATATATTCGATAGAACAGAATACGCAAAAGAACAGGCTTGCTTTCACGCAAGCCTGTTTTTATTGTGTAAAGTCAAAAAAACCCGCTCCCCAAGCCTGAAAATACTTAAATTAAAAACAATCAATTTCAGAGTCTTAAAGTCTTTTTTTAAGAGAAGAAATAAGCTATGAATAACTGACTCCGATTTAACTGAAATTGACTGGGAAAACAGACGAATCTGTACGTTTAATTATGCCTATAGCCAATGTTAAAAGAATAATCATATTGAGCGCTCTTTGCACTTTGAGCGCCTGCGCCTATACCGCTCCTCCGGATTTTAACTTTAATTTCGGTCATAACGAATATTCACCCCCCGCAGAATACGTAGATTTAAGAAAAAAGGAAAATAAAGCACAAACTCAACCCAACACCACAACTGATGTCTGGTGGGAGATATATAATAATAACACACTCAACACATTGATAAAAAATGCCTTTAAAGACAATCCGGATATCAACCAAACACGCGCCAGACTTAATCAAGCCGCGGCTTTAGCCAAAATTTCCCGCGCCGATTTATTGCCGGAGCTCACTGCCACAGGCCAGTACAAAACCCAAAACGGTGATAATCGCACGCCATCTTCCTTTCTTCTGGCTAGTGCAGCCGGATATGAAATTGATATCTGGGGTAAAAACCGCGCTAATCATAAATCAAGCCTGCTTGAAGCTCAGGCCAGCGCAGATGATCTAAGGGCCGCAGCTATTACCCTAAGCGCTTCCATTGTTGAAACATGGTTAAGATTGCTGTCCTTAAAGGAAGAAGAAGACATTATCCGCAAGCAAATCGAATTAAACAAAACCGTTTTGCAGCTACAGAAAAACCGCTATGAAATGGGCAGCGCCAGCTTGCTGGATTATTTGCAGCAAGATGAAACTGTCGCAAAAGCCGAAGCAACGCTGCCTGATATTCTCTCCGAACAAGATCAGGCTTTACACAAATTGGCCGTACTTACCGGACAACTCCCGACAGAAGATATAGACATTCAGGAAGAAATGCTCCCCTCTCCCCTTCCCCTGCCTGATCACGGCATACCTTCTGCTTTACTGGAGAACAGACCTGATATCAACGCGGCATGGAACCGCATGCAATCTGCCGGATGGGCAGGCAAAGCAGCATGGGCCGACCGCTTACCGAATTTTACCCTCAACGTAAATTACAATACGACGTCTAGCGCCTTTGACAGTTTATTCAACACATGGCTCTTGGAAATGGCAGCAAATATGGTCGCTCCTGTTTTTGATGGCGGCGCAAAAAAAGCAGAGCAACTCCGACAAGAATCCATTGCCGATGAAAAACTCCATGCCTATAAGGGTGTAGTCTTGGCTGCTATACAGGAAGTCGAGGATTCCCTAAGTCGTAATAATTTTCTGGATCAAAAGGAAACATCTGTGAAACGCCAGCTTGTTGCAGGACAAAAAACCCTTGAACAGGCACAAATAAGCTATGCAAACGGCAGCCAAAACTATATCAATGTGCTCAACGCCATATCAAATGTCCAAAATCTGGAGCGAGATCTTATAAGAACGCGCCGCGCTCTGGCAATGGAGCGTGTTTCCCTGTATCGCTCCTTAGGCGGGAATATCTGGATTGATAGATTTTTAGAGGAGCAGGAGGGGTAATGGGCGAAGACAATCAAACACCATCACGATCCGGCTTTATATTTATACAATTTATTATCGCTGTTCTTATTTTAGTCATTGCAGGTGGTATCGCTTTTTTTCTGATTGAGACCCCGCCAAAATCAGAGAAAAAAGAGCATATCAAACAAGCCACAACCATTGAAACCCAGACCTTTAAAGCAGGCTATCACGCAGCTATTGTTGAAGCCATGGGCCAAGTCATACCTGCCCTGCAAACAGAATTAAAACCACAAATCTCCGGCCAGATCATAGCTGTCGCGCCTGAATTCGTACCAGGAGGTTTCGCCAGAAAAGATCAGGTCATCCTGACGATCGACCCTTCTAATTACGAGCTTGAAGTACAGGCTAAAAAAGCGACACTTGCTCAAGCACAAGCCACTTTTGATCTTGAGAAAGGCCAGCAGGCTATTGCCCAAAGCGAGCTAAAAATTCTCGAACAGACAACGGGCAAAAAGCTTAAAAACACTTCTCTGGCTTTACGAAAGCCGCAAATAGCACAGGCAAAAGCCGATCTGGACGCCGCCAAAGCCGCCCTTGATCTGGCGCTTTTAAATCTGGAACGCACAAAAATAAAAGCCCCATTTGACGGCATCATCCTTGAGCGCCATGTCAATATTGGCGATTATGTTTCCACACAATCAGCCCTGACCACTTTATCGGGCATCAAAGAATACTGGATTAAAATCTCTGTTCCGGTGGAGGAACTTCGCTGGCTGCAACTCCCGAAAGCAGAGCAAAAAGGGTCCAAAGCCCTGATCACAGATCGCCATAATATTCGCCGTTTTGAAGGTAATCTTTATAAGATTATCGGAACACTCGACCCGCAAAGCCGTCTTGCCGAGATTCTAGTTAGCCTGCCCGGCCCGGTCAAAGACAATGGTAAGATAGAGCTTGAAAAAGCACTCCTTCTTAATGACTTTGTGAATGTTAAACTTGAAGGTTACAAAGTATCTTGCACTTTGATACCGCGCATCTATGCACGGCAAAAAAATACAATCTGGGTAAATGAAAATAATTCTCTTCGGATCAAGCCTGTTTCTATCGCCTTTCGTACAGAAAAACACGTTTGCGTCTCTAAAGGCATAAATAGAAATGATGCGGTTATAACCTCTAATATTACTATTCCGGTCGAAGGCATGGCGTTGCAAACCTACCCCAACGAAAAGCAAGCCAATCAGCCATGAGACAATTTGATCCGGATGAAATTAAAGATATAAAACAAGGGCCGATCCTTATGATGGCAGCCCATCCTGTTGCCGCAAATCTCCTGATGGTTTTGATCATTATCGGCGGCATTTTCTTCTTACTTCAAAGCAAAAAAGAGGTTTTTCCAGAATTCGACCTTGATCTGGTTAAAGTCACCATGGTCTACCCTGGGGCCAGCCCCGAAGAAATAGAAAAAAGTATCGTCCTACCGATTGAAAATGCATTAAGAGATGTTGACGGTCTGGAAAACATTAGCTCCACATCCAGTGAAGGCTTTGCCAGTGTCACAGCTGAAATCATCGAAAAAGATGAAATGATCCGCATCGCGCAGGATGTTAAAACCGCTATCGACCAGATTACCACCTTTCCAGTAGATGCCGAAGATTTGACGGTTAGCATTCCAAGCCGACGCAACAATCTGATTGATATCATCCTATCGGGAAGCGCCGATGAAAATATCCTGCGCAGCAAAGCCGACTTTGTGATGGAGCGTATGGAGCAACATGAATATATAGGCTCGGTCGAGCTTTCCGGCGTTCGAGATTATGAGATCCATATTGAAATCCCTCAGGAAAACCTCAGACGCTACAATCTAACCTTCCCTAGTGTAGCAACTTTGATTTCCCGTACAGCCATTGAAATCGGAGGCGGCGCCCTAAAAAGCAGTTCCGGTGAAATACTGGTGCGTATGGATGAGCGACGGGACACCGCTATAGATTTTACAGACATCCCCATCATCAAACAAGCCGATGGTAACGTCGTCACCTTAGGGGATATCGCCGAAATCAAAGACACATTCACCGACAAGAACATTTACTCCACCTATCGGGAAAAACCTGCAATCCGGCTGAAAGTATATACTGTCGTCGGACAATCTCCAATTGACGTATCCACGGCAGTAAAATCCAAAATCGAAGAACTGGAACCGCTTCTAGACGGAGATTTTCAGTTGGATATTGTAAGCGACGAATCCGTTACCTTTGCCCAACGCGCCGAGCTTTTGACCAAAAACGGGATGTTTGGTTTGATCCTTGTTATTATATTTCTGTCCCTGTTTCTTGATCTACGCCTTGCCTTCTGGGTATCCATGGGTATACCGATCTCTTATATGGGCTCGTTTCTGATTTTTCCTGCAACAGATTTCTCTTTGAATATGGTTTCGATGTTTGCTTTTATTATAACACTCGGAATTGTGGTGGATGACGCAATTGTCGTAGGAGAAAACATCTATCACAAACGCGAAACAGGAATGAAACCGCTTCATGCTTCTGTTGAAGGTGCCAGAGAGATGGCTATCCCCGTAATGGTAAGTGTTGTGACAAATATGGTTGCCTTCATACCTATGCTTTTCATGACGGGTTTTATGGGCAAAATTTTTGCTCTAATCCCAACGGTCGTCCTTGCCGTTTTCTTCATATCACTACTGGAGAGCCTGTTTATCCTGCCTGCCCATTTAACGTTCAGACAAGCAAAAACAATGAAGGATGGCTTGCTTAAAAAGCTGATAGACATACAAAAGAAATTCAATAAAGGTCTTAGCAATTTCATCAGAAATACCTATTGTCCTATCCTCGAAAAAATCATTCGTCTCCGCTATGTTGCACTAGCCACATTTATTGCCATTCTTCTAGCCACTGGCGGTTACGCGGCAAGTGGCCGCGTGGGCATGGTTCTTTTTGATCCGCCGGAATCAGATTTCTCATACGGAGTTGCCGTCTTGCCAGTCGGATCACCGGATCGCCTCGTAAAAACGGTTGAGCAAAAAATGCTGGACGCCGCACAAAGCAATGTCGAGGCGTTCGGTC
>JAOUOR010000086.1 GCA_029880245.1 Alphaproteobacteria bacterium
GCCGGCAAAGAGCTTGCCGTCCGGCTGGCCGATAATATCGCCAACATCCATGAGAAAGCGCGGCACGAAGGATTGATGCGGCACCGTCGTTCCGCCTTCCTCGCCAAACAAATCGGAATAGCCTTCGATCACAAATTTACGGCTGGCGGCCTCAAACGGATAATTCCATGCCAGATAAACCTGCCAGGTGTGATCTTCCCGATCTGGATTATTGCGATTAAATAGATTGGCTTTGAAAAACTTGAATCCTGGAAGATCAAGATCGGTTCCCACGCCCGTCATATAACGCTCCAGGCCCTTTTCACCTTTTTCCAGTTGTGCGGCGAGATAAAAATCCTTGAATATCCAAAAAGACAAGTCCTCGCCTGTCACTTTGCCCAAACTAAGGCGCGGCGTGAATTCGGCATAGGCATCATCGCCGCCATTATCGAACCACGTCATATCGACCCAGGCAAAGAAATCACCGTATTTCCAGCGATTGGCATGCTCCAGCGTCATGATTATACGATCATTGTCTGATCCCAGAACATAACCATGGCCGCGCAAAATTTGTACATTCGTACTGTGCCATTCAATAAAGTCATCGGCCTGCGCAGCGGGTTGATGTATACCCATCACGCCAAGCACCATTCCCAAACACAATAAAGTTTTTCTATAGTTTACCATTCTAGTTCCTCCTCTTCTCTAACTATTGCTGTTACAGTATTGCCCGCAGTGTTGTACTTTAGTTCATCAAAACTGACCGCATTGGCTTGGGCGATGCCGCGGCCATGATTGTGTGTAGCGCGTGATGGATCAATCTCCAGATAGCGCTGCCAATCAAAACCTTTTCCTTCGTCCCCAATTTTCACGTATAAGCCGTCCTCATTGCGACGAAACGTAACTTCGACCTTCTTTTTTCTATGCTCGGGCAATTGCGCACGACGGTCGATTTCCTCACGCCATACACCGCGCTCGATCAGGTCGGATTTCTCCTCATAGGAAATCTCCAGATTACCGTGCTCAACGGCGTTGATAATCAGCTCCGCAAGTCCTGTAATCACGCGTTCTGGATCAGGAAAGCAATTGGCCAGAAAGGCGGAAAGGTCTTCTGCCTCAGTAATTGTATGCAATTCAAATATCGCAGAATGAATAAGATTAAAGCTGGTTTTATGCTTTTTCAGCTCGGACTTAAGAATTTTCTGCGTCTGTACTTCCCGTACGGCAGAGATAAAAACCGACTTTAGAACCTCCTCATTAATCGGCTTGGTCAGATAATAAAATACGCCCGCATCGATGCCCTTTTTAATATCCTGCGGACGGTCCGAGCCGGTGGCCATGATAATGGGAATTTTGCGAAGTTGTGGGTCGGTCTTCATCCGCGCCACAACCTCCAGCCCGTTCATCTCCGGCATTTCGCGGTCGAGAACAATAATATCAAACGCCGCCTTGTCCCTATTCATCATGTCCATGGCTTCTTTGCCGTTGACCGCCACCTCGACACTATGGCCCAGTGCCTCGATATATTCCTGCGTCACCATGCGCATGATCCGGTCGTCATCAACGGCCAGAACATGCATCTGGTCTTTGTTTTGCTCACGATGGGCAATTTCCTGTTCCATATCGATGGGGTAAAAATTGGATTTCGTCATGACATTATCTTTCTGAGAGCGCTGTGCGCAGTGACAGGTGAATGGGCTTGAGTAAATACGCAAGAATGGTTTTCCGGCCTGTAACAATATCGGCTTCGACCGTCATCCCGGGCAGGATGATATTTTTACCGGATGCCTTTCCGACATAATTTTGCGACAAAGCCACCCGGCCCCGGTAATAGGGCTTGTTCAAATCGTCCAGAAATGTTGTGGCGGTGACAAAATCCAACGTGCCCTCCACCGCGCCGTAGCGGGAGAAATCAAAGCTGCGCACCTTGATACGCACCTCTTGACCGACTTTCACATGACCGATATCCGACGGCAGAATCCGCGCCTCCACCACCAGCGTTTTATCGACCGGCACAATCTCCATTAATGTGCGTCCCGGCTCAACTACACCGCCGATCGTGTTGAGATTCAATCCTTTCACCACGCCCATCACCGGCGCTTTGATATCCAGCCGTGCCACGCGGTTTTTCAGTTTGGTAATCACTTCGCGGTTTTGTTTAATTTCGGATTCAATACCATTGAGCTGGCTATACGCCTCGTCTCTGTGCTTTGCATTGAGCGAGGACAGGCGGTTGCCAAACTCCGCCAGCGTGCTTTGTGCCCCGGCGATATCAGCCTGCGCCTCAGCCAGATCACCTTGCAGATCGTTCAGTTTTTGCCGGGTTTCCAGATAGTCTTTTTTGGAGACAGATCCTTTTTGATTGAGCTGTTCCGTCATGCCCATCAGCTCTTCAGAGATTTTAATATTCTTTTCTAACGTCTCCTGCCGCGCGTTCAGCGTATTGAGAACTTCACGTTTCTGCGCGATCTGATCCTCGATCACCTGCCGTTCTTTTTGCCGTGCATCCATCATCGAAGCAAAAACACGGCGCTGTTTTTCAACAGCCTGAGGATCGTCCTCAAACGGTTTAAAGTCCGGCTGTCTGTCTTCAACAAAAGCATGCAGCCGCTCGGACTGCATTTCCAGAGCATTTTGCAAAGCCTGCGCCTCGGCCAGGTCCTGCCGCGCGCCACCGTCATCAATGCGGATCAGAATTTGCCCCTCATCCACCAGATCGCCTTCGCCGGTCAGAATTTCGCGCACCAGCCCGCCGTCCAGATGTTGCACCACCTGCACAAAACCCTGCGGTACAACTTCGCCATCGGCGCGTGTGACCTCGTTAATTTCAGTAAGAGATGCCCAGACAATAAAAATTAAAATCGCCGCGCTAATCAGCACCATGGTCAGGCGCACGATATGCGGATTGACGGCTTCTTCCATCTTTACCGATTGCGGTAAGTAGCGGAGTTGCTCGCTGCGGCTACGCGACAGGCTTTTTAGGATAAACTCACGCATGCGCAATCTCCTGTGAATCATAGATACTTTGAATAATTTTTTCTGGTGTGTCGACCAAAGCCGCCTGGCCAGAGTGCAATAAAACGGCCTTATCAGCCAGTACCAGATAATCTTCCCGGTGTGTCACCAGCACAACGGTCTTCCTGCCTTTCCAGCTTTCGAGCGTTTTTCTGAAATGCGCGCCGGAGGGGCTGTTCAAAAACGCATAAGGCATTTCATCGATCAGCATCACCGGCGTATCCTTAATATAGGCGCGTGCGAGATTAAGATTGTAAGACAGTCCCGTAGGGAGCTGCGCCGCGCCATGCATACCGATGGTCGTGTGCATGCCAGGCGGCAGGGTTTCGACATAGCTCCACAAATCCACCTGTTCCAGAACATCGCGCAGCAACTCATCTGTAGCCAGCGGATTGGCAAAACGCAGATTATCGGCAATTGTGCCGTGAAAAACAGACGGGCTTTGCGGCACATAAGCAATGTGGCGGCGCAAATGCTGCGGCTCGAGCTGGCGGATATCAATACCGTCAATATGAATCGCCCCGGCCTGCGGGTGGTATAGCCCGTTGATTAGCTTCAGAACCGTCGATTTCCCTGTACCGTTACCGCCGGTCACGGCAATCATTTCCCCCAGCTTGGCCACGAAACTCAGGCCGGTGAAAACCGGATCATTATCCTTCGTATAACGCAAACCGACTTTTTTGAAATCCAGATCACCTTTCGGACTATCAAGACGTGCAGTAACCTTCGCATCTGAGCTTTCCGTCTCAATAGTCATCAGACGATTAATCTGTGCTACGGCATTATTGAGCTGCTCATAGCGCGGCAGGGCATTGGTCAAAATCTGCATCGGCCCCAGCACCCTCCATGTCAAAATCATCACCGCAATCAGCGACCCGGCAGACATGCCGCCCGTCCAGATATGCATAACACCCCAAACCACAACCGCCAGCCCGGAGAGGATGTAAATCCCCTGACTTAACGCCTCCAGTATCGAGGCCAGATACCCGGCGCGAAACCCGGCCAGCGAGGCCTTGCCGGAAAGATCACGGAAATCCTTAAACCAGATGGCGGTCAGCCCGCCCGCGCGCAGCCCATCCATTTTCTCGAATGTCTGAATGATCATTTCCTGCTTGGTTGAATTGGCTTTGGATGACAGCCGCATCGCCGTGCGTACGGCCGGACGCATCACAAAAACCAACAGTGCATAAAACCCCGCCGCAATCACCGGCACAAAGGCCACAGGCCCGGCGATCATTACAATCGCGGCAATCAAAATCAGCGTAAAAGGAAGCTCTGCCAGTGCCAGAAACGCCCTGCCGGTGAAAAAGGCACGCACCGCATCGAACGCCTTAATTCGCGCGATCTGTGCCGCGACAGAGGCGCGTTCGGTAAACAATACCGGCATGCGCATCAGGCGCTCGAAAATCTGCGAGCCGACAATAAAATCCAGCCGCGCGCCGTACCATGACAGCACATGTGCCCGCACAAGCCGCAGCGCGGCCTCCGTCCCTAGCGCCAGTAATGCGCCAATCAAAAGCGGTGTAAGGGCCTCCGGTGCATGCGCGCCAATCACGCGGTCATAAACCAGCATCACGAATAGTGGCGCGGCCAACGACAAAAATGTCAGCATCGCGCCAATAGTGATCACCTGCCACAGCCCGCCTGCAAAGCGCTCCATTAGCGCGCGGAACCAGCTATGCCCCGAAGCCTCGCGCACATTTTCCGACAGGGCGTTTTGCACTTCTTTTTCCTTAACGAAAATCCATGCCTTTCCGAATGGTGCTTCGGCGCGCAGAAAATCTTCGTGCATTTGTGTTTTGGCGTTGAAAATCTCAAAAGCATCTTTCTTCTGATTGAAACCAAGCACAACAAAGACATCTTCATCCTCACCATGAACGAACAAACAGGGGCAAAGCCGTGCATCCAGATCGTCAAGGTGCATTTTTACCGCATGGGCGACAAAACCGAGTTCTGACAGGGCGTTGAGCAGCCCGGTGATATTCAGCGTTTTGTCTTTTTCGGCATCCTCATCATGCCAGGGTAGGGCGGCGCAGAGTTCGTGGATTTCCCTGTTGATGCCGAGCGCATCGGCCATGACCGGTAAAAGCGGCGCGAGATCACCTTCCTCATTATGCTGGTTAATCCAGCCGCCGCTGCGCAGCATCTGCAAAAGAATCTGACTGGCCCCCACCTTAGGCCGCGCCTTTGTATCCATCTTCTGCATAAAGGCGGTTTCGGCAATCATAGACGTAGCTCCTGATAAGGCAGGATGTCGTGCCGTGAGTCATCTCCGGCAGAGAATTGTTCCACCAGCGTGCCTGCCGTCAGCACATAATGCGTACGCGCCAGACGGGCGATATTGCGGTCATCCGTAACAATCACCATCGTTGCTTTGCCGCGCAGGCGGGCGAGCAGGCGGTACACGCGGTTATAGCCCTCCTTGTCCAGCGCCCGGTCGGCATTGCCGAACAGGATGACGCGCGGCTTGGCGGCCAGTGCGCGGGCGAGCGCAATCCGCTGGCGCAGGCCCGGCGCAACGGCGTCGGATTGTCCACCTTCCAGCTTGGTGTCATATCCGGCGGGCAAGTTCTTGATCGCCGCATCCAGCCCCAGTAATTGCACGATCTCCGACACGGATCGCGCATCATGCTCGCCAAAGGCGCTGATATTATCCCAGATCGTGCCGCGGAAAATCATGCCATCCATCGGAAGATAACCGATATGGCGCACCAGCTCCCGCGCCGGATAGCGCGTTGCAGGGACACCGTCTATTAAAACCTCGCCGCTGCTCGGCGTATAAAGGCCGGCCAGCAATTTCAGCAACGTTGTTTTGCCCGTGCCGCGATCGCCGCTGATCGAAATGACATCGCCGCGATTGAGGGTAAGATTGATATTGCGGAGTAACGGCTCTTCCTTTTCATTATAGGAAAAATTGAGATCCCTGATCTCCACGCGGCCTTCCTTCTCGCCCAATTGCTCGGGATCAAACCTCTCCACAACGGGCAGGGCGAAGGTCTTGCCGATATCGGCGCGCGCCAGCCGGAAATCCTGATAGCGCGTCCAAAGCCCCAGCGCTCGCTGCACCGGCTGCGTCACGCGGGAGGAAAGGATAACCACCGCAATCATCGTGCCCAGCGTAATCGTGCCTTCCATCGCCATCGGCGCGCCGAACGCCACAACGGCGATCATCATCGCCTGCGAAAACAGTGTGCCCAGCATCACCGCCAGCGTATTGACGCGCCCCAGATCAAGGCTCGCCGCACTGGCGCGGTTTTGATAGGCCTCAAATCGGCGCTGAAAAAACGGCTCAAGCGCCAGACTCTTGAGCGAATGCACACCCTCCAGCGCCTCAATGATAAAATTCATGCGGCCGTTATCCGCCTCATCGTGTTTTTCCAGCGCCTGCTTTAGCGCCTTACCCAGCCAGATCGCCGCGCCCGTAAACAGCGCCAGCAAGCCCAGCGGCACCAGCACCAGCCAGCCGGTCAGATAGAAAATCAAGGTCAGGAAAATCAGGACGAACGGCAAATCGATCAGCGTCACCAGGGCCTGTCCACTCAGAAACTCACGCATTTTACCGACGGCGTTCATGCGCTGGAGATGCGCGCCGACCCCTTCGTTTTCCAGCGGCGCAAGCTCCGCGCCCAGAATATGCCGCATGGCGTTGCACGACACCGCGTGCTCATACGCCGCGCCCGCCCAGCCGATAATATAGGAACGCCCCAGCCGCAGAATTATATCAAGAAAAACGACTACAACCACGCCGCTGGCCAGCACCCGCAGCGTGCCTATATTCTGACTGACCAGAAGACGGTCATAAACCTGCAAGGTTAAAATCGGCAGCGCGAGGGATAGCAAATTGATAATAAGAGAGGCCACAGCAAGCTGCGTTTTCGGCACGCTAAAAGACACAGGCGGATGCTGCATCGCCTCTTCCGGCAGATGCGGCCAATACGCCTGAAAGCGCGCCCATATATTAGAGATCCAGCCCGAAGCCATATCACCGGCCCGGCTTCTGTTGATTAGCCCAGTAAACCCCATTAAGCCCTAGAAACCTCCTTCCTCACCTCCGGTAATATCATCCGCGCCGCCGCCATTGTCAGCGCCGCCCATGTCACCGAAATCATCGCCGTCATCAAGGGGCGCTTCATCGTCGCCGTCCTTGCCTTTATTTTTGTTCTTGCCGTTATTTTCTTTGTCGTTATCGGCACTGCCGCCGTCATCTACAGCATCGGTCCAGCCATTCTCATCATCATTGCCGCTGGAACCTTGCGCTCCGCTGCCGCCATCATCATCGCCTTCGACCATGTCGTGCCAACCATTGCCGTTGCCTTCATCCAGCATGGTATCCATTTCAGGATCGGGATCAGCGCCGGGATCATCATCGCCATTGTTTTTCGGACCTTGGCCGGGCGCATCAATGTCGCCGCCTTCTTCACTGTTATCCTCGGTTGAGGCATCATCCTTATGGGCATTTGGCTCGCCACCGCCCTGACCGGGGTTATTATTGTCTACCCCGTCCTCGTCATTGCCATGACCACGGTCTTCCTTATCGTCGTTCTTATTGCCTACATTTCCGGAATTGCCGGGCGCATCATCATCACCGCCATCATTACCGGCATTTGGGCCACCGCCACCTTGCCCCGGATTGTCCTCGTCTACGCCGTCCTCGTCGGGATCATCGCCAGAGTCGTCTTCCTCTTGGTCATCCTCTGCGG
>JAOUOR010000032.1 GCA_029880245.1 Alphaproteobacteria bacterium
AAATACCGATAATTCGTGGTAAAATTCCGGACAAAAGAGAATATTTTAATATCTGACCTTTCTTTATGCCCATCTCTTAACCGCCAATCTTTGTAAGTCCTTGCAACGCTCCACCAATTCTTGATGATACTTGTTGTGAACTGATTGCTCCTCTGGACACCAACCCCTTCGCAGGGTCCTCTCTAGAATCGTTAAATGTAGCCACGCTTTGTCCCATCCATCTTAAAATATTATTGGGAACCGTATCGATTAGTTTGAAAGAAGACATACCCATCAGGTACACAATAATTGCATATATGACTGTATAGAAAAATTGATCAATACGGCCCCTTGACTGACCTAGCAGATTAATGCCTGTACCGGAAGAATTGGTAATTTCTTCTGTCATATCGAAACCACCAACGTTAGAAACTACTGATGTAAAAATCGAGTTCAAAACAGCAACAAGAGCCGAGAAAATCGTGATACTGGCCAATAGACCAAAAACAATCAATATAGGCCTTAGGAATATCTCGAAAATAAGGAAATAACCGCTAATCGCTGCATTACCGGGTAAACCATGTGCATCAATACGAATATGAGCCAACGCCCAAAGAGGCGCACCGACCATAGCTTCGAATATACCTTTTACCCATCCGCCAACCGCGAAAAAGAAGTAAATAAACGGCAAGAACGGGACAATATAGGCTAGCACAAACCCCACAGTTACACCCAACATTGCAACGCTGACAAACATACTCGCCGCAGAACTTGCCAGATTTTTGGGGAATTGCCCCATAATATCGCCTAAGACGACACCTCCCATTGTTGCAATGGTTGCATAGCCAAGATTTCGCACAGCACTTTCCATCAAGCCGCGACCTATACCAACAAGTTGCGCCAAGGGGTGCGTAACCCGTGTAGCATTTTGGTTTTTGCGCATATCATACAGTCCATCTAAACCAAACAGCATAATAATCGCATCTTCAATAGGATTGCCCGTTGGTTTTGAGGCCGTATTCGTGCCTTCCGCCGCTCCCCAATACTTGTAACCCAAGTAAAGGGCTTGAGCGATTTGCAGACCTTCTATCCCTTCCAAGTATTTCTCTACACTCTCACTACCAGGCGTGTTAGGATTAAACCGTTCATCTGGCGTTACGTTTCCAACGTATTTCGTCTTGGCAGACCAGACCCCTTCCATAACCATTGGATATAAAGACGGAGCCGGCATACTAATCGCAGCTGTTGTCATAAGACCGTTCATTTCCGAGATTTTGTTGTACCAGATACCGGCACCGGCCCACCCCTTACGATATAAAGGATCACCTGCTCCATTCCAGGCACCGCCCCATGATCCGCTAGCAATCTGATCGTTTATACCATTATTAATCGCCAGAGTAATAAAATCTTTGATTTCTTTATTTACAGCTGACACATACAAATCATCTAAATCCGCTTTATTCATAGAATCAGTAGGAGGAAATATATCATTGGCAATTTTGATCCAACGATTACCTGTGTTGTTAGTAGCAGTGGGCGGAGCCTCGGTACCATTTTGCCAAAATGAACTTACCGGACCCGCGTGCCTCCAGTTATAATTCATTTCCGCAAAATAAACTCTTTGTATTCGGTAAGGTCCGGGCTCAGGCGGATCCGTAGAAGCCGGATCCCTTGCGTCCGCAAGAAAAAAGGTTAATTCCCCGCAAAGCGGTTTTACATTACCCAGTTCTTTAGGATATAAAATAGCATTTCGCTCACCAAATCTTACTTTAAAACTATTTGTACCATCATCCAGATAAGCAATAACAGCATCGTAAAAAGTAGCGCCTGTGACCAGCAAAGGTGCCTTCGTAGATGCCCCCATTACATAAGCCTCTATAACGTAAGGTACTGAATTCGTATCATTGCTGGCGTCAACTTGCCTTCTCTCAACTTTATTTTCGTAAATATATTCACACAACTTTGCCAAAAACATGAATTGCGAGAACGCACCGACATCCGGATAATTTGGTTTTGCAATCATATCTACAGGTTGCCCTAGATATGACGTGGTCAGGCTGTTATTAAAATAATTCCAGCCATTTGTTGCAAATGCAGAACCAAATTTTGCCATATATAATACAATATATTGTGATGAATTAAGACCTGAGCCAAGAGGCATTAACAGACCAAAAGCGATAACGATGCGAAAAGGCACCCATGTTTTATTATAACGACGTCCGAACGGTGTTCCGCTTTGTGCGGTTTCTGCCAGCACTGTAGCAACAAAATAACTTGTGATAGCAACCGCAATAACAAGTAAACCTGTACTATATACTGCAAATAATCTGTGCAATCCCAAATGTATGGGCGAGGGGAAAGGATAACCAACTGAAAATGGCGATAATCGGTTCTTTTCTACGAGAGGTAATCCACTTGCGTTGTTTGTATCAAATGGTATAACCCCTATACCGTCAGTGTTCTCACAAGTATAGAAAGGATTACTAACACATGATTCAAAAAGACCTATCGCAGCGTTGCTTGGATGTGGGACACCAAACACCATGTCAAGCATCATAAAGGCAAGGTCATGTGGTCTGTCATTCACGTTTTGAATTGTAAAAAAACCGGCAAAATTAGTCGGCAAGGCCATGGCCGGACTCAGGAAAATAAACGCGCCTAAAGTTAGAAACTGAACAAAGAAAATTACAATACCCACCAAAATCAGACCAAAGAGGAAAAGCTGATCTATATTTTTAACTTTGAACCGCAGATTAAGCGCTGCTTGTGCGAGAACATGACGCACACCGAAACGCCCCATATTTCTGGGCATAACATAAGGGTGGTTTTGGGGCAATAAACGTACCATTTGAAAAACAAGGGCTAAAAAATAAGGCACATAATGAAACCCGCCCGTCCACAAATCGCGAAGCCGGGGCATAAAATGCGGCATAATGGCATAATTTAATGTGCCTTTGGGTAACAAGCCAAACATTATCTCTCAGTCCTTTTTTTCATATACTCAAATATTTCATCCATTTTAAATCTCAGTTCTCAACCATTATCTTTTTTTGCCAATTTATGGTTACGCCTTAGGCGGTGGTTTATCAGCATATCCAACGGCTTCAGCCAAACCAGAACCGGCTGATCTTGCCGTTGTATTCGCAGCACCGGACAAATCACCCCCAATTGTCATACCGCCAAACGCAGCATGTCTGCTAAGGCTGTCAATATCCTCTTGCTCAATATCACCAAATGCCGATACACCTGCACCTGCCCACCGCAAAATATTATCAGGGATTCTATCAATCAGTTTGAAAGACGCTAAAGCCAACATATAAGCAATCACCGCATATATTACGGTGAAGAAAAACTGGTCTACTACGCTCCTTTGATAGCGTAAATCTGCGACATAGGTTTCTTGAATAATATCCTGACCGGGTGTAAAACCGGAGGCATTTGCAGTTACAAGATCCCATATAATGTTTAAAATGCGCACCTGCGTCGAGAATATTACCACCGCAGCAATCAGACCTACTACAGTTAGAATAGGCCGTACAAAAATATCCAGAAGCAAGAAATACCCATTTTGCGCGGCATCTCCTGGCAGTCCTTCACCGTCTAGTCGTAAATGAGCCAAAGCCCATAGAGGTACTCCAACCATGGCTTCGAATATTCCCTTCACCCAAGAGGCAACCGCAAAATAAAAATACACAAAGGGCAAAAACGGCAAAATATAAAACAAGATAAACCCTGCAACAATTCCTATGAAAGCCATCGAAAGAAAGACCTGACTTAGGGCACTAAAAACACCGCCAGTTGCCTTTGTATCCGTTTTATTTCCCAAAAACCCGCCCATAAAAGCCATGCCAGTAGAAAGAGCCATATTACGCACCACGGATTCCACCAATCCCTTACCTACTGCAACGAGTTGTGCCATAGGATGTAAATGAGAGTTTGTCGTGCGCATCTGTGCCAGACCACTTGTCCCTAATAGCAAATGCATTGCATGCATGATTGTATTTCCAAGGCCGAAATTGTTTTCTTTGGTTGGGTTCTTCATGTCTTGATTCCAATATTGATGCACGACATGCAAAGGCTTACCCACAGATTCCATATCCTGAAGACTAAGATCAACGATATCTTTTCCACCTTCAATTAAAATGGCAGGATTGTATATATCCTTTAAATCAATATTTTTTGTTTGTTTCTGTTTTTCTTCACGAATACGTTCCATAACAAGAGGAAATGAATCCATGTTCGGTATGTTAAAGACAGAATCCATGAAACCGCCGTTTACTTCAGCAATTTTGGTGTACCAAATACCAGCGCCCCCCCAACCGCGATTAATAACTTCGAGAGTCATTCTATTACCGCCATAATTCAAAACATAATTTCTCCAAGCAATCCGTATGGCCGTGGTCAAAGCTGTGGCATAATAATTTATTCTTTCCGTGCGCCATTCTGCATTCGGAGTTCCTGCCGGTGATGGGGCTCCCGCATTTGTGCCTTCACAAAGTGCCACACTTGTCGGTTGTCCTACTTGTCCCACACCGGCGGAAGGATCATCACAAACACCGGGATTTGCCCCTATCCCGGCTCTGTCTGCAACACCATCTGTAATGGCTGAAACGTAGTTTGTTGCAAACTCCCTTATCCTGTTATCGGCAAACCACATAGCCAAAACTATATCATAATAAAATCGTTGCATGTGATCAGCACCACCTTCGCCAGCTGCTGCTCCACCAACATTGCTAAGATCGGCAATTGGTATACGGACATCTCCGCATAATGGTTTCACTCCCCCTGTATCATCTTCATATATCGCGGTTCCGGACTTAGAACCACCTACATGTTCTTTATATTCTCCGAACCTGATTATAATATCATTGCCATAATAAAATCCCAATGCCTGCATATAAGTTGGTGTAGATGTATTTTGGACCCGCAGCCGATTAGAAGCATCGCCAATAATCGGCGTTCCACCAATTGCAGTACCATTAGCGGCCAGCATTGCCGATGTCGTCTTCTTTACCAAATAAGGGACAACAGGGTAAGTTTGAGGATCAGTGGATATTCTGTAATCGTCAAATTTTGAAAAAGAATACCCATTATACGTACTCCCGTCATCCCGGGAGTATTTCCTCATATAGGCATAGGCGCATGAATGGACCAAACTCATCAACTCCACAAGCGGGGATATATCCGGTGCCTCGGGCAAAGCAAGGAGAGTATATCGTTCACCAAGGGGGTTTCCACTTTCAATATCCGAAGGACCTGCACCTGTAAACATTGGGTGCTGACCAATTGCCGTATTAAAACTCCGCCAGCCATTTGTTGCAAAGCTAGATCCGTATTTAGCGACATATAGTGTGATATATTGAGCAGAGTTCAAAGTCGTACCCATTGCACCGTATGGCGCAGTAGCACCAACAGGAATAGGCATTAACAGCCCGAGCGCAACAACCAGACGGACTGGAACCCATACATTTTGAAACCGCTGTCCAAACGGGGTGCCGCTTACTGCTGTCTCAAGAACAATAACCACCATGAAATATAGAAAAATCAGAACACCCACAATCAACAATCCCGTGGAATAAAAATGGAAAAGTTCATGCAATGCCGAGTGGAACGGCGTTGGAAGCTTCGGCGCACCTATCCCGGGACCATTTGTATCGATACTATAAGCTGTACAATCACCGGCAAAATTACAAAATATATTAGGAACACCAAATACACGATCCATAAGGGTAAAAGCTACATCCGTTTGTGGATATTCCGTATCAAACCACGAAAATGCTTCAGCATGACTGGCCATTAAAGCATATATGAGCATAAGGAATTGAACAAATAAAAGGACAATGCCTGATAAAATGGCAAAAAAGACCACAATCTGATCGATATTTTTCCGGTTAAATCTTAGGTTTACAGAAGCTTCGGCTATAACATGACGTATACCAAATCTACCAATATTCGCGCCGGATAAATATGGGTGGTTTTCAGGCAAAAGCCTTACCATTGCGTAGATCTGAGCTATTAAAAATGGGATACAGCCAAAACCGGATGTTAGAAAATCTTTGACACGTGGAATAATACGCGGAAGCGTGGTATAAGCGACTACATCTCTCGTTTTTATATGTTGCACGTCTTATTTACTCATTACTTAATTAAAAAGCTTACAAACGCAATCTACCCAATTTTAGATAAATTACGGTTAATGATAGCATTATTCAGGAGGAAAATGCCAATTTTTTTGTCATATTTTTGACATTTTTCATAGTAATCGTGGCTTCTTACAAATTCCTTACAATTTAGCCTGCTTTTCGTAACGGTTTGTATTTAATCCTGCGTGGTGTGTCGGCGTCCTGTCCCATACGGCGGTGGTAATCCGCTTCATAATCCTCGTAGTTTCCTTCGAACCATGTGACTTGCGAATCACCCTCGAAGGCAAGGATATGCGTAGCCAGACGGTCCAGAAACCAGCGATCATGTGAAATAACCACCGCGCAACCTGGAAAACGCTCCAGAGCCTCTTCCAAAGCCGCTAATGTTTCCGTATCCAGATCATTCGTAGGCTCATCCAGCAAAATTACATTGGCCTCCTCGCGCAGCATCTTTGCAAGATGGACACGGTTTCTTTGGCCACCTGACAGGGTAGACACTTTTTTCTGTTGATCCGGTCCTCGGAAGTTAAAGGCCGATACATAGGCACGGCTTTGCATTTCCACCTTGCCAAGCTTGATAATATCCGTTCCGCCGGAGATTTCCTCCCAGACGGTTTTATCACCATCAAGCGAATCACGGCTTTGATCGACATAGCCTAATTTGACAGTATCACCCACTTTAAATGTCCCATCATCCGGTTTTTCCTGACCTGTAATCATCTTGAAAAGCGTTGATTTTCCGGCTCCGTTTGGCCCAATCACTCCGACAATCCCGCCGGGCGGTAATTTGAATGACAGGTCCTCGATCAAAAGGCGGTCACCAAAGCCCTTACGGATATGATCGGCCTGTATGACCAGATCACCAAGCCGGGGCGGCGTTGGAATAACAATTTGTGCATTACGCTGGTCGGTTTTCTGGCTTTCAGCCAAAAGTTCTTCATAGGCATTGATCCGCGCCTTGGACTTAGAACGCCTTGCTGACGGGCTCTTACCCATCCATTCAAGTTCGCGTGCAAGTGTTTTCTGGCGGGTATTTTCTTCACGCTCTTCCTGCTCAAGGCGTTTTCTCTTGGCCTCGAGATAGGCTGTGTAATTACCCTCATAAGGGATGCCGGAGCCTCGGTCCACTTCCAAAATCCAGCCCGTGACATTATCAAGGAAATATCTATCATGCGTGACCATGACGACTGCGCCGCTATAGTCCTTCAGGAAACGCTGAAGCCATGCCACGCTTTCTGCGTCCAGATGGTTTGTTGGCTCGTCCAGCAGCAAAAGATCGGGCTTTTCCAGCAATAACTTGCATAACGCAACGCGCCGTTTTTCTCCACCTGAAAGATTTTTAACGCCCATATCGCCTGGTGGACAACGCAAAGCATCCATAGCGATTTCAATTGTGCGGTCCAGTTCCCAGCCATCAACCGCGTCAATTTTTTCCTGCAAATCGCCCATTTCTTCGGAAAGCTTCTCGAAATCCGCATCCGGCTCGGCCATCTCTAAACCAATCGCATTAAAACGATCTACCATCGCCTTAACATCGGCGAGAGCCTCCATAACGTTTTCCTCTACGGTTTTACTTTCATCGAGCTTTGGTTCTTGCTCCAGATAACCGACACGCGCACCTTCCGCCGCCCAAGCTTCGCCCATAAAATCCTTATCGACCCCTGCCATAATGCGCAGCAACGTCGATTTACCGGCACCGTTGGGACCCAAAACACCGATCTTGGCACCGGGGAAGAAGCTCAACGTTACATTCTCGAGGACCTTCTTGCCATTGCCATAGGCTTTGGTCAGTCCGTTCATCACATAGACATATTGATAAGATGCCATTTTGCTTTTCCCTTATGGTTAAAATTTATGCAACAGCTAGTTTTTGGCGGAATATGGGGGAGAAGTCAATAAAGTTGTCATGCTATGGCGATTGTTATAGATTATAGCTCATGAATAAACCACGTGATAAAAAAGGCTCTTTGATGAAAGAAGCCGTTGAATCCGAAAGGAAGATCAGCAAGGGCGTAAAAATCTTTATTGGCGCTATGGTTGGCGGAATTATAGGGGCTACGTTATCTACTATATTTTCTTTGATGTTTTTCCCTTTGGATAATATGTCGCAAAGCTTTGCCGATTTTGAAGTCCTGTTTTTTACAGGGACAATCGGAGGAGCATTCATCGGCGGTTTTTTCTGCAACGTGTTTTCCGTGATCGCGGTCGCTCTAGGGTGGGTCATTGGGATGGATATTGATATGTAATAAGCCCTACTCTGCCTTCTTTGTTAAAATTTTACAGGATTTAGGATGGCAAACCAAGAGCCAAAAAAAGCATTGATTACAGGGGCGGATGGTAAAGCGCGCTGTTGGTGGTGCGGTGATGACGCACAATATATGCGCTATCATGACGAGGAATGGGGCAGACCCGTTACAAATGACCGCCGTCTTTTCGAAAAGATTTGCCTTGAGGGGTTTCAGGCAGGGCTGAGCTGGCTGACGATCTTGCGCAAAAGAGATAATTTTCGCGCAGCATTCGATAATTTCGAGTGCAGCATAGTCGCACAATATGATGAATCCCGCATAGAAAAGCTATTACAAAATGAAGGCATTATCCGTCATCGCGGTAAAATAGAAGCCACTATCAATAATGCCGGAAGGGCGCTGGAGATGATTGAAGAGTTTGGCAGTCTATCGGAATATTTCTGGCGCTATAAGCCGGATGAACATGATTCGCCAAAAACGGTATGTATTCCCTCCAAAACGGAGAGGTCGATTGCCCTGTCCAGAGATTTAAAGAAACGCGGCTGGAAATTTGTCGGCCCGACCACCACTTACGCCTTTATGCAATCTATGGGCATTGTGAATGACCATATTGAAGGGTGTCATGCGCGGCAAGAGCGTCCTTAACGGGTCGTAACAGTATTAGTTGTTGTTAGTTGCCTAGGAGCAAAAGCGCCAGGATCGGTACTTATCATTTGTTCAGGTAGAATCATGCCTGTATCAACAGCGTTTAGTTTAATATAATAGCTTTTAGTCTGTTGCTCCCCATAGATTGAGTCAATAGTCGCCTCTGTCTCCTTAAAAGCATCCACAACTCCCTTCCTCATCTCATCCATCGTTTTATCAGGATCAGACATGATATCATTGGCATTTCTTATAAAGTCATCAACTGCCTTAATCGCACTTGATGCATATGCACTATCTTTCCCGAGAGTACGAGAAATCTCTCCTCTGTATGCTTGTGCGGCGCCTTCACTCGTCATTTCCTTTAAAGTCGCCACAGCATCCAGATTTGTATCCAGATTTTCCAATTCTTTAGCGATAAGATCGCGTGCGTCTTGCGGCGAAATTCCCTCATCTTTATTAATAGCAACAACGTTTTCTTTATAAGCCGTAAGCGATACCATAGCCATATTCAGTAGCGGGCCTTCTTTGAAATACTCTTTGATATCCTTTTCATAGCCTGCAATTGCTTGCTCGCCCGTTACATCAACGAATAATTCTGCGACATTTATTTTTTCCGGCTCCGGCTCTGTGGTTTTACCTGTTACCCTGTCCAGATATTTCCCAACCTGATCACGGATCTCATGAATGTCTTTAGTTATTTCATCTATATTCTTATTACTCCTCAAGGCAGCAAATTGCATTGTTGCCGCCCGACGCAAAACAGCCGTATATTCTGTGCTTTTTTTGTATTTTTCGTGTGTTTCCTTGCTGAGCAGTCCGGCATCATCAAGTGTCTCCCTGCCGCCATAAAAAGTATCGAGAATTTCCTGCCCCAATCTGCGTTTCTTCTCATCCAGTTCCGTTGGCGGGGTTTTGGCTTTCCATGACCCCGAAGCGGTTTTGAGGAAACCAATCACCCCACCCCAATCTCCGAGTCCTAATATGCGGCCAAATTCGTTATCCAGCCTTTTTTGATCACTGCGCTTGGCCTCCCCATCCTTTCCGGTATCAACCCTGTAATCATAACCGCTAGCCCAGAACCACGTAGAAGGCGTGTTTGCACCTCTTTTTTCTTCTGTATAACCCGGCGCATCATCCGGTACACGACAAGTCCCTGCTGATTGAAAGTTTACTCCCCCTTGTGAAAAATATGCCGATGGTAATGTACAAGCCATTGGATCAAGTGGCTTTCCAGCTTCAAATGCAAATTTTTCCTTTAGCGGGGCTTTTTGCTCTGGCACTTTTGGCAAAGATGCCGCGTTCAAAGGAAAATCACCTGGCAAAAATGGTAACTTTATATGATCGGCCGTTTTGGAATCGTATGGTATTGGCGGTCCTTGTAGCGGCCCGGAAGACGCTATCGGCACTTCTTCTTTTACCGGTTCCGGTTCGGGGATTGTCCCTTCTACCTTGGCCTCTACCTCTATTTCCGGTTCTTCTTCAGGCTCCGTAACCGTAACATCCTTCGCTATTTTCTTAACAACACCCCTTATCTCTTTAATATCGATTTGCTCCCAGTTCCCGAATTGGGTTGCCATGACGCTATGCCCGTTTACGTCCTCATTGATCAGAGATTCTGCCGCAACCATCGCTGCTTTTACTTTTTCTTCCGGAACTTTGTGTTTAAGCAGGAATTCCCCAATCACAGGCAAATTATTAGACGTAATTGGCCGTACAATATGATTATCCATGCTGATCTCTTTTTGACCTTTGGCAATCAATGCGTCAATTTGCGCAATGATCGAGAGTTTTTCTAAAGCGCCATTATGATTTTTATACGCCAGATCGAAAATTTTGTCCTTATCATCCCGTATTATCAAATCTTCCGGATCATAAGGCCTTGTATTTTTGTCCATGGCGGCAATAGCTTCCAGAATTGCCTTTACACGCCCTTTTGACTGTACAGGCTTTTCTAACTGCTTATATTTACCTGGATCAAGGTTAAAATCAGCGACGATCTCTGTACCGTCCACCTTGATCACATCCTCCGGAGCAACACTTTTTTTATCCACAAGCGGAAATGCAGTAGAAGCCTTTTGTTCGGAATCGCTCGCTGGCTCTTCTTGTGCTGGCTCTTCTGGGGCACCATCATCGGCAGGGGGCAGATTAGTATCACTCGGCATATCCGGCAGAATATCTGTACTGCTTTCATTACTTGCCAGTTGAACGGCACCGACCTCAGTATCCGCGGATACTTTCGGCTGGGATTTATATTCCTTATACTGTTCTTCTAATTTCTTGAAAGCTTCCGATTTTTCCTTAACTTCTTGATATGCGTGTTCTGTAGTGCCTTGCAGATCTTCCAAATCAACACCCTTGAGCTTTGATACACTTGCAATCAGCCTTGATTTTGCGTCCTCAATGTCAGTAGCGCCCGAAGTTGCGTCAATAGCCGTTTTCAAATCCTCTTTGAGCTTATCATATTCGTCCCCAAGAACCATCTTTCCAAGAGCATTGAATCCATTATTATCAATCTCCTTAACCATATTTTCCTGTGCACGTTTCAGAACAGCAGCGAAATCCGGATCATCCCCGTTGCCTTCTTTTTTCAACTCCTCTTCGGCTTTATTGACATATTTTTCAAATTCCTCACCCAGAATTTCGTTTTTCCGTATCTCGAGAACTTTGGCTTCATCATAGCCCGTTTCCGCATCGACATCCCTCCATAAGCGCTCGAGGTTCATGCCTTTGGCCGCAGCAACCCCTACAATCAACTTGCCAATCGGGGTGCCGCCCAGATATTTTTTCATCAGATCTTTTACCCAATCGGGTAGAAATCCGCGGATTTTGTCAAAAGCCAGATTAGCCGCCGTCACATTCTGGGCATTGGGGTCGGTCAATTTTTCCCGTTGCAAGATTAATAAATGTCTAAATAACTCGTCATCGGCCTTTTTTCTTTTTTGTGCTTTCACTTCATCGCTATCATCGGCCTCTATCTTTTCAATACCCTGATCAGATAATTCATTGCGCAACATTTCAAAGCGATCATCTTCGAGAAGCGCATTACGAAGCTTCACTAATTGTTTCTCGTTATACGCACCGTTCGGATTTTCTTCGCCGCCAAGTTTTTTCATCAGCATAATCATTGCCGACAGGTTACGTTGCTCTCCCTTTTCAAACTTTCCATCCACATTAGGCTCGGCCATTAAGTCTGCAAGGATTGGTGATATTTTATTAAGAGCTTTATGGAGTTTCTTTTGAACTGCTTCTATCTTATTAACTGAATCTTCAATAACATAATCGGGAATTTTCCCTTTAGGATTTTCACTTTTATAATAAATGGACTTGGTTAAATCCGGTTCATACGAATCTTGAGGTGGAGAAGTGTCTTCTTTTGTCTCTGCTGGAGCGGCCTCCTCTACAGGAGCAGCGACCTCTGCAAGAGGAGCTTCTGCTTCTACCTTCTGTTTTTCACCTTTTTTGCCCTGTTTGGTGGCAGTTTTTTTATCTTCTTCGGGGGCGGATGCTTCTTTTGGTGATGCCTTCTGTCTTTCTTCTTTTTTCTCTGAAGCTATTCTCTCCGCTGGTTTTTCTGGTTTTGGGGCCTCTTTTTGTATAGGACTTTCTTCTGTTGCAACCAGTTGATTGTCCCTTTTAAGTCCTTTAAGCGCGCTAAATATCTTGGCCCTATTGTCTTTGAAATCTACAAGCAGTTTGCGAATTTTGGGGTCTTTTATTTTTGGATTTGTTAAAAATTTATTTAATTCACCGTCTATTCCGGCATTGACAACATTTCCGAGTTGTACTGTAAATCCTTGCTTGTTTTCATCGCCCTCAAGTAGACTTGCATTTTCCCCGGCAAGAACCTTAATACGAAGAGCATCCGACAATGTGTTTATGATTTTTATTTCATTTGAATTAAAATGCCCAGATGCTTTGGTTTTAGTGTGTGAAGGAATACTCTTCAAGATATTCAACATCTTTTCGTCATCTAGAGTTCTTGATTTATTACCTTCAAGATCAGTTATAGAAGCTTTGATCAAAGCTTCTATGGCCGGAAATGCCTCTTTGACGATTTTTATACGGTCAGCATTATTCTTAGAACCTGCCGCTTCATTAAGCACGCCACCAGCATCAACAGCCAGTTTTTTACCCCCGTCCTTTATTGCCTTGCCAGTTTTCTCAAGCCATTCACCAACACCAAAATCCACCATCAGATACCTCCTTCAAAAGCGCTCTGATTCCAGAACACTTCCGTTATTTCTACTGATGTATCGGTTTGATATGCCATTTTTCACCCTAAATTTTTTGGCGCGGGATATTTTAAGTATAAACAAGCCCGCCTAATAATGTCTTAAACCTCACAAGCCATTGTTATTCTTTGTTAATTTGGCTTTACTTGTGTTCACATATTCATATACAGGGTTATTTTTGCATATTTATGTATATTTTTCAAACTTTTTTTCATTTCCGGAACTTATTTTACTTTAACCGGAATTTTCTTTTGCCAATATTTCAGTAAAGAAAAACAGGTCTTGTTCAAGAGCGCTTGATCATCAGGCATAAATAGGGTCAGGGCTGTGTTTTTTGCAGGACTTTCGAGAAATTCTCTATTGTTGCGCCTAAAAGGCCGACCATCGTATTTTGCGTATCATCCATTTTAGTGAGCATAAATTCGCAGGCTTCGGGCGTTGAAACAGGTGTTTTCTCGAATCGCAAGGCTGCTTCGTTGCGCGTTGCCCTTACCATGGCATTGAGCTCTTTCAGCTCTGATTGAGGGATATAATCCTGTGCCAAGCCCATGTTATTAATATTAGATTCGGCATCTGCCAAGGATTTGCCGACCACTTTATTCCATTCGTCATAGCGGGCCTGAACTTTATCCTCCATATCCGGATTATTCTCTATGCACGCCTTTACAGCCGTCCCGACATCGGTTTGTACATCCATGACCATGTTCACAACAGCATAGCTTGAATAAATCACCATAAAATGAGCAAATTCCTTTTGGTCAAGGCCTGCGCTAATGTTCATAATTTTATCATTCAGCATTTTCTGCTTGGCCTTTTCAATGTCTTTTTCATCCATTTTTTCTGCCTCTGTCTGGGCAGATTGCTCTTCTTGGGCATAAACATATTGGACAGGAAAGACAGACATACAAAAAGCTGCGAATACATAAATAGTCAGAACACGTGATAACATTGCCGTTAACCTCAATTTCAATTTTTAAAGTCAGGACACTGTACAACGTAAACAGGCACAAATCAAAAAAAAACGCCGGAATAAATCCGGCGCTGTTAGAGTATTGTGCGTTCCTACGTGATATAATCTTAAAAGGGGGGCAAAATTATATCATTTTAGAACTATTTGCTGAGAAAAAGCGAAGTAAAAACCGTAATAAATCCTATCTTTCTTTTAATTTATATTCAGCGCCGTTTAACTTTCATAGAATACAGCGCAATCCCGCATATTGCGTAACAAATTACTCCAAAAATCAGTACTATTGAACCCGCCATATTTCTTAATTCCTTATATATTTACCATAACATGGAAAAAGTAAAAACAAAGTAAATAAAATTTGAAATGTATTTATTATTTAAATTAATTGTATTTTTTCATTTCGAATACTATTAAAATACTTATAAAATTTATCTAAAATTTTAGACAAATTGTTTTTATATTGCCAAAAACGGCCCATAGCCTTATGTTCAGTACATGATAAGATATACCGTGTTTTTTAAGGGCATAGAATATGGCTGAACAAGCAAGAATTCTATTTGAAGACGAGCTGACTGAGCTAAAAGAAAATAACCGTTTTAGGACTTTAAACCTACCTCAGGGGCTGGATTTAACGTCAAATGATTATCTTGGTATGGCTGGTGATCCTTTTCTAAGGCAAGTTGCCATTGACGCCCTGCAAAATGGTCTTGATATTGGCGGGGCGGGATCTCGCCTCTTACGCGGGCATACACAAAGCCATAAGGCCCTGGAAGACTATGCTGCTATGTATTTCAATGCTCCGCAAAGCCTCTTCTTTTCAAGCGGCTTTCAGGCCAATTATGCGCTTTTGACAACCCTGCCTAAACGTGGAGATATTATCCTATATGACTCGCTGATTCACGCCAGTATGCGTGATGGTATTCGGGCGAGTGATTCGAAGGGCTATAAATTCACTCATAATGATATCAATCATCTTGAAGTCTTACTTAAAAAGCATGATGCGCCTTCAAAAACGCTCTGGGTTTGCGTGGAAGCACTCTATTCTATGGATGGCGATTTCGCACCACTAAACGACATTGTTAAAATCATACAGAAACACAATACGATACTGATCGTAGATGAAGCCCACAGCTCAGGGATTTATGGCCCTAAAGGTAGAGGGCTAAGCCAGTCTATCATACAAAAAACCGGTCATGATCGCCTTATTACGGTCCATACATGCGGCAAAGCCATCGGCGTGGCTGGTGGTCTGGTTTGTGCATCTGAGTCCATTATCCAAGCCCTGATTAACAAAGCCCGCCCCTTTATCTACTCCACTGCTCCGATGCCTCTTCAAGCCTATCTGGTACAGAAATCTCTGGAGTTTTTGGATACGGATGAAGGCGAAAACCGCAGGGCGCAGCTCCTTGATCTGTGCAAGCACGCTCAAAGCCTGTTTGGCGGGGCCGGATCACAGATCGTGCCGATTATACTTGGCGACGATCACAAAGCACTGAGCGTTGCCGCTAAATTACAGGCACAAGGCTATGACATCAGAGCCATACGCCCACCTACCGTAGCAGAGGGTACTGCGCGCTTAAGGCTGTCCTTAAGCAGCTCTTTAAAAAAGGAGCAGTTAGAAAACTTTTATTCTGAGCTAAGAACTATTATATAGAAAAAGATGAGACAAAAATTCGTTATAACAGGCACGGATACAGATATAGGGAAAACCGTTTTTTCTGCCGGCCTTATGCTGGCTTTGGAAGGTGCAGGAGCTACACCGCATTACTGGAAGCCTGTACAATCCGGTGTATCTGATAGCATTGATACACACACGGTTAGAACCTTGACAAATCTTGGTCAGGACCGTTTTTTGCCGGAAAGCTATGTTTTTTCGGAGAGCCTTTCTCCGCACCGTGCCGCAGAACTGGATGATGTGCATATTGATATTGATGCCTTAAAAACTGCCTTACCAGATATTAACGGCACTTTGATCATTGAAGGCGCAGGAGGATTAATGGTGCCTTTAACACGGGAAAACCTGCTGATCAATCTTTTTAAAAAATGGCGTATTCCTGTTATTTTATGCGCCCGCACCGGACTTGGAACAATCAATCATACACTTTTATCATTAGAGGCTTTATGGTCGCGCAACATTCCTGTTCATGGCATTGCCTTTATAGGAGAAAGAAACGTTGATAATGTAAAAACCATTGGTCAGTTCTCGGAGACCAAAATTCTAGGGACTTTGCCGATAATCGAAGATTTAAGTCCTGAAAATCTCAAAGGCGCCTTCGAAGTGCATTTCGATATCGAAGACTTTCTTCCAAAAGATATCGCTATAGCGTCTTAAGGATTAACCATGCCCTATAATAAATCAACCATTTGGCACCCCTTTACGCAACACGGCATTGCGCCGGATTCCATTCATATCAACCATGCTAAGGGTGCTTATCTGTATGATAAAAACGGGCAGCGCATTATTGACGCAATTTCAAGCTGGTGGGTGATTACACATGGCCACTGCCATCCGCATATTGTAAGCGCTGTGCAGGCTCAAGCGGAAAAGCTGGATCAGGTGATCTTTGCCGGTTTCACCCATGATCCGGCAGAAAATCTTGCGGAAAAACTGATCCGGCATACGGGTGAGGCTTTCGATCATGTTTTTTACTCCGATAGCGGCTCGACTGCTGTAGAGGTGGCCTTAAAAATGGCACTGGGTTATTGGGAAAACAAAGGTCAGGCCAGACAGAAAATTATAGCGCTTGAGCATGGCTATCATGGCGATACATTTGGCGCGATGTCGGCAGGCGCACGAAGTATTTACAACCGTGCCTATGATCCGTTTTTATTCGAGGTCGAGCATATAACTGTGCCTGTTTCCGGTCAGGAATCAGCAAGTTTTGAAATGCTGGAGCGGGTCCTTAAAGCTAATAAAAATAATGTAGCCTGTTTTATTTTCGAGCCGCTTTTGCAAGGGGCGGGTGGAATGAATATTTATTCACCCGAAGCTTTGCAGACACTTTGCACTATGTGCAGGCGCGAAGATGTCTTTTTGATTGCCGATGAAATCATGACCGGCTTTGGCCGCACAGGAAGTTTTCTGGCTTGCGACAAGGCCGGAATAAACCCTGATATATTATGCCTGTCCAAAGGGCTAACCGCTGGCTTTCTTCCTATGAGTGCCACGCTTTGCACAAGAGGAATTTACGATGCTTTTTACAGCACGGACAAGTCGAAGATGTTTTTTCATTCTTCCTCTTTTACGGCCAATCCTATTTCCTGCTCGGCTGCCGTGGCCTCTTTAGAAATATGGGAAAATGAGCTGGTTCAAAGCCGTATTGATGAAATATCCAACAGCCACGAAACAGCCCTGAAGGACTTTAAAGCACGGACCGATGTTGAAAATGTCAGGTCGCTGGGGACTATGCTGGCTTTTGATATCAAAGCCGAAAATAGCGGATATTTGTCCACCATACAGCCTCAATTGTATGATTTCTTTCTAAGGCATAACATACTCTTGCGCCCCTTGGGCAATACAGTGTATATGTTGCCCCCATATTGCATAAGTAAAGAAGATCTGGAGGAGATCTATGAAACACTCCATCTCGCCCTGGACAGCCTCAGGGATGAAAGACAACAATGCGCAGTTTGAGCCGCGCATCCGCAGCTTTCTTGAAAATATTGTTGAAGACAAGCCGCGCCATGCCCTGTTTTTAAACATGCTCTCGATGCTGGAACATCTGGGCAGCCGCAAGATTATGCTTTCCCAAATGAACCGCGTGATGTCACAAGGCACGCTCCAGCATTTATCCGAAGAAGCGCGCCATGCCTATTTTTTCAAGCGTCATGCCGAGCGGGTTGCAGGAAAAACCCTTCATGGGTGGAATGACGAAAACACAATGGCCCGCTTGCCCGCGGCCATGTATTTTGGCCGCCTTGATGCCGCCATTACCCGCAAAGTCGGGGCTGATAACGCTTATGGGTGGGTATCACTTATTATCGAGCTGCGGGCCTGCTGGCTCTATGCGATTTATCAGGATGTGCTTGAGAAATCCTCGGACCATATGTCTTTGAAAAGTTTACTGGCCGAAGAAGATCGTCATCTGACAGAAATGTTTGACATATGTGGGGGAGATCATTATATACTGAAAGACCTAAGTGCTCATGAAACAAAGCTTTTTGAAAAACTTTTAGAGCATTTAGAAAAGCATTTAGTAAATAACAAAAAAGCGGCTTGAGGCGTAAAATGGATAAACAAAGACCATCAGCTTTTAAAATAGAAGCATCCCTTTTTAGAATTTCAGAAGAATCAGATAAAATAGAGACATCCCTTCTTAATATATTAAATGCATCCGCCGAACAGTTTGGGGTAACTGTAGATGATATCCGTAACCATAAAAACCAAGAAGACTCTGTGCGGCAGGCTAGGTTAGCGGCAATTTATATCGCCAAAGAGTGTGACTTTTTCAGATTGGACATTGCTACCGAATTTTATTATCCTTCAGTCCATCCTCTTACTAATGATTATAAAAAGGTAATAAAACTTTTAAACGATATTGATTTTGAGAGAGATGTCCTAGATATAAAAGGTCGTTTGCATTTACAGCATCCGGATTTAGCTCTAACTGGAACCCCCAGTCCCTTCTAATTATAAACATTAATAACCAATAACAAAGCGGCTTGAGCATATAATGAAAAAACAAAAAGCAACACCTTCTAAAATAAAAGAGTTACTTTCTGAAATATTAGAAGAAACTGTCAAAGAGTTTAAAGTAACCAAGGAAGAAATTCTCGACCATAAAAACCAAGAAGACTCTGTGCGGCAGGCTAGGTTAGCCGCTGTTTTTGCTGCTATAACACTTAACTTTCTCAAAGAAGACATTGCCAAAGCATATAACTATCCATCTGGAAAAGCTGTTACCAATGATTATGAAAAAGCAAAAGAACTGTCTAAAGAAATTATTGAATTTGATGGAGTGGCATGGGCTATATATGCAAAGTTTCATGAACAGGCTGAAGAAGTCCTAAATAAGTTTAATCGTTTATATACACGCGCTCCGGATGAAACACCAGAGAATGAAATACCAACTCCCTCCGTCTAATTGTGCACAAATGAATTCCATACATTTTAGGGCTTTCTCGGCCCGAATCACTATGCTAGACTTTGACTTATTAGCAAAAACCTAGATTTATGGATGGACAGAGATGAAGCTGAGTATTGAGCGGGCAGCCCTTTTAAGATCGTTAAACCATGTGCAGAGCGTTGTTGAGCGCCGGAATACTATTCCTATTCTTTCCAATGTGTTATTGAAAGCCGAAGACGGAGTGCTGTCTCTTTCCTCGACAGATATGGATCTGGAGATCAATGAATCTGTCGCCGCCGATGTCAGCCAGCCCGGCGCGACAACAGCGCCCGCCCATACATTCCATGATATTGTCAGGAAATTCTCCGGCGATTCGACCATCGAGATGGAGCTGAATGCCGAGGGCACACAAATTACAGTCAAATCGGGGCGCTCCCAGTTTAAATTGAGCTGCCTGCCTGTGGCGGATTTTCCTGAGATCTCTGCCAATGCGTTGCCAAGCGGCTTTTCTATTCCGGCTTCGGATTTACGCGCCTTGATCGACCGCACGAAATTCGCGATGAGTACGGAAGAAACGCGTTATTACCTTAATGGCATATATTTACATGCGTGTGAAAGTAACGGTGTTGACGTTCTGCGCGCTGTGGCGACTGACGGGCACAGACTGGCCCGCTTTGAAATGCCCTTGCCGGAAAGCGCTGCGAATATGCCGGGCATTATTATTCCGCGCAAAACCATTCTTGAGGTTCGCAAATTGATCGAGGATGCAGCGGACCAGATCAATATCAGCCTTTCAGAAAATAAGATCCGCTTTGCCTTTGATCATATTGTCCTGACTTCCAAGCTTATTGACGGCACATTCCCCGATTATGGCCGCGTTATCCCCGAAGGAAATGACAAGATTGTCGAAGTCGATCCGAAGACTTTTTCTTCGGCGATTGACCGCGTTTCTACGATTTCGGATGAAAAATCACGCGCACTGAAAATCACACTAAACGGCAAGCAGATGACGCTTTCCGCTAACTCGCCGGAGTCGGGGAGTGCTACAGAAGAAATGGAAGTTAATGGCAATTCTTCGATGGAGATTGGATTTAACGCAAAATATTTGATGGATATTACCTCACAGCTTGAAGGAGGATGCCGGTTGACATTGGCGGATTCGGGAAGCCCGACCATTATTCAGGATAATAGCGATACATCGTCTTTGTATGTTCTTATGCCGCTTCGGGTATAATATCGCTTCAATGACGTAACCACGATTTATTATGGCTTTTCTGAAAACATCAAAACGATCGGATATAGCTTCTTTCAAGGCACTTGATATTATGCGTCAGGTCCATAACCTTGAGGCGCAAGGTGTAGATATTCGAAAGATGGGCGCAGGGCAACCTCATGTCGGCGCACCGGCAGGGGTGCTGGAATATGCCGCTTCTATGATTACAAAAGATCCGCGTCAAGGCTATACAGAGGCTATAGGCATGATCTCTTTACGGGAACGCATTGCCGAATATTATCAACGTTATTACGGGCAAAAAGCCAATGCGGATAATATCTGCGTGACTGCCGGTTCTTCCTCGGCCTTCATTCTGACCTTTATCGCTGCTTTTGATACGGGAGATCGCGTGGCTATTTTTACACCCGCCTATCCGGCTTATCGGAATATTCTTAAGGCTTTGAATATAGAAGTTGTTGAGATTGAAACCCGCGCCGCCGATAATTTCCAGCCAACGCTTGAGTTGGTCGAGTCCTGCGGATTGGAATTTGAAGGCATGATTATCAACTCCCCTTCTAACCCTTCGGGAACAATGATTAAGGATGAGGAATTAGAAAAGATCTGCGCATGATGTTCGAAAAACGGTGTGCGCTTGATCTCGGATGAAGCCTATCACGGCATTACCTATAACGGCAAAGCCACCACAGCCCTGAAGTTTACTGATGAGGCTATTGTTCTGAACACGTTTTCCAAATATTTTGCCATGACGGGCTGGCGTTTGGGATGGACGGTTTTGCCTGATGATCTTAAGGATCCTGTTAAAAAACTATCCGAGAATCTCTTTGTCTCGCCGCCAACCATATCCCAGCATCTTGCTTACAAGATTTTTGATCATATAGCTGAGCTTGATGCTTATGTGGCCGATTATGCGGCGAATCGTGAAATTTTGCTTGGTGCGCTGCCTAATATCGGGATTGATTCATTCTCGGCGGCTCATGGTGCATTTTATGTTTATGCCGATATCCATGCCCTTAGTAATGACAGCGAAGCCTATTGCAGAGCCGTTCTTGATGAAGCTAAAATCTCGATCACGCCGGGTACGGATTTCGATTTAACGCGCGGGCACGGCACGATCCGTATCTGCTATGCCGATAGCAAGGAAAACATAATAGAGGCTTGCCAGCGCTGGAAAAACTGGTCATCATCCAAGAGATGAAATACTTTTCTTATAAACAAAATCATATTTCTGAATCCGGCAATATTTTGTGGTTTTTGCTGCTGACCATTGCCTTGCTGGGGATGTTGACCTTTATCGTTAGCCGTAATAGCGGCACTGTTAACCAGTCAGGCCGCGTCGAGCAAGACCGGATAAGAGCTTCGAGCTTGCTACGCTATACCAAATCCATTGAGATTGCCGTGCAAAGGATGGTGCTTAATGAGGGAATAAGTGAAAGTGACCTTGATTTCGTAGCCATTAGCGCAGGGCATGATAATACAAATTGTAACACGACATCATGCGAAGTGTTTAATGTTCAAGGCGGCGGTGTAGATTACCGAAGTGCTGCTGATATTCTTGGCGATACCGGCTTTGCAAATAACTGGCATATTTCAAGCGGGAACCGTGTGGGTGGGATGGGCTGTGATGATGCCAGTGCAAATTGTAAGGACTTGCTATTACTGCTGGAAGATGTGCCCGAGAGTATCTGTTTGCAGGTCAATAAAATTCTGAATATTACCAACCCTTCCGGCGCCCTACCACAGCAATTCGAGGTTGATGTTGGCCCTGCTTATACAGGTTCTTTTTCGACCAATGCCGCCAATGAGTATATAGGCGGGGCGAATGCCCTTAATGAATCTCCGCAGGTGCGAAGGCAACAAGCGGGATGCATTTATGAATTTGGCACTGCGCAGAATAATGTGTTTTATTATCATGTGCTTTTGCCGCG
>JAOUOR010000087.1 GCA_029880245.1 Alphaproteobacteria bacterium
ATGTGAAAATGTCACTTAAACCTTTTGATGAAATTGCCATTGAAGAAGCTGTACGTTTAAAAGAATCCGGCAAAGCCACAGAGATTATAGTCGTTACAATCGGCCCTGAAAAGGCGCAGGAACAGATTAGAACGGCCATGGCTGTGGGTGCGGATCGCGGGATATTAGTAAAAACCGACCTGCCGATTGATCTTGGCGGGGTTGAACCTCTGGCGGTTGCCAAAACCTTGAAGGCTCTTGTCGAGAAAGAAAATCCTGACCTCGTGATTATGGGCAAGCAATCTATTGATGATGATTCCAACCAGACCGGACAGATGCTTGCCGCCCTGCTTGACTGGGGACAGGGAACTTTTGCCTCAAAGCTGGAAATTGATGGCGGAAATGCCAAAGTCACAAGAGAGATTGATGGAGGTCTTGAAACAATTTCTTTAAAGCTCCCCGCGATTGTGACAACAGATTTACGTCTTAATGAGCCGCGCTATGCGAAGCTACCCGATATCATGAAAGCCAAGAAGAAGGAACTGGAGGTTATAGAGCCTTCTGATTTAGGGGTTTCCTATGAGCCACGCCTTAGTGTTATAAGCGTGACCGAGCCGGAAGCACGGCAAGGTGGTATTAAGGTAAGTTCTGTGGATGAGCTTGTGGATAAACTCAAAAACGAAGCTAAAGTTATTTAAGGGGAAATTTTATTATGAGCATATTAGTATTAGCAGAACATAGCGGAAAAGCTCTTTCACCTGTGACCCTCAATGTCATTGGGGCCGCGCAGAAAATTGGCGGCGATATTGATGTTCTGGTTTGCGGCGAAGGATGTGACGCAGTAGCAAAAGAGGCAGCCTCTATATCCGGTGTATCAAAAATTATAAAAGCTGATGATTCATCACTGGCCCATCCTCTGGCAGAAAACATAGCCCCTATTCTGGTTGATTTAGCGAAGAATTATTCTCATGTGCTGGCTCCGGCTACAACGTTTGGAAAAAACATTTTACCACGCACGGCAGCCCTACTCGATGTACAGCAAATCTCGGATATAATATCTGTGGAAGATGCCGATACGTTTAAGCGCCCTGTTTATGCGGGTAATGCGATTGCTACGGTAAAATCATCGGATTCAATCAAGTTAATTACAGTGCGCGGCACAACGTTTGATGCTGCCGAGCCTTCAGGCGGTTCAGCATCTATAGAAAATTATGCTGTTTCAAATTATCAGGATTTGTCAGCTTTTGTTTCAGCAGAGCTTTCCAAGTCAGAAAGACCGGAACTTACAAGCGCCAGAGTTGTTGTTTCCGGTGGGCGCGGTGTGGGTTCGGCAGAAAAATTTGACCTTATTGAGCAGCTCGCAGACAAGTTAGGCGGCGCGGTTGGTGCGTCTCGTGCAGCCGTCGACGCGGGGTATGTTCCCAATGATTATCAGGTCGGGCAAACAGGTAAAATTGTAGCGCCCGATCTTTATATAGCTGTCGGCATTTCAGGCGCGATCCAGCATCTAGCAGGAATGAAGGATTCCAAGGTTATTGTTGCCATCAATAAGGATGAAGAAGCCCCTATCTTTAGTGTCGCTGATTACGGCCTTGTCGCTGATTTGTTTGATGCTGTGCCGGAATTAACGGAAAAATTATGATTTTCTTGTAAAATTTGTCTCTTTTGGACATAATGAACGGGTTTGAAAATTACCGGAGTATAAAATATGCCTTTATATTGGGTCTTAATACCCAAAAATAATGTGAGTGAAAATGAAAAGAAAAGCGATCTATTATCGAAATTCTCAGAACATGTGAATGGAACAGTAAGTACAGTTTATGGTTGTGAAGTAGGTGATAAAAATGTTCATTTTCAAGTGGAATCTCATGAAAGCAAGCAAAGCTTAACTAAAAAAACTTCGAAAAATTTTTGGAAAACGTACGCAAGTTAGTACAGCACGTAAAGTTATTTTTGCTACACCTTCTCAAGAAATATCATAACCCATATTTCTTATTTTAATCACTTTCAGATTTAATTCCTCGCCGCTCTTGCGGCGTTTTCGTCATTGCACGGCTTGTCCGTACAATCCATGGATTACCCGCACAGGTCACACGTATAAAGCGTGTAACAGGCGGGTAATGACGTATTGATACCTGGCCCCTTGGGGGGTATTCAATGCGTTTTTTTTAGCCTTCTTTTTCTTCCCGCATTTTGAAAACAGGGCGTGATTCATCACGGTCAAACTTGGCTCCTGTAGTGATTGCATCATCAAGATTTGCTCCGTCAAGCTTGGCCCCTGTGAAATCGGCATTTGACAGATCGGCTCCTGTCAAATCAGCTTGCGAGAGATCGGCATTGACAAACAGGGCATCTTTGAAATTGCCTTTTGTCAAATTGGCATAGCGCAATTTAGACTCCGTAAAGTCACACGGACTAAACCGGCTTGTGCCGCCTGCTCCTAGTAAAAGCGATGAGCAATTTACGCTTTTGAGCGACGCATGGGAAAAATTACAGCTTTTGAATGAAGAGCCTCTTAAATCGGATTCCTCCATATCGCATTTTCTAAAATCCGAACCATCCAGCAAAGCACTTTGCAGCTCTAATTTATATAGATTCATTCCGAAGAACTTGGCTTTAACAGCCTTGATAGCCGTCATACGCTCCATTTTCAGCGTGCCTAATGACCTCAAATCGATATTAGTCAGGTCCAGTTGCACTCCTGTCTTGCCTTTTGAGGCTAGCCATTCTTTGTGTTCCTTAAGTAATTGCGGTAAAGGTTTTCCAAGATCGGCTACAGATTGCCCTACATTTTCATCTGTGATGGCCTGCGATAAATCAATACCCTGTTTTTTAAGGCTGCTGAGTTCAATACCTGTTAAAATGGCCGAAGAGATGTTTACGCCTTCCATTTTGGCTCCATCTATATCCGCATTCGTTAAATCGGCCCCTTCTAATGTGGCCCCTTGCAAATCAGCATTAGACACATTTGCGCCAACCATCATCGCATCAGAAAAATCAGCCTTTGATGCCATTGAACCGACAAGCTTGGCGCCGGATAAATTCGCGCCTCTGAAATTCACAGCTTGGGGTTGAGCATAATCACTTCCTCCTGCAACTCCGCCGACACGCAGATCCGCAGCTTCCAGATCAGCTCCTTCCAGATTGGCATCTTCAATACGAGCGCCCCTAAGGTCTGAACGAACAAATGTTGTCTGATAAAGGTTTGACCGGCTCAGGTTGCACGCATAGAGCGATGCCTGATTGAAATCAGCATAAGACAAATCCATATCGGACATGATGCAGCCCGTGAAATTAGCCTGTGATAATTTTTTTTTCTTTAAGGATAAACCGCTTAAATCTATATTTTCAAGATGCGCTCGACGCCCCCCTATTCGGCCTTCTAAAAAACGATTATGAAGTCCGACCAGCGCGTCTAGCTGTTCTTGTGAAATACGTTCGTGACCATCTGTTTTTGATGTCATTTTTAACTTTCTAATATACCAAATGATTTAAAAAAATCAGTAATACAAGTCTTGTATATTACCATTTTTTTCTTAAGAAAACCCTACAGAAAATCAAGTAATTAGTAAACATGCTCAATGCGCTCAAGAAGCTCTAAAACCGCAGGATCATGCCATATGGCATCCCCTTTTATAGTATATAAAACTTTACCTGAATCCGAAACAATAAAAGTTGTAGGAAGAACATTTGTTTTTAATGTGTTCTGGAGCGTATTCTTATGATCATAATACGCGGCCAGATCCTCTACATCCAGTCTATCAACCATGGCTGTCATCTTGTCCATATTATTTTCAGCATCCACGGAAACGGCCATAACCGACCAGCGTTTACCTGCAGCCTTTAGTTGTAGTCTCAATTTATTAAGTGAGGGAAGTTCCTCTATGCACGGTGTACACCACGTTGCCCATAGATTAATAATCAGATAACGCCCATAATAATGTGATAATTTGATTTTGCTTCCAGTGGGGCCTAATATTTCAATATCACTTACCGAAAAAGATTCTTTAGGCTTTTCAAAGCTTTTGAAATGTGATGCTACTTCTGCCTCATAAATTTTTAGCAATCTGTCATTTTTAATCCAGTTAAAAAAAGACAGCATGATGAGGAGAAAAATAATACCTATCCATATTATATATTTTGAAAACCAACCTTGCATTTTCCTATCATATCCAAATAAAGTATTTTCTTTTTGTCGTATCTCAAGATAGATATTATGCTAGGTTTAACAAGGAATAGAAATGAGAAATTACAGATTATATATTATGCTTGTTTTTTTAGCGCTTGGAATAACATCTTGTGGCGTTAAACCATCGAGCGTTGAAGCCCCACAAGGTAGAGATAAGGATATGTTTCCTCACACCTATCCTTCAGAAGTAGAAATAAAGAAATAGTGGGTTAGTAGAGCTATGGATTTCTTTGCGGAAAAAAACGGTGTTTTGCATGCCGAAGATGTGCCATTAACAGAATTGGCGCAAGAATTTGGTACGCCGCTTTACGTCTACTCGCAAGCATCTATCGTATCTCAATATGAAACTCTGTCAGCCGTTCTAAAAAAACACCTCCCTAAGGAAAAACAACCTTTATTGTGCTATGCGTGTAAAGCCAATTCCAATATTGCAATATTAAGTCTTCTGAAATCACTAGGAAGTGGTCTCGAGATTGTCTCGGAAGGTGAGCTTATGCGAGGGGTTAAAGCCGGATTTTCTGGTCAGAAGATTATTTCAACTAGTTTTGGTAAGAGTAAAAGCGAAATAGAAGCTTGTCTGGAAGCTGATATTTTGCAATTCAATATTGAATGCGTAGACGAGCTATATAGTATCAACGATATAGCAAAAGCTAAAAATAAAAATGCTAATGTTTTGTTCCGGATCAATCCGGATATTGCAGGCGGCGGCCATGATAAAATCAACACCGGACGCAAGGAAGACAAGTTCGGCAGTAGCTCTGATAAAATTATAGAGCTTTATCAACTTGCTGAAGGTCTTGATAATATTAAACCCGTTGGTGTTTCTATCCACATTGGGTCACAAGTCTTTAATGTGCAGGCTTTCAAACCCGCTTTCACAAAACTTGCAGAAATTGTCAAACTTCTCCGTGATAATGGTCACGAGGTCAATGTTCTTGATATAGGTGGTGGTTTTCCAATTCCCTATCATGATGAAAGTAATCTGGATCTGGACTCTTATGCGCAATGGGTACGTGATATTATCTTACCACTGGATGTAGATATTCAGATGGAGCCGGGCCGCTATATGGTTGGGAGTTCAGGTGTTCTGCTTAGCACGGTTGAATATATCAAAACCACTGATGTACGTGATTTTATGGTTCTGGATGCGGGTATGAATGATCTTATCCGCCCTGCCCTTTATGATGCTTTTCATTTGATAGAGTCCGTGGAACATAGAGATAATGAAATCGAAACATATGACGTTGTCGGTCCAATCTGTGAAAGCGGAGATATTTTTGCTAAAAATCGTCAAATCCAGCATGTAGATGCAGGTGATCTGGTCGTTTTCCGCTCAGCCGGCGCCTATGGTTTTTCTATGGCTTCAAATTATAACAGCCGTCCTATGCCGGCAGAAGTTTTGGTTAATGGCAATAAGTATGAATTGATCAATAAGCGCCAATCACTAGAAGAGATGATACAAAGAGAAACTGTTCCTGACTGGATAAAATAGACAATTAGTTGATGTCTTTTTAAGAACATATCTATATTCTGAAAAAATGCTGGATCCGCTAGATTACGAAAACAGACCCTATCTGGACAAGCTTGAACGCAAACGCAAGCTGGCCTTACTATCCCTAAGTATAGAAAAAGTTGCGCTTCATTTCTGGCGCCTTACAGTTTGGTGCCTGTTTTTCTGTGGCCTTTGGATGTTGGAATTACCTGACATTTTGGGAATCTGGGCAGTATATTTAACTCTGGCTGTGTTTTGTGTCGGTGCATTTTATTTTCTCAGGAAAGATGTGTTTACACTTCATGCTCCTGCTCTAAATCAGATAGATAGTGCTATTGAAGATCAAAGCCATATCTTACGCGGTGAAATCCAAAGCATTGAGGATAATCTTGCCAATCCCAAAAAGCATGAAACGCGTGAGCTATGGCATAATTTCCAGCATTACATTCTGGAGCAATTTGCCAAGCTTAAAGCGCCGTGGCCAAGAGCTATTATTGTACGAGAAGACCCATATGGACTACGGTTTATGGCTATTTTAACCTTTATAACGGGCGCTATTTTTGCCGGACCTGAATGGCAATACCGGATCAGTAAATCTCTTCTACCTTTTGCTCCTGCATTATGGAGTAAGAACGCTTCGCAAGATATTCAGATATGGATTACACCGCCGGAATATACGTCGTTACCTCAAATCCAAATTACAGGAGGCGGCAGACTAAAAGAGCCTGTCACAATTGCCGAGGATAGCCAGATCAAGATCAGGGTTCGTGCCACTTACGGAAGCTGGTTTACACCATATATGATTGAAAACGGCAAAACTATCCCTCTCCCATCTTTGGGGGATGATTATTATGGACTGGATAAAGTGGTAGAAAATGGAAATGAACTCCGTATAAAGCAATTTTATCGCACCCTTGCTGATTGGCCTTACGCGTACAAGAAAGATCAGCCGCCGAAAATAAAAATTGCAGGGCCGGATAAAGAAAGCCAAGAGGCTCCGGAGTCTAATGCTGAAAAAAAGGAAGAAGATAAGAAAGCCGAACTTTATGAAATTTTGCCAAATGGTCACTTACGCTTTGCGCTGGAGCTATTTGATGATTACAGCGTGACTGATCTTGAAATATCTATGAAGCTTGATGAAATTGTTGAAGAGTCACCTTTAGGAGAAAATTTTGTAGAGACACGTCTTGTTATGTCGCCGCCGGAAATAGACTTTCGTATTGACCCTATTTATGATCTGACATGGCATAGCTGGGCAGGTTTACCTGTTACTATTACCTTCAAGGTAAAAGATCATAAAAATCAATATACAGAGCTAGAGCCGATAAAACTGACGCTGCCCGAGCGGGAATTTAAACATCCGGTTGCAAAATCATTAATTGCAGCCAGAAAAGAGCTTGCCTGGAACTTTCAAGAGGATTTTTTAAAACTTTCATCGAATATTGCGACATTGTTGCGTGCCCCTGATTTTTTTGGACATAACCCCGTAATCTATCTGGCCATTAAAACAGCCAGTGTCCGCCTTGCTTATGTGAACAGGAAGGATCAGGATGTAAGAACTGAAGCAGCTAAAGAGATCATAAAACTGCTGTGGGATACGGCAATCTCGGTTGAAGATGGTGATCTTGCTCTGGCCTTGCGGGAATTGCGTCAAGCGCAAAGAGACCTTGCCGAGGCTTTGCGTGATCCGAACACCACACAAGAAGAGCTTAATGAATTGACAGATCGCATCCGTGAGAAAATGGCGCAATATTTCATGGAGCTTCAACGTGAAATGCAAAAGCGCATGGCCGAAGGTCAGAAAATCCCAGAGCTTTCAGAAGAAGAGATGCGCAATGCCATAAGCCCTGATAATCTTTCTAAATTTCTGGATGAATTACAATCCCACTTACAAAACGGTGATACGAAATCCGCGCAGGAAATGCTCTCCCAGCTCCAGCGTATGATGGAAATG